>JBKBWT010000001.1:0-1149 GCA_046314415.1 Saprospiraceae bacterium
TGGCTATCAAATAGTCCACATACAACTCGAAAGTAGCTGGAAATTTCATCCTCCAAAGGTCGTAACTGTCAAAGAACTTTTTTTTCCTAATTTTTTACCTGCGTAATCTCAGTTTTTATAATAAAAAATCATTTTATTATATACCGAAAGCGGCTTTTACTTTGTCCACGTAGTCGAGTTTTTCCCAGGTGAACGTTTCGACTTCCATTTCCTTGCGATTGCCGGAGCCATCGGATACCACTACTTTTTTCACTTCCGGTTTACGCCCCATGTGCCCATAAGCGGCTGAGTCTGAGTAGATTGGATTGCGCAATTTCAGGCGATTTTCAATTGCGTAAGGACGCATATCAAAAATTTCGGCTACTTTTTGGGCAATCTCACCGTCGCTCATTTTTACTTTGGCAGTGCCATAGGTTTGAATGTAAATATTCGTCGGTTTAGCAACGCCGATGGCGTAAGAAACCTGCACCAACACTTCATCACAAACGCCCGCCGCTACGAGATTTTTGGCAATATGCCGCGTGGCGTATGCTGCCGAGCGATCCACTTTGGAAGGGTCTTTACCCGAGAAAGCGCCACCGCCGTGCGCACCTTTGCCACCGTAAGTATCGACAATGATCTTGCGACCGGTTAAGCCCGTATCACCGTGCGGACCGCCGATTACAAATTTACCCGTCGGATTGACATGATATGTAATTTTATCATTGAAAAGTGCCTGAATTTCAGGTTTTTGGTTGGCTTTTACGCGCGGAATGACAATATTGATAATATCTTCGCGAATCTTTGCCAACATCGCTTCATCTTCGTCAAAATCATCGTGCTGGGTCGAAACCACAATCGTGTCAATACGTTGAGGCTTATGGTCGTCACTGTATTCAATGGTCACTTGTGATTTTGCATCCGGACGCAAGTACTTAATTTCGTTATTTTCCCGACGGATAGCCGCCAATTCTTGTAAAATCTTATGTGCCAGGTCAAGCGACAATGGCATATAGTCATCCGTTTCGCTGGTAGCATAGCCAAACATCATCCCCTGGTCGCCAGCACCCTGATCTTCGGGGTTGCCGCGCTCCACGCCGCGGTTGATGTCAGGGGATTGCTCATGGATAGCCGACAACACCCCGCAGGAGTGTGCTTCAAACATGTATT
>JBKBWT010000001.1:1159-52062 GCA_046314415.1 Saprospiraceae bacterium
TCCAGGTAAGTGCTCGACTTTACTTCGCCTGCCAGCACAACCTGACCGGTAGTCACCAATGTTTCGCAAGCTACTTTCGATTGGGGGTCGAAGGCAAGAAAGTGGTCAACAAGTGCGTCGGAAATCTGATCGGCTATTTTATCCGGGTGCCCTTCCGAAACAGATTCAGAGGTAAATAAATATGGCATTTTGAATATGATTAATTTTCAAATCGTTAGAAAAGCGGTGCAAAAATAGAAATTTTGGAGAAATGTAGCTTTATCTTTCTAAAAAGATGACAAGGCTTCGACAGAGCAATGAGATGTAAAAGCCATAAGATTCAAAAACCTTACAGCTTTTGCCAAGTTGGAAGTATTCAAATTCTGATTTTAGCGAATGTCACACGTTAGCACGTGCTCGGTTTTGCCATCTTTCATGGTAATAAATCCTTCCAGCTTGTCGCCAATTTTCACCGGACCTACGCCTGCCGGGGTGCCCGTGTAAATCAGGTCGCCCATTTGCAGTTTAAAAAATTTGGAAACGTACACGATAATCGCATCAAAAGAAAACATCATTTCATTGGTATTGCCGTGCTGCACCACTTCATTGTTCAGGCGCAATTTGAACTCAATACCCTCGCGGTTCACTTTGTCAATATCAATAAAATCGCTCAAGGCTGCCGAGCCGTCAAAACCTTTGGCAATTTCCCAGGGATGCCCTTTCTTTTTGAGCTGATCCTGCAAGTCGCGTGCCGTGAAATCAATGCCAAACGCAATTTGATCATAATATTCGCTGGCGAATTCCGGCTGCACGTGCCGACCATTTTTACAAATTTTTAATACAATTTCTCCCTCATAATGAAGGTCTTGCGTAAATTCCGGATAATACAATGGCTTATTGTTTACCAGCAAAGCCGAGGCAGGCTTCATAAAGACCACTGGCTTGTCAGGAATTTCATTTTTCAGTTCTTTTGCGTGCTCGGCGTAGTTGCGCCCAATACAAATAATTTTCATGGCTATTGTAATTTGCTGATATACTAATAATTAGCACATCGACGAATCTTTATAATATTAAAACTTAACATTTAATAATCCTGATAATTCTTTTACCTGGCGAATGGTCTCCTGCGCGCGCTGGCGAATGAGCGCAGAAGAAGCTTTCACTTGCTCTTTGATCTCTTTTTTATTCGCTTGAATTTCGGCTTTTCGCTCGCGGAAGGGATTGCTCACCTCCACCAAGGCTTCGGCTACAGCTTCTTTCAGTTCAACATATTTTAATGTACCAACTTCATAATGAGCCATTAATACATTATACGCATCCATTTTATCACTTGCCCGCAGCAGCGAAAAGAGATTTTTTACGCCCGGACTCATCTCACCCGCTGGGGTATCGCCGGTATCGGTCACCGCTGATTTGATCTGTTTGCGAATGCGATCCGGCTCAGCAAAAATATTGATATAATGTTTTTCACCGGCGCTTTTACTCATTTTACGCGTGGGATCGGCAGTGGACATTACCCGCGGCACCTCGGTATGTAATGCTTTTGGTAATATTAAGTACTCTTTATTTACTTGGTTATTAAAACGCTGAGCAATATTACGTGCCAATTCTAAATGTTGATCCTGATCATCGCCCACCGGCACAAAGTCAGCACGATAAATGAGAATATCCGCCGCTTGCAACACCGGATAGGTCAGCAGCCCCGCGGAGATAAAATTATCCGCACTCTCCTCGCTCTGCTTGCTCTTATCTTTGAATTGGGTCATACGACTCAGCTGCCCGTAAGAACAAAAGCAGGTAAAAATCCAGTTCAACTCAGCGTGCTCTGGCACCAACGACTGAATAAAAAGGTTTTCGGGTTGAATACCCGTTGCCATCAGATTGAAAATCAGTTCCCAAGTATTTTCCACCAGTTTTTTTGAGTCGTAAGGCATCGTCATGGCATGATAGTTCGCCACGCCATAAAAACATTGGTATTCAGACTGCAAATTCACCCAGTTTTTAACGGCGCCAAAATAATTGCCAAAGTGCATGTCGCCGGTGGGCTGAATGAGAGAAAGGACGCGTTTTTTTTCCATTTTTCAGAGCTTAATCATAGTTGGACACCGTTGAAGATCCGTTGAGCGGTTGATTGCATTTAAAACTCAACCTTTCACCCCTTTAACCTTTCAACTAACCGCAGCAATCATTGAAATTTCGATGTTGACAAAGCGTGGCAGATTCGCCACTTCCACCAATTCACGCGCAGGCGCGGTAGCTTCGTTAAAATATTGGCTATAAACCGCGTTAATACGGCTAAACAGATGCATATCTTTCACAAAAACCGAGGCTTTCAGCACATTTTCAAAGGTCAGTCCGGCTTCGGTAAGAATGGCTTGCAGGTTTTCCATCACCTGACGGGTTTCGCTTTCAATGTCATTGGTGACTAGCTCGCCGTTTTCAGGATTAATGGCAATCTGCCCGGAAATATATAATGTATTATTTGCAATAACTGCCTGATTGTAAGGACCAATTGGCAGAGGCGCTTTTGGCGTATTGATGATTTTTTTCATGGTGTTTTAGCGTTAGGTGTTTTGGTGTTAGCGTTTCTAAAACTCCGACGTACTATCGTACTCTAACACCAATTTTAACAAGAAAAGCCCCGCATCGCACTAAGTTCGGATGGGAGCTATATTCTTTTATTCTCAACATAAGAATGGTTATGCTTCGTCTTCGGCAGCCGCTTTTTTCAGCATCTTACCACGATAGTACATATTACCTTCGCTGTCGTAGTAAGCGTGGTGCAACACATGACGTTCGCCGGTAGTGGTGCAAGTAGCAATTTGTGGAATCGCTGCCTTATGGTGCGTACGGCGCTTGTGCTTGCGCATCTTCGAAATTCTACTCTTGGGATGTGCCATTGCTATAAAAATTTGAAATGAGAGATAAGAAAGGAGAAATTCTAACCGATTTTTCAAATTTCATCTTTCAAATTTCACATTTATGTTTAATTATCGTTTTTATTTAATTTCTTCAATTCTTCCCAAATTGGGTTGCTTTCGGTAGTGGTTTCCGGTTCTGCTTCGTCATTGCCATTTTGTAAATACCGAAGCATTTCCTGGTTGCAGGGTCGAACCGCTTCATCTTCACAATTGTACACCCTTATAATTGGCATCGAGAGTATGATGTACTCATAAACATACTTTGCCACGTGCAATTGTTGAATGTCAGGTTGAACATAGATGACGTCGGCATCTTCTGCTTCTTCCGTTTCACTGAATTTTACGATCAGATGTTGCGTATCTTTAACTGGAAGATTGATAGGTGCCAGGCATCGATCACAATCGGTTTTTACAGTGCCGGCGAAGTCAAATTCCAGTAGCAACATATCCGGTCGCTTATCCAGCGTAAGCGTTACATTGACAGCACCTTCTTGCACCGGCGAATCTTCAAACTGGCTAAAAAAAGCTTTATCCACCTGAAAATCAAACCGATGTGCTCCCACGCGCAACCCCCTTACCGGTAAGGAATATTGTATCAAGGGATCCATTTTAAAGAACTTTTATACTACCGCCGGCAAAGGCGGGTGCAAAGATAAAATCTTTTTCAAAAACTAAGGTAATAGTTTTTACATAAAAAATCGCTGTTTTTTTCGATTATTGCATGTAAATTCTAAGCCACCCTACGTTATACAAACGTAATTTAACATATAACGCCCTTTCCAGACAAATAGTCGTTAATTAATCTGTGGTTAACATTACTATCTCCAGCAAAAGTTCCCAAAAAAATTAATTTTGCCGCTACTTCTGGCTAAACTACACGTCATAACATAAAACAGACCTCATACATGAGAATTTTTATCATTTGCTTGTTTTTTCTGTGTCTGACCAATATTGTACAGGCACAATTGGTAACGATTTATTCAGAGGACTTTAGCACTTATCCTGATGGTACAACGGGAGGCGATAGATGGAATGGGGATGGCTCCGATTGTGATGGAACCGGTGCTTCGCGCGTCGGCGTCTTCAGTGGGCGCTTTGAATGGCGCGATATGGAAGGCAGTTGTGGCGGGGCTGGTTGCTTGGGAGGAGGGCAAACCGACAATGTGTTTGAAGTGGGTCCCATTGAAATCAATGGCTGTAATGTTACGGCATCCATTTCATTAGGAGGTGCTGGTGGTTTTGAATGCGATTCGCCTGGTGCACCGCTTTTCTCCTGTAATAACAGCCATGACCAGTTAGTGGTAGAATACAGCGTCAATGGTGGACCTTATCAACTTTTTCCCGGCGGTTACATTTGTGGCGGCGGTGGGCTAGGTACAAAAACGATTACTGGCATCGTTGGCAACACACTCAGTATTCGAGTGACGGGAGGCAACAAAGCAGTGGATGAGACTTATTTTATTGACAACATTGTGATACGTGGCAATTCAACGGCTACGGTTGCAATTACAGGTCCCACTTCGGTGTGTGACGGCGGCAGCATTAATTTGAGTGCCAGCCCCGGTTTTGCCGATTATACCTGGAGCAATGGGGATAATGGACAGACCATTCAAGTGACTGCCCCAGGTACTTATACCGTTACGGCGACTACTGCCGGAGGTTGCCGGGCTACAGCAACCCGGAATATAACATTGGCACCGGCTCCGGTGGTTACCATCACTGGTACTACGCAGTTGTGCGATGGTGGAAACGGGACACTTACCGTCACCCAAAATTTTAGCAATTATGAATGGAATACGGGGCAAACCGGTCGCACCATCACAATAGACGCTCCGGGCACGTACGAAGTAACCGTGACCGATGCAAACGGCTGCATTGGTAGGCGTTCTTTCACGGTAAACGGTGGCAGTCCGCCTAATGTAACCATCAATCCGGCAGGAGGACAAACCAGTATTTGTTTAGGTTCTACGCTTAATCTTACTGCGACTGGTGCAGGTATTACTTCTTATCGCTGGTCAAATGGTGCTACAACTGCCATTAATAACATCAATCGCGGTGGTACTTATACCGTAACGGTTACCAATGCGCTAGGTTGTGGAAATGAAGCTTCTATTGATATTGATGAGAATGTACGCCCAACGCTTAATGCAATTGGTACGCAAAATGCTTGTGGACTATATGAATTACCACCCATTACCGGTACAAATTTAACTGGTAATGAATTGTATTATACAGCTCCGAATGGAGGCGGACAAACTTTTTCTCCGGGGGATGAAATCACCACTACCCGCCTGCTGTATATTTTTGATGGATTTCCGGGGTGTACGGCACAAACTACTTTTCAGGTAATCGTTACCCCCAAGCCAGAATTGAACGATATTCCCGACCAGAATGCCTGCGATGCTTATGTACTGCCCCAGATTACCGGCTCTACGCTCACCAACGGGCGAGCTTATTATACCGGAACAAATGGTACCGGCACCAGATTTTTACCCGGCGATACCATTCGAACCAATAGAAACTTATTCATATATGATGGAACGGCTACTTGCAACGACCAGGAAAGTTTTTCCATCACGGTCACACCCGGTCCACGGGTGAATGATCTTCGCGACACCAGTATTTGTGGGGGTTTTACGTTACCGGCTATCACCGGCACCAATCTTACTCCAGGAGCTTCGGCATATTATACTGGTCCGGGTGCAACAGGTACCCGATTCAATCCGGGTAATCGTATCACCAGTTCCCAAACGCTTTATATTTACAATGGCACGGCGACTTGTTTTAATGAACAAACCGTTCGTATTAATATTACCAATGGTCCGCAAATCAATCCAATCCAGGATACGACTGTTTGTAACGCTTTTACCCTCCCCACTATTACCGGCACGAATCTCAGTGGCAATCAAGCCTATTTTACGGCTTCGGGTGGTACAGGTACCCGCTTGAATCCGGGAACAGTCATTAATACTTCTCAAACCCTGTATGTCTTTGATAATGATGGCATCTGTGCGCAACAAGATACTTTTACGGTAACGATTGCGACAACGCCCACCGTAAATGATCTGGCAGACGTGACCCAATGTAGCTTCTACGTATTGCCAACGATTACCGGAAATAATCTCACTGGTAATCAGGCTTATTTTACACAGTCGAATGGTGGCGGCATCCGATTTGTTGCTGGCGATACCATCCAAACCAATACCAACCTCTTTATTTATGACGGTGCCACCGGCTGCAGCGATGAAGAAAGTGTAATGATTACTATTTTACAAGCGCCGGTATTCACGCCTATTAATGATCAAACCACCTGTGCTTTGTACGTTTTACCGAGTATAAATGGCACCGGATTAAGTGGTAATCAGGCTTATTTTACACAACCGGACGGTAGGGGTACACGATTGGTAGCGGGCGATACCATTCAAACTACCGGCACTTTTTACATTTTTGATGATAACGGCTCTTGCGCCGCCCAAGACGAGTTTACCCTGACTATTCAACCTGCGCCGGTCTTAAACCCGATCAGTGATCTTAGTGCTTGTGAACAATTGATCCTACCAGCAATTCAAGGCACGAATCTCACGAACAATGCCGCTTACTTTACCCAGCCGAATAGTGCGGGTACCCGCTTTGCTCCTGGCGATACCATTAAAACTACCACCACTTTATACGCGTTCAATAGCAATGGCTCCTGCACCACCCAAGATACTTTCCTGGCAACGATTCATGTGAATCCAACGGCAAGCATTCGTACCAAAAATGTGACTTGCAATGCCGGTCAAGACGGTACAATGGAAGTAATTGTTCTTGGCAATGCTCCATTCCGCTTTGATTGGAATGGCACTACGCTGGATGGTCAGCAAAATATCACGAATGTAGCTGCCGGAGATTATCAGGTAATGGTTACGGATAGTAATAATTGCTCGACGATTGTAACGACCACCATTACCGAACCAGTACCGCTGGAACTCCGTTGTGCTGCACAAAGCCCCGCCTCCGCTACCAATGCTGCGGATGGCAGCGCACAAGTGATTTTAACGAATGGTACGGCGCCGTTTCAATTGACCTGGTCAGGGGCAAGCCCCGGTACACGAACCGTCAATGCAGCAGATACGGTCACGATTGCTAATCTGGCAGGTGGAACTTACGATCTCACCCTTACCGATGCCAATGGTTGCACTACTACCTGTAGTTTTGCCATTGGTATTTTGGGTTGTAATGTGACGATCGATCTGACCGGTACCGATGCCACTTGTGCATCCGAAAACAATGGCTCCATCTTGACTACAATCACCGGCGCAGCTCAACCTATTCGTTATGATTGGAATGTTGACTCGCTCGATGGTACGAAAGACCCCACCGGGCTGGCACCTGGCAATTATAGATTGACTGCAACTGATTCCAATAATTGTATTATCAATGGTGATGTGCAGATCGGTACGCAGTTTCCTTCACCTGATGTCACCATTTCTTACAGCAGCATTGTATGTGAAGATGATTGCTTTAATTTGGACATAGAATTGACCGGAACGCCGCCATTTTCTATTGATTATCAAATATCTACCAATACTGGACCTATTGCTCGAACGATAAATATTAATTCCAATCGCGATACTTTAGCAATTTGTCCTGCCGATTTCCGTATCACCGATGGTTTTCTCATTTTACAACTCCTGCGCCTGCGCGATGCGAATTGTGAAACTTCACTGAATCGGACAGACACATTAGTCATAAAGCCTATTTCACGTGACACCGTTGCGCTTACGCTGTGCAGTACAGATAGTCTGGTGATCAATGGTCAGGTATTCAATCAGGCGGTACCGCAAGGTGAGGTAAGGCTGTTTGGTGATGCCGCCAATGGCTGTGACTCTATCATCACTGTGAATCTGAGCTTTTATCCGCCCGCTGTTTTTGATTTGAATCAAACCATTTGTGAAACGGATAGCATCCTGGTAAATGGTACGGTTTACAATCGAAATAATCCTCGCGGTACCGAAACGCTCATCGGCGCGGCGGAGCACGGTTGCGATTCAATTGTCAACATTAATTTGCAGTTTTTCCCGCCTGTCACATTTACCTTAAATTCAACGATTTGTGAAACAGATAGCATCGTAGTGAATGGCAGGGTTTATAATCAGAATAATCCCCAGGGAACCGAAACGCTCGTTGGGGCGGCTGCTAACGGTTGCGATTCGATTGTGAACATCAACTTGCAATTTTTCCCGCGTGTAACGTTCGATTTGAATCAAACGATTTGCGAAAGCGATAGCCTTATTGTAAATGGCACCGTTTACAACCAATTGAATACCAGCGGTGTAGAAACATTAGTCGGTGTGGCTGCCAACGGTTGTGACTCCATTATCAATATCAATCTACAGTTTTTCCCACGGGCGACTTTTGACTTGAATCAAACGATTTGCGAAAATGACAGCATTGTGGTCAATGGTCGGGTTTACAATCGTACCAATCCAAGCGGCACGGAAATACTGAATAATGCAAGCGTAAATGGCTGCGATTCAGTTATTAATATCAATTTGCAATTTTTTACCCAAGTCACATTCGATCTGAATCAGACAATTTGTACCACCGATAGCATCGTGGTAAATGGTACAGTTTACAACCAAAATAATCCAAGAGGTACGGAAATCTTCGTTGGGGGCAGTGCTACGGGCTGCGATTCGCTGGTCAATGTCAACCTGCAATTTTTTCCTACGGCAGTTTTTGATCTGAATTCTACGCTCTGTGAGGGGGATAGTATCATCGTGAACGGCAAGGTGTATAATCAAGCCAAGCCGAGTGGCACCGAGTTGATTCCTGGCAGTAGCATAAATAGCTGTGATTCAATTATAAACGTGCAGCTTACTTTCCTGGAAATTGCCAGAACGAACATTGACACCACGCTTTGCCCCGGTGAATCGTTGGTCGTAAATGGTACGACCTACAATGCCAACCGAACTGTCGGCACAGAAATCATCCAGGGGGGCGCAGCGAATGGCTGTGACAGCATTGTCGAGGTAAGATTGCAATTTTTTGCACCCGCCGTTTTTGAATTAAATCCAACGATTTGTGCAACTGATAGCATCATAGTAAATGGTAATGTGTACAATCGGGCTACACCCAGTGGAACGGAAAAGCTGCTCGGCGCTAGCGTAACTGGTTGTGATTCAACAGTTAATATCAATTTACAATTTTTCCCCACGAGTGAAACAACGATCGATACAACGCTTTGTACCGGTGAAACACTGACCGTTAATGGCACGGTTTATAATGAACAAAATCCACGCGGTACAGAGCTTTTGGTTGGTGCCAGCGCCAATGGTTGCGATTCGTTGATTAATATACGCCTCAACTACCTGCCCCCGGCAATCTTTAATTTGAATCGTACGATTTGTGAAGATGATACCATCATTGTGAACGGGAGAACTTATAATCGTTTGAACCCCAGCGGTACGGAGACATTAATCGGCGCTAGTACAAATGGCTGTGATTCAATCATTAACATCAATTTGAGTTTTTTCCCAAGAGCTACATTTGACTTGAATCGCACCTTGTGTGCAGGCGATAGTATAGTGATGAACGGTACAGTGTACAATCAAAATAACCCGCGCGGCACTGAAATTTTAGCAGTCGCTAGCCGTAATGGTTGTGATTCTATTGTCAATATCAATCTTCAGTTTTTACCAGCCGTGCGAACGACACTCGATACTGTGCTTTGTCCTGGTGAATCACTCACCGTAAATGGTACAACGTACAATCAATCGCGACTGACCGGCACCGAAATCATCCGCGGGGGCGCCCGCAATGGTTGTGACAGCATCATCCAGGTAAATTTGCGGTATCGCCCGGCGATAAGCGGCGCTATTGAAGGAAATGCCACCATTTGCGCAGGTGATAGTACAACCCTGACCTTCCGACTAAGCGGAGCAACGATTTTCGACATTCGCTATTCGGATGGTACTAATACCTTTACACTCAATGATATTTCCGATCGCTTTACGGTACGGGTCGCGCCGCGGCGTACCACCACTTACACCATTACTTTCCTGTCAGTAGATGGCACCTCTTGTCCGGCACAATTAGGCAGCAACGCAACCGTGCAAGTGAGTACGCTTACTGCCGATGCAAGGGTGGTGACGAATTATTTCGGTTTTGGAGTGAGTTGTTTCCAAGCAGCGGATGGTAGTATTCGTGCTGAAGCTGCCAATGGCATTGTACCCATCACCTATCGGTGGAATACCGGCGCTACTACGCAACAAGTATCCAGTCTTCCGGCAGGCAACTACAGCGTTACCCTCACCGATGCCGCAGGATGCAACGCCGTTGATTCGGTTACACTCACCGAACCACAAGCAATCAGGGTCAGCAACAGCACGCGCAGTCCCGTTTGTGCCCGTGATAAAAATGGAATCATCCGTATTGACAGTATCAGCGGTGGTGCAGCGCCCTTCGAAGTTTCGCTCAATGGTACATCTTATCGGAGTATAAATGGATTCCCATATAGTATTAATAATCTGGCAGCAGGCAATTACCGGGTGTTCGTGCGCGATGCCAACGACTGCGAAATCACTTTTAACACCGCTATTCTCGCTCCTTCAGAACCAAAAGTAGATTTAGGACCTGATCTTACCATAAAACTGGGCGATAGTGTAGAATTAGTAGGGCTAACAAACTTTGATCCAAGTAAAATAGAATGGCGTCCTGCTGATTCGGTATCAACGCCCAACGCGCTGCGCACTTTTGTAAGCCCGATAGAAACAACTACCTATGCGCTGACCATTTCCGATACTTCGGGGTGTACGGCGACCGATCAAATAACCGTTTTTATCAATCGCGCGCGCAATGTATTCATTCCGACGGCTTTCTCGCCCGATGGCGATGGTATCAATGATTTCTTTGTAATCAATGCCGGCGATGACGTGGTGCGAATTAAAGAACTGCGTATTTTTGATCGCTGGGGCAATATGATGTTTCGACGTGGTGCATTCCAACCCAACGACCCGCAATTCGGTTGGAACGGTACCTTCAATGGCAGAGAAGTCAACATCGGCGTATATGTGTATTACCTGGAAATAGAATTCATCGACGGATTCGTAGAAATATTTGAAGGGGATATTACGGTAGTGCGCTAAAGCTTCCCTACCACTCCTTTGATTAAAAGCTTCATTTGATGACGAATAGTCTTCAGATGAAGCTTTTTTATTTGCAATTGGCAAATCGCTCCTTCATTTTTGCTATTCACTTCTGGCAATTTTCCATTCATTAATTGCAGCCACAAGATTATACTTTGTAGGTACGCAATCATACTTTGCAGCTACACAATTACATTTTGCAGCTACACAATCATACTTTACAGTTACGTGATTACACTTTGCAGCTATACAATCATACTTTGCAGGTACGCAATTCTATTTTGCGGTCACACGATTATACTTTGCAGTCGTGCGATCATACTTTGCGGTTACGTGATTACATTTTGCAGCTACACGATTATACTTTGCAGCTACGCAATTACATTTTGCAGCTACGCGATCACATTTTGCAGTCATGCGATTCTATTTCACACTTGTCCGCGTAGCAATCACAGGATGATTTACCGGAATTACAAAGCGTCATTCACTTGTCAAAACGCGTGGTTCTGGATTTTTTTAATCCTGGTTATTGGGAGAAATCCGGTGGGCAGGAATAAAAGCAAGCAAGTTTTTTGTAGATTTAACGTTTGTATAGTCGCAATTAATCAATACTGCCGATGGCTTGGGGAAAGCCTTTTTTATACAGCTTGTTGCTAGCTTTGCTAGGGTACGCTTTATGGTTCATAGAGCTTCATTACTGGATTGGCGGAGCCGATTTTGAATGGTTATCGTACGCGCAATATTCGATCTTCGTCATTGCAGCGCTGGTGGTGCTCGCTTATTTGTTGCCCTTGCGGTTGCTGGCAGACAAACCGTTGAATCATTTGGCGAAAGCCGGTGTGGAATTGTACTTCGTGGTATTGGCGGCGTACTTTCTGGAAAAGCTGATTTTACTCACGCTGTTTACACAATTCTACGGCTTTTTAGATCGCGACTGGTTGCTTGTTTTACAAGTACTGGTGCTGGTAATGACTTCCATGTCGTTTTATTTTATTACGCAACGCTGGCTGAAGCCTTTGCGGTGGCAACAGACTTTGGTGTTTCTGCTGGCGCTGTTATTGCCTTACCCCTTGAGTTTATTGACCCTGCGCTTACTGGCAAATCCAAGCGGGGAGTTTTCTTTCCTGGAGGCGACCCGACAAGGTTATCCGTTCTTTTGGATTATTTTATTAATGGGTATTGCGGGCATCTTTGCCATTCAGCATTTCAAAAAAGGCGTGGTAACGGCCACATCGGAAGATATTTTGGACGACCTGGGCGATGAAGAATAGGAGAAGGGGATTTATTAGTTGCAATTGCATGCACTAGCATGTTAAACACATTAAATTGAAATGTTAAATTGCACACAAGGAGCACTTTTGTCCTGTATTAATATAATACCGCTCTCTCTTGGCTGTGGAAATTTTGTTTAAGCAAAAGTTCTTTAAATGAAGGCTTTCTTACTTTTTGCATCGCCTAATCACATAATGATTCCTTTGGGAAAGTAAGCAAATCAAACTCAGCAAACACCCTTGATCCACCGGATCAAGCACGCTCATGCTCGAACAGTGATTTGCCGGGCAGCCGCCACAGCAAATATTTCATATCAACTTATTGCTATACAAAAAGTAACTATTTCATTGCATTACGTTAAAAGCCATATACTAGATACAGCCTTGCTAGTTTGATTTAATTTTCTGATTTTTATTTGTTTAACTTGGTTCGCTGGCTTGCTTGTCGTTCAATTCATAATTTTTTTTTAATTTTCCCCTGAAAACCGAATTATCATGCTGAGAAAACTTGCCTTTTATTGTTTGCCAATCGTCGTTTTAAGCCTTGTAAGTTGTAATAACGATCGTAAAGCTGCGGAAAATGCTGCTTCTAAAGCGGTAGAACGCGTTGTAAATCAGGATTCTATCCGTCAACTATACGGAAAATTGATTCAAAATCGCCGGGATTCGATGCGTACCAAGCAAATTGTGGAAGTAGGCAAGCTGTATCCGGTGGATGAAGCCCCAACCGATACTTCTTTTTATGTGTTTCGCGAAGGTTTGAAGGACATCATTCAGCAACGTGATAAATTTCGACTGCTGGAAGTGGTAGATGCAAATATTCAGATTGATTTTGGCGGTCCGGCTGGCGTAGCGCCTTTTGTAGAAGCGTGGAACCTGGATAGTCCTAAAGATTCATCGGCGATTTGGTCCACGTTGGAAAATATTTTAGCCTTAGGCGGCACTTTTGATGGGGATAAACAAACTTTTATGGCGCCGTATTATACTGCAACTTTCCCAGATACGTATGATGCCAGCAGTATGGGCGTGGTACTTGGGCAAGGCGTGCGCGTAAGAGCCGGAACGGATTTGAATAGCCAGATTTTAAAAACCATTTCTTACGATATTTTGCCGGTACTTGACTGGGAAGTAAAACCAGATACGATAGATGGTGTAATGGATCAATGGGTGAAGGTAAAACTCTCGGAGAAACAGGAGGGTTTCATCTTTGGCAAATTTGTAGGTTCGCCGTATGATTATCGAGCTGTGTTTACCCGCCAACCGAATAGCACCTGGCATTTGACGGCTTTGGTGCATGGGGATTGACTTGCGTAGTTTTTTCTAAATCAAGGCTTTCTTACTTTTTGCATTGCCCAAAAAGTAAGCAAAAACGCTAGGCAAATCAAACTCCTCCGTCGAACAGTGATTTGCCGGGCAGCCGCCACGCTAAGTATTTCAGGTTAACTTATTACATGATAAAAAGTTACTTTTTCATTGCGTTAAGTTGATACCACTACCCTGTGAGTTGACTTATTATTTTTATTTAGTTGATTGTCATTTTCTCATTTAATCTCTAAAATAGACGTAGATAGAATCGTTTCGGAAAAAGTTAGTAATGCAGACATTATGGAAATTATTGCAGTTGACGCAGCGGGGAATATTTCAGCAAAAGTATTAAAGCAATACGGTGGCGCTTTTACCTGGAAAGCGGCGTTGCAAATGCGGGGTGTTGGTTCACCAAAAGTGATTTATCAGGCAGGGGTAGCAGCTTTTGATGCTTTAAATGCATTCAATGAAAATGAATTACTGTTTGCCAATTTTGAAATACTACCGCAGGGGTTACTCATTCGTATTAATAAAAGCCAATTGTTAAAAGCAGGTATCCTTCCGAAGAAAGCGCTGTTACAAATTGTACTTACCGGTTTTCAAGTTGCACTTCGCTATCGTTCTTTTGCGGGTATTGTTAAGACTAAAATAGTGCATAAAGGTATTTTGGAAATTGACGGGCAAGACGGGCAAACCGTGCGTTTTGAAGTTCCGGTGAGTGTTTTCAAAGCTACGTTGCAGTTTTTTCAAAAAGATTTTTTCCAGGATAGTTTTACTTACGTCGAAAGTGAAAATCCTCCCCTGGTAGATGAAACCCAAGTTTGGCTGGATAACTTGCTGGGTAGGTGGTTTTAAAAAGCACTGCTTTGCGCTTCTTTCATACTCCAGCATTTAATCCACGATGCACACTCATACCAAATGTGAAATATGAAAAGTGAAATATGAAAAGTGAAATATGAAATTTTAAATAATTGGGAATCAGTACTTTATTTGATTATCAATCCGCCATGATTCATTTAAACTGGTATTAGAGCATGGATTAGATTGGATAAAAATAAATTGCATCAGCAGGGGTGGTATAGTAGAATGCTTGGTGTGCAGTGTGTTCTTCGCGGTTATAATATGCTCTTTATCAATATTTTAAACATACACTTAGGTACTTTCCTCATCTGATAAAATTTAATTTCGCCTTTTTAAAAAAAATCGGAAGACCCTGCTTACATTTCGTACATCAAAACAAACGAATTTCTACAAACCATTAACAAACTATCATTATGCTTGCTGCAGTTGTTGCTTGCTTTGTCATTGGGTATCTGGTGATTGCTTTTGAGCATCCGCTTCGACTGGATAAAACCGTACCCGCCTTACTAATGGGCGCGATCTGCTGGTCGCTGATTGCGCTGGGTCATTTGGATGTAATTGATCACAACGATCAGATTGTATCGGCGCATGGCGCTGCCGGTGCTAATTATATAGATGGACTGGTGGGGGTGCTGCTGCATCATGTCGGTAAAATCGCCGAGATTTTGCTCTTTCTCATTGGTGCAATGACGATTGTGGAATTGGTGGATTTGCATCAGGGTTTTTCGGTGATTACCAACCGCATTACGACCAATAATAAGCGCCAGATGCTGATCATTATTTCCGTATTGGCGTTCTTTCTGTCGGCAGTACTCGATAATCTGACAACCACCATTGTGATGATTTCTTTGATACGACGTCTGGTGGATGATCGGAACGAGCGGCTGTGGTTTGCAAGTATTGTGGTCATTGCAGCAAATGCCGGTGGTGCTTGGACACCCATTGGGGATGTAACGACGACCATGCTTTGGATTGGTAAGAAGATTTCGACCGTAGAGGTAATGAAGAATTTGTTCCTTCCTTCGGTTGTTTGTTTGCTGGTGCCCTTAGCTTTGGTAATGATGCGCAAGGAATTCAAAGGGAGTTTTGCCACGCCTGGTCTGGTGAATGGTAATATTCGGGAGAAACAAGGTTTATTAAGCAGTCAGATCATGTTAACCACGGGTCTGGGTGCTTTGATATTCGTACCGATTTTTAAATCCGTAACGCATTTGCCGCCTTATCTGGGTATGATGCTGGGATTGGGTATTACGTGGCTGGTTTCAGAATACATTCATCCGGAAGAAGATTTTTCGGAAGAGCGCAAGCAAAAATATTCGGCGCGGCATGCCTTGTCGCGTATTGAAATGTCGAGCATTCTCTTTTTTGCGGGTATTCTGTTGACCATTGCTGCACTTGAATCCATGGCAGTTTTCCACGATGGCAAAGCCGTTGGTTATCTACACCAGGTGGCGGAGAATCTACACGTAGCCGTACCGAATGAAGATATTGTGATTATTCTGATTGGTATGCTTTCGGCAGTGATAGACAATGTGCCACTGGTTGCCGCTACGATGGGCATGTACACAAACCCGATGGATGCAGAACTTTGGCATTTTATTGCTTACTCAGCCGGTACAGGTGGTAGTATTCTCATCATTGGCTCGGCGGCAGGCGTAGCAGCAATGGGTTTAGAGCGGATTGATTTCATCTGGTATTTGAAAAATATTGCCTGGATTGCCTTTCTCGGTTTTATTGCCGGGGCGGGCGTGTTTATTGTCTGGCATGCGCTGGTGAATTGATCTTTCAGCATCAATTCTTTTTAGCAAAACGAAAGTTCATCGCTTCAGGTGGTGAACTTTTGTTGTTTAATACCCTCCTATTTCTACGATAGCGAAAATTTAAATAGTCCTGTTTTAAACGGCAAACAATTGAGCTACCTAGCTTTTGTATAAAAAACAAGCTGTAAGTTGCTCATGGTAAAAAATCAATCTGCCCAATCAACCCAAACCCACTCAGAAAAACATCCATCCTCGAGCAAATGGATTTACATCCTTTCGGGGAGTCTGCTTGCCATTGCTATTACCAGTTATTTCTTTATTCCTGATTTTCAAGCTTTTGTTAATAAGACCTATAACATTCTTACCAGTAATGACCGGAAGCAGATTTCCGAATACATAAGCAATTTTGGATTTTGGGGACCCGTGGTCATCATTTTGGTCATGGTGGTTCAAATGTTCCTGATTGTCATTCCTTCCTGGCTACTTATGATAGTGTCGGTGCTGGCATACGGGCAATTTTGGGGTGTAGTGTTATCGGTAGCAGCAGTCGGTGTGGCAGCCACCATTGCCTATTTTATCGGCAAGGCATTGAATGAAGCAGCCATCGGTAAATTGCTTGGCATTAAAACCGAACGAAAAATGCAAGCTTATTTGGAGCAGTATGGTTTTGGAGCGGTGATCATTTTTCGTTTGGCACCTTTTTTATCCAATGATGCTATTAGTTTCATCAGTGGGATGCTGCGCATGAGCTATTGGAAATTCATGGGTGCGACGATGTTGGGTATTATTCCTTTATCGATTTTGATTGCTTTATTTGGTAAAAATACCGATCAATTAAAATCTGGCTTACTGTGGATTGGCGGTGTCTGTCTGCTTTTATACATTGGATATATTTTTTATGAACAGCGGAAAAAAAAGCACTGATCCTTTTCTTTTGAAAATGTCTATTTTTACTCAAAGTTAAGATCGCAACTGAACACCTATGACGCCTGTTTCTGTGCAGTCGCCTGGCAATAAGGCGCATATTGTGCCGCTAATCGTATTATCACAATTTGCGGGTACCTCGCTTTGGTTTGCTGGCAATGCGGTTTTAAATGATTTGCAACAGGCCTTGCATTTGGAAAATATGGTGGTAAGCCACGTTACTTCCGCCGTGCAATTCGGCTTTATCACCGGTACCTTGGTATTTGCATTGCTGACCATTTCGGATCGGTTTTCGCCTTCTAAAGTATTTTTTGCGTGTGCCCTGGCTGGAGCCGCTACGAATGTAGGGGTTTTATTTTTGGTAAAAAGTTTACCCTCGTTGCTTTTTTTCCGGGCGCTGACCGGCTTTTTTCTGGCAGGCATCTATCCCGTGGGCATGAAAATAGCGGCGGATTATCACGAAAAAGGCTTGGGTAAGTCCCTGGGGTATCTTGTCGGCGCCCTGGTATTGGGCACTGCATTTCCGCACCTGCTCAAAACGTTTACTTCCGGGCTATCCTGGCAATATGTTTTTGTTCTTACCTCAATTTTTGCCGCCGTGGGAGGCATTTTGGTTTTATTATTCATTGCGGATGGACCACATCGCAGCATTAGCACACGATTTGATCCGACTGCCCTTTTTCGGGTCTTTCAAAATGGTGCATTTCGTTCGGCAGCATTCGGATACTTTGGGCATATGTGGGAATTATATACTTTTTGGGCGCTGTTACCAATTTTATTACATTATTATAATGGAATTCATCCCGAAAGCCCAATTATGATATCCTTTTGGTCTTTTTTAATAATAGCCAGCGGCGCACCCGCCTGTGTAATAGGTGGTTACATCTCGCAAAAAATCGGCAGTGGCAAGGTGGCATTTGTCGCATTGCTGAGTTCCGGCGTTTGTTGTTTGCTATCGCCTTTGCTGTTTACGCTGCCAAGCCCTGTTTTCCTAGGCTTTCTCTTATTTTGGGGCATGACAGTAGTGGCTGATTCGCCGCAGTTTTCTACGCTGGTGGCACAACGCGCCCCCAAAGCTTTTGCCGGCACGGCACTTACCATTTCAACTTCTATCGGCTTTGCCATTACGATTGTGAGTATGCAAACGCTGCAATGGCTGTCGGCGTGGGTAACGCCCCAATGGATTTACCTGTTTTTATTAGCTGGACCAGTTTTTGGATTGCTTGCGCTTTATAAATACAAGTGAATGTTCATAATTATTATTAAGCAAATATCATATTATAAATAGCTCTAATTAATAACTAATTCAATTATCAATACACCATTGTCAATTAAAATAAGGTAAGTTATTCCAATGCATAAATTAATGCGACATAAGACGCAATGCACACATTTCCAATAAGTTGCTCGTTCGGTTTCACATCTCCGGCTTGAAAACCCAGGAATTCTTTATCGTATTTTTTATCATCACTGTTGAATAACAATTTCCAGGTGCCCGGCGCAGGAAATGGAATATTGAATGATTCATGGCTGCGATCGCGGAAATTCAAAATCACGACGATTCGATCCGACTGATCTGCTTTACTCCAGCGGGTATAAGCAATGATTTTTTCTTCGTAATCCAAGTGCAGCACTTGCGTAAATTGTCCGGTCAAGCCTGGTGTTTTACCATCCAAATTGCGACGCAGCCGAATCAAATCGCGGAATAATTGGAAAATACCGCGAAATTCTTTCAAGCGATTCCAATCAATTGGGTCTGTATCCGAAAACCATTTATCTTCTAATAATGGCTGCCCTTGAAACACCATCGGAATACCCGGCGCGGTCATCATCAGCGCGGCACCCAGCACGGTGCGCTTTTTGGCATAGTAATTATTGACATTGCCATTCGAGATTTCTTCCGGGAGACGCGCTTTGCCATTGGCAACCTCATCGTGCGATTCGGTGTAAATCACGCGCTGGAAAGCGTCGTTGTTATAAGTGCGCATTAAAGCATGCCGAACTTTTTCCATATCCCGGTCGCCATCATAAATCACCGTCAACACATCGCGCACCGGATGCACAAAGTCAGCGTCCCACTGGGTCGTATAGCCGCAGCCGCCTGCTGCTACTTCCCTGGTAATAAAATCCATGCCGTGCAAATCCTCCGCAATTGTAATTTTATCAGGATATTTAGCAGCAATTTCACCGTTAATCCAGCGAATCAACTCATAGCCTTCCTTTAAATCATTCGACGGATTTTCATCGGCATATACATTACGAATATAAGGCGTCATATCCATGCGCAAGCCGTCGCAGTGGCACTCTTCGAGCCACATCATGGCATTATCCCGAATGTATTGGCGCACTTCCGACCGACCATAGTCAGGACGCGTATGTCCCCAAGGCGTTTGCGCACGCCAGTCGTTGTAAAAATAAATGCCACCTAGGTTATTCTCCTGCCAACCATCAAATTGCCACAAATCTAAGTCACTGGGACCGAAGTGATTATACACTACATCCATGATGACGCCGATGCCAAAGCGATGACAGGCTTTGACAAAGTCTTTGAATGCATTGGGACCACCGTAAGTCGATTCAATCGCAAAAGGCAGGGCAGGATTATAACCCCAGGACAAATCCCCGGCAAATTCTGCCGCCGGCATTACTTCTACTGCATTGATTCCCAGCTTTTTAAGATAAGGCAAACGCTCTATGGCTGTACAGAAAGTACCCATTTTGCCGTTGCCGGGCGCATTGAAAGTGCCTACGTGCAATTCATATATAACTAATTCATTGTGAGGCGGTAAGGTAAAGCTATCCCCTTCCCAGTTGAAGGCGTTCGGATCATAAATAATGGAGTTGCCCGCAGAATGCGTCACTGCACGGGCGTACGGGTCGTTGCGGCGCAAGCGCCGATTATCCTGAGTTATAATTAAATATTTATATTCATCTCCCGGCTTGGCTTTGGCTACATTCCCACTCCAATAACCATTATTTTCTTTATGTAAAGTGCTGGCTTTGCGCTCATTCCATTGATTAAAGCTGCCGATCACCCTTACTTCGCGGGCATTAGGCGCCCACACCCTAAAGTGAACACCCTTGGCGTGGGGCATAGCGCCCATTCCCGCCATTTTAATGGGTTTAGTAAAATATTGTAAGATCGGTTTCACTGGTCTGAATTGTCATAAATTAAATAAAAAGTCAATAAAAAAAACGCCCGTTGACGCCTTTTGTTCAATAATGTAATAAAGCACAAAGTTATTATTTAATAATTATTATAATGTTTAAAAAATTGACTGTTAAAAATTAATATATATTTTACTCATAATCCTATCCTTTTTCTTGAACAAAGCATCCACTTGATACGCTCCATTCAAAATTGGAACGATTATTTATCATCAACATACATTTTAACCTGCAAAATAAAACCATATGGAAAAATCATCCCAATTTCCACCACAACAACAATCGCAACAGCCGGGGTTACAAACGCAGATGCGCCCGGCACCGGAAATTATCCGCGACAATTACAAAGGCAGCGATAAGCTCAAAGGTAAGGTAGCCCTCATCACTGGCGGAGACAGCGGCATCGGGCAATCTGCTGCCGTACATTTTGCACGCGAAGGCGCCGATATTGCCATTGTCTATCTCAATGAAAATGAAGATGCGCAAAATACCAAACGCATGATCGAAAAAGAAGGACGCCGTTGCATGCTGCTGGCGGGCGATCTGAAAGACCCACAATTTTGCAAGCATATTGTGGAACGAACGGTAGATCAATTGGGGAAATTGGATATTCTGGTGAATAATGCCGCCGTGCAATTTCCGAAAGAAAACGTGGAAGATATTCGGGAAGATCAACTCGTAGAAACCTTCGAGACCAATATTTTCGCGATGTTTCACACCGTGAAAGCAGCCATGCAACACCTGCAAAAAGGGGCTTCGATTATTAATACCACTTCGGTGACGGCTTACCGTGGGCACCAAACTTTGCTGGATTATGCTTCGACGAAAGGGGCGATTGTGGCGTTCACGCGTTCGCTGGCAGCCAACCTGGCTTCTAAAGGTATCCGGGTCAACGGCGTTGCGCCGGGTCCGATCTGGACTCCGCTTATTCCTGCTACTTTCGACAAGGAAAAGGTGGCAAAATTTGGCGCCGATACCCCACTGGGTCGCGCCGGTCAACCGTCAGAAGTAGCCCCGGCATACGTTTATTTGGCTTCCGAAGACTCGAGTTATGTAACGGGGCAGGTGCTGCACGTCAATGGTGGCGAGCCGACAGAGAGTTAAGGAGGAATGAATAATGTAAGAATGAAAAGTTAATGAATTAAGAATTAAATTAATATTTATACATCATATCATAGAGCCTGTTTTCAAAGAAATTGGAGACAGGCTTTTAATTAAAAAAATTAATACAAATCCCGTTATTTTATTAAAAGTGAATAACTCTTTTGCAATTTATAACAAAACCGGTTATTCCGATATTTCTACAGATAAGTTATCCGAAATTTTATAAAATTTCGGATAACTGCTATGCTTTAAAGCGAATTATTTACTGCTAAGTCATGTTTTTCAGGCGTTTTTATAAACATTTCTAAAATGAGCGCCAATATCATTACCAATCCGCAGCCAATAAAATTGAGCCAGAGGAATGCCACATTTTGAAAAAAGTATATGTATATCACCAGCGCTTCAGCGATGATAGCTGCAATAAAGACGGCGTTTCCGCCGATTTTTTTCAGAAAAAATGCCACGAAAAAGATGCCTAATATAACGCCATAAAATAAAGAACCAATAATATTTACCGCTTGTATCAAATTTTCAAATTGCCGCGCCACGGCTGCAAAGCCCAGGGCAATGGCACCCCAGAGCACCGTGAATAGTTTAGACGCACGTAAATAATGTTTGTCGGTTTGATGTTTTACCCAGGAGCGCCGGTACAAATCAACGACGGTGGTAGTAGCCAATGCGCTCAATTCGGATGCACTCGCCGACCAAGCGGCACAGAAAATGACTGCCAGCAATAATCCGACAATACCCACTGGCAAATAATTCACTACAAATGTAAGAAAAACATAATCAGTATCGCGCGTCGGCGTTTTCGCGTTTTGTTCTTTGATCAGGTCTTTTACTTCCTGGCGTACCTGCGCGTCTTGTTTTTTCAAATCCTGAATACGTGTGCGTGCTGCATCTACGGCTGTATCATCCTTTTTTTCAATATGATTCAGCAATTGACGCAGTTCTATCTGCTGCTGGTTAAAAATAGCCGTATGCCGCTGTTCCAATTCATTGTAGCGCACTTCCGCCGGCGTATTTTTTAGTTGGTCAATGTTGGCTTGAATAAAATGAACGGGGGGTTTATTAAATTGAAAAAAGACAAATACTAAAATACCAATAAATAATATAATAAATTGCATAGGCACTTTAAATATGCCATTAAACAACAATCCTAAACGACTCTCCGTCAATGACTTACCTGATAAATAGCGCTGTACTTGCGATTGATCCGTGCCAAAATAAGACATGAATAAAAATACGCTGGCGAACATCCCTGTCCAGAAATTATAGCGGTCATTCCAGTCAAAACCAAAATTGACGGTATTCAGCTTGTCCATTTTACCGGCAATATTCACGGCGTCCCCAAAGCTAATATCGGCGGGCAGTTTGGAAAAAATCATGAGCGCCGCCACGATAAGCCCCGTCCAAATGACCAGTACTTGTTGCTGTTGGGTAACACTCACCGCTTTCGTTCCGCCCGCTACCGTGTACATTATCACGAAGATACCCATAAAGAAAATAGTATAATTGAGCGACCAACCGAGTAGCGTAGAGAGCACAATGCTGGGAGCATAAATGGTCAACCCCGCTGCCAGTCCACGTTGGGTGAGAAATAGCAGCGCAGTAAGGGTACGGGTTTTGAGGTCGAAGCGACTTTCGAGGTATTCGTACGCCGTGTAAACCTTGAGGCGATAATAAATAGGAATTACTACAATACATAAGATCACCATTGCCAAGGGCATACCAAAATAAAATTGCACAAAACGCATCCCATCGTCGTACGCCTGCCCTGGTGTGGAGAGGAATGTGATAGCGCTGGCCTGCGTTGCCATGATGGAAAGCCCAATCGCCCACCATTTCATATCGTCATCCCCGCGTAGATAACTTTTGACCGTATTCACATTACGGGTTTTCCAAATACCATACGACACAATCGCCAACAAAGTGCCCAGCATTACAATCCAGTCAAGGGTATTCATGTTTTTTGTTATCTGTTATAAATGATTTATCAAAGGATTATACAAGTTTTACTGCTTAAAAATACTTCAAGCATAAGCTATTTTCAATAAATAAAAAAGGAGGACAATCACGGCGTGGAGCACGAGCACAAAAATGTAGAGTTGCCGCCAAGTCTGAAAAACGGGCGGTTTTGTGTCGTTGGTTGGTGTTGGTTGGGCTGAAGGTGCTTGCATTTCGACTATTTTAATGCCAAAAATAGCCGAATGCCTGGGATTCGCGTAGCTTTTAACACTTCTTAACGAATATTGGTACTAGGTATTTGGTATTTGGTATTTGGTACTGGGTATTTAGTAGTAGGTAAATGGTAAATAGAAAATGGTAAATGCTGAGATATTAACTGTAATTTTTTAATTCTGGTTCGGTTTTTTCTGGTGAAGGCTCAGAGAGCAATTCATCCAGGTTCAAATCAGCGACAGAATTTACAATCAAATCCGGGCTGAACGGATAGCGATTCAAGTCTTCACGTTTGGAAACGCCTGATAATGTTAGGATTGTACGGTAGCCCACCTGAATGCCGCCTAGAATATCCGTGTCCAACGTGTCGCCAATCATGGTAGTATCCGCTGTTTCAAGCCCTAATTTTTTACGCGCCACGCGCATCATCACGGGGCTGGGTTTGCCTACCGAAAATGCCTTGATGCCGGTCGCTTCTTCGATCATCGAAATGACTGCCTTGATGCCGAGATTGGTCCAGCCTTTTTTCATAGGCGAGGGGTCAAGGTTGGTTGCAACCAGTTTGGAGCCTTCCAGAATCATGTCCACTGCATGGTTGACCATTTCCAAGGTAAAATTGCGTCCTTCGCCAACGACCACAAAATCAGGGTTTTGCATCACCAAAGAGTAGCCATTTTCGTGCAAGCTATTGATCAATCCGCCTTCGCCGAGCACATACGCGGTGCCGTGCGGTTTTTGTCGCGCCAGAAACCAACCTGTTGCCATAGCGCTGGTAAACACATTATTTTCCTGTGCTTCGATGCCCAAACCCGCGAGTTTATTGACCACATCGCGTGGCGTACGCTGACTGTTATTGGTCAAAAAAAGAAAGGGGATGTTGCGCTTTTGCAATTCACCAATGAATTTGTCCGCGCCAGGAATAAGCGTATTGCCGCCATAAATAACGCCGTCCATGTCAATCAAAAAACCGTGTCGCATAATAGTAGTTCGTTTTTAATAGCAAAAATGTATAATATTCTTAATCCTTATTTAAATTATTGAGTTCTTTTTGTAATAATTTGACTTGCCGCTGGCTTTTAAAGGATTTATTTACTAAACGAAATAAAATCCGCACGGGAATCCCTACGGATAAGACCGCCAGCAATGCGTTTAACACCTCCGCACTAAATAAAATGGAATCATTCATAGCCATTCATTTAACGGTAAGCAATTATATTCAAATTAAAACAATTCTAGCCATATTTTTCCCTGACTTTTTAAGAAAGCCTGGATTTTCGTGCAAATTTTCGGTATCTTGTGATCAACCAAATTAAAAACCAAAATTTTTACTTACCATGATTGCTACCAAAAATACCTCCATTGAAGCCATTTTGGGCGAAGACGCAGCTTATCTGCTGGACCATACAAGCAAAACGATTCCCAAAGCGCAGCTACATGCGCCTACCCCTGACCCGGTGCAGGATGTGTACACGCATTCCAGCCGCAATCCACAGACGCTGCGCAGCCTCGGACAATTATTCAACACCGGAAGACTGGCGGGTACGGGTTATCTTTCCATTTTGCCTGTAGATCAAGGGATTGAGCATAGTGCGGGCGCTTCCTTTGCCCCGAATCCGATTTATTTTGATCCGGAGCATATTTTAAAACTAGCGATTGAAGGCGGCTGCAATGCGGTGGCGACTACTTTCGGCGGCTTGGCATTGTACGCCCGAAAATATGCGCATCGCATTCCGTTTATTGTAAAAATCAATCACAATGAGCTACTTACATATCCCAATAAATTTGATCAGAAAATGTTTGGCTCCGTACAGGAGGCGTGGAACTTAGGCGCAGTAGCCGTTGGCGCTACAATTTACTTTGGTTCGGATGAATCGGGGCGGCAAATCGAGGAAGTGGGGATGGCTTTTGAAGAAGCGCATAGCCTGGGCATGGCAACGATTTTATGGTGCTACATTCGCAACGATGCATTTAAAAAAGACAAGGATTATCATGTGTCTGCCGATCTGACCGGTCAGGCAAATCACCTCGGCGTTACCTTGCAAGCCGACATTATCAAACAAAAATTGCCGGAAAATAATGGTGGCTTCACCGCATTAAACACGGGCGGCTCCGCTTACGGCAAACTCGATAAGCGCATTTACTCGCAGCTCACCTCCGACCATCCAATTGATTTGTGCCGCTATCAGGTCGCCAATTGTTACATGGGCAAGATTCCACTCATCAATTCCGGTGGGGCTTCGGCGGGTGAAAGTGATTTAAAGGAAGCGGTCAAAACAGCGGTTATCAACAAACGCGCGGGCGGCAGCGGGCTTATCTCCGGTCGAAAGGCTTTCCAGCGTCCATTTGAAGAGGGCGCGCGATTGCTGCAAGCCATTCAGGATGTGTATTTGGATGAAAGTATTGATCTGGCTTAAAAATATTACATCCAATATAATTCAAATTGTGGCACATTTAAAGCATGTGCCACAATTATTTAAAAAGCGCGTTTTTATTAAAACGCAATATAATAATTAACATAAATTTTATAAAACCTATTCCTTTTCCTGTTTCGTAATGCGTTCCATGGTATCCATCACTTTCTCTGGATGAACATCTTTAGACAATTCTTCGATCTCACTATTATAAGCGTCTTCAATCTCCATTTTTTTTGCGATAGCGGTCACCAACGTAATCAAGCGAGTAATTTCGTGCTCTGCCAGCAGACTCACTTGCAGGTCGAGTTCAGCCCGCTTATTAGATTGTTCTGCCATGCGATTCTGACTGATTAACACGAAAGTAGAAAGGAAAATAGCTTCCACAGAAGCAAACATCGCCAGTACCACAAACGAAGGATCAAACGGCCCCAAGCCTAAAATGCCTGCATTCCAGAGTATCCACGTACCGAAAATCCCCAGGTGTAAATAAACAAAAAACATGCTGCCGGTAAAGCGGGTCACCAGATCAGCTAGTTTTTCCTCCTTCGTTTTACTTGCTTCCTCCTGTTTTCGTCGTTGCAAAAGCGCATCAATATTGCGCTCTACAACGTAGGTCAGGTTAGCTGTGCTATTATTATCAGACATAGCGTCTTTTTGTCAGTTTATAATTATCTCTTTAATCATAATGCATGCCTCAGATTGCAATACATTGGTTTTCAAAGCATTAATTAACAATAAGTTCCTGATTCGTAAATATTAATATATCTAAACACTCAATATAATATATAATAAAATAAAAATATTATGTACTATATAAGCCTTCGAACCGGATCAAACTTTTATAAAACAAAATATGCAGTCTCCTGACGCCAAAACATCCGGTTATTTCTTTGATATATTACATAAGTAATAATTAAACGATGTAAAGTCTTGCGAATCAAATATCCATAGGGAAACATAGAAAAAAGAAGCGCGCGCCTAAAAACACTGCATATTTTCTACATGCCTATGTAATAGGAAGATTAAAAAAATTATGCCTTCTTTACAGTAGTAAAAATGTTAGCTTTTCAACTGCGAGTATAGGTTGATTTTGGGTCATCTTTATTATAAATGCACTTTTCTGGCTGAAGCGTTTAAAAAGTTATTTACATTACCTATAGTAACTCAATAAGGACGCTAGTGCAGTAAAACTGTAAGTTGTTTAAAGGTGAGCTATGTACTCACCTTTAATTTTTGGTTAATGTAATAAGTCCTTTTGTTATGAACATAATTTATATCATATTTTAAGTTAAATAAATTAATTTAAAATATAGTATAAGTTTTAATCATGAGTATGAATACGACTGGTGGGCACCCAATGGTGCCTGCCAGTTTTTTTTAACTCGCCTAGCATGCAGATTGCACAAGACGAATTGTATTATATTCCATTATAATATTATAGTACTAAATAATAAAATGCGGAATAAATTACTACCCTAGCAGCACTAAAACAAACTGCTTAGCTTCAATTCAACGAACGCTCAGCAACACCTGTGCATTGGTATTGCGCTTTTACATTTGATGTAATCATATATTTATTTGATGCTGATTTTGCGGGCTGTGGTAAAAACCAAGGAAGGCACAATTATCCAAAAAGTAGGAAACCCCTGTAAATCATAGACTTACAGAGGTCTTTTTTGTAGCGGCGACAGGAATTGTATGTTTACAAACTGCAATAAACTTTGAAAAATATTTTTCTCTCCTTTTTACCTGATAATCAGTTTATTACAAGTTTTTATTTATCAAAGTTTGTCTTTTTGAATAATTTTATTGTAGTAAATAGATACTAATTTCGTACTAATAAGTTACTTTTGTATTCAGATACAAATGCAAAAAAAAAATAGTACGATGCCAATACACCGAGGAACGCCTAAAGTAAGATTTAACCTTCAACCGGCTAAGGCTGGAGCCACTCAATACATTATCCTGTTTTTCCATTATCCGTATCGAGGGGAAACCGTCCGTTTTCGCTTTTCGACAGGTTATCGGGTGGATCCGAAGCATTGGTCAAAAGATACACAGCGCGTAAAGTTTACCAGGGCGTTACCAGAATGCCAGGAAATAAACAACCGGCTGAACGAACTGGAAAACCACACTATTGCAATTTGGGAGGAAAACAAAAAGAATCCTATTCACCCGGAAGATTTCCGGCAGGAGCTTATCTATAAAATGGGCTGGTTATTCCGACCGGAAGAAACCAAACAAACCCCTACCCTTTTCCAGTTTATCGAAGTATTCATTCAGCAAGAGCAAGCCAAAGCCAACGCAGAGCGGGGAACCTGGAAAAAATACCTTACGACCTTCAACCACTTAAAAGCATTCGCCAAAGACACCGGGAAGCCAGTAGATTACCAAGACATTAATTGGCAATTTCGCCACGCCTTTTCAGAATGGTGTTTCGCAGCGCCGCGCAAACACTCCGCCAACACAGTAAATAAAAGCCTGGACACTATCCGCAAATTTATGCGGGAAGCACTCAAAGCTGGCTACCACAGCAACAGCATTTTTGAGCAAAAAGGATTTTCGATAAAGCGGGTAAAGGTCAGGAATAAAGTGAGGTTAGATCGGAACGAACTGCAAACCCTTTTGGAGCTTGATTTTTCACACACGCCGCGCCTGGAGCGCGTACGCGATCTTTTCATCGTAGGCGCTTATTCTGGACAGCGGTATAGTGATTGGAATCAGATCAACCGGGAAAGCGTGTTTGTGAATGAAAAAGGCAAAGAAATGGTGAAAGTTATGACCACCAAAACGCGCAAACAGGTAATTATTCCGGTGCTGCCTGAGCTTAAAAAAGTGCTGGAAAAATACGAGTACCAACTCCCTGAATTGGCAATCCAAAACTTTAACACCTGGCTGAAAGAAGTCTTTGAAATTGCCTTTGCCGATGCTAAGTTTTTGCGGATTTACAGCGAAGGCGGCAACACCAAAAGCGAAATTATAGAAAAATGGAAGAAAGCATCTTCCCACGCTGCCCGGCGCTCGTTTGTCTCTAATTTCTTGTTATTAGGCATTCCAGCAAAGTTAATTATGCAGATCACCGGACACGCCACAGAAAAGCAGCTATACGAGTACGCAGATATTGAGCCGGAAGAAATTGCAGAGAAGTTCCTCAATGAAGTAGAGGCGAGAAAGTAAATAATTTGCTTACACTTTAAACATAAAATAATTACACTGTACGATGACTTTAACCGACTTGTAACGATGACGTAAAAAACCGGCGCTGACACTCCGCCAAGACTGAACAGCGCCGGAATTTTTAAAGCTAAAAATTTTTACAAAGATGCGTATTTCCAAGCAATTGCCCAAACGGGGCGAGTTTTGGGATAGGTACGCCGGTTTAGTACCGACGTTGAACAAACTATCCTACTTAACGCAGCTCATTAGCTTCTTATCTGAGCTGTCCGTTTTCTACCTGCTTATTAAGCCAAAAGTGCAAGAGGTTGCACCCGATCACGCGCACGGCATAGCCATTGCCGGGGCGCTAGTTGTGGCGCTCACTGTTGAAATTGGCGTAAGAACCTTTTTCCCCTACACAGTAAAGACGGTTTTGTATCGGCGTTGGTCCGGGCTGGATTTGCCAATGTCGCTGTTTATTTGGGCTTTCACCCTGGGTTTATTTGGCGTTTCGCTATTCACCAGCTTTCAAGGCAGCCACGACGTCGTTTATGATGCAATGACCACCGGAAAGAGCCGGGATCGTATCGAGCAAACGCTCACTGGTGAAACGGAATCCATTTTAAAGCGATTTGCGGCGGACAGCCTCCAGACGGCGCAAAGCTACGACGGGCAAATAATCGCTTTGCGTGAAGCAGAGAACGCAGCCGTGACCGCAAAACGGGAACAACTGCGGAGCATCGAAAAACGCGAAGCTGCAACCGGGCAAAGCTACCTTTCGCAAAAGTCAAAGTTGCGGGAAGCGATTGCCGCTATTACTGCGGAGAATGCTGCTAAAATTGCCGATCTGCAAAGCAAGAAAGCCGATGCCCTTTCTACCCTACTTGCCAAACGCGAAACCAAGACCGGCGAAGCTAAAGACCTGGCTTCAAATGGTGTTGCACATCTGGAGCAAAAAGGCACAAAATACGGTGGTTGGGTAGCATGGTTCACCGTCATTTGCCACGCATTTTTAGCTATTGCAATCACAATGAATGAGATCGTCAAAAAGGGAAGCGACATTCAGGAAAAGCCAATCTTATCAACCTTCCATTTTGACCCGTCCGTTGTCGCTGAATGGTGGGGCGTACTTTCCAATAAGTACCAGGTGTGGGCGCGTACCAAAATACGCACCTGGGCAGAGAAAACGCCGGAGCCGCCAAAGCCTGGAGCATTACCGGTGCTTTACGAGCATGAGCCACAGCAACCGCGGGTTGTGATTGGTGGGTTTATGCCTAATGGCTCCATTACTAATGCAGCAAGCAATTCAAGCGCTAATGCAGGAGGTACTAATGCAACCATTAGTAATGCAAGCCCATTTGTCAGCAATTGCCAACATTGTGGCAATGGTTTTGAGACTTTCGACAAGTCGGTTATTACCTGCGATGAATGCCTGGGGAAAGCAGCGAATGAGGCGACAAACGGTAATACGCCTAATGCAACCATTAGCATGGGGCAAAAACAATGCGAATTGCCTTCTTGCGGCGCTGCCTTTACGCCAAAAGTGAATTGGCAAAAATACTGTTGTCAAACGCACCAAATGCAACACCACGCTGAAAAGCACGGCAAACCCTTTGACCCTGCTAAGTTTCACAATAAAAAGCCATAAGCAATGAAATGGATAATCAATCTATGCCACGATACAAAAGCAAGTTCCGAAGGTGAAAAATATTATATCAATGCTTATAAAAATGGTAAAGTGGTAAATGCAACCACTCATTTATTTAGCAAGGAAATAAAAGTTAAACCCGTTGTCGGCAATCAAATTCACCACGGAAATGCTATTTACCAGATCAAAAAGGTTGAGCAAATTACCGCATTTGGAGACGATAACCATTATATGATTTTTGTATAATTCGTAAGTAAATAACCATGAATAATAAACCAATAGAAAGCCCTGAAAACAAAGCTTTAGCCATTTTGGACGATGCACAAATCAAAGACCCGGCAGACGCATTAGAAATGCTCGAATGTCTGGGTAATGTATTCGCCTTTTACTTTGGGCATTTCCCAAGGATAAGAGGCGTAGAATTCGATGAGGAATGGACGGATAAAGTTTTTTATGTACATGAAAAATTGGCAGAGCTTGTAAAGAAAGGGCATCTTTTACTAAATGAAGTTTCAAAAAAGACTGATTGTCAAACCATTAAAAAGTAAATAACATGTCAGCAATATTATATGAATATAAAGCACCACAGCAAGATTTTAACCCGGAGGAAATCCTCGAACGGGCTGGATTACGAGAGCTTGATTTGAATATCAAGTCTTTACAAATTCTCAATGAAATGTTTGTGTTCTACCTGGCACACTATCCTCAAATATTTGGCTTGCCTTGTGATAGCCGTTTTCACGATATATACGGGGTGTGCGACCGGCTTTCTGGCTTGATCGTCAATGCTCAACTCTATTTTGAAAAACAAGAAGAATGACCTGGAGTAAGTGTCCACCCGTTTTTAAGCGTGTGGACACACTAACTAATGTAATACGATAAAAAAAATTGATTTTTTTTTGTAACAGTCAGTAGGATATAATTTATTGACAATTAAGTTAAGTATAATCATAAAATTGAAATTAAACACCTTTTTTTATCGTACTACATTGGTTTTCAAAGCGTGGGGTATTGCAAAATTATCACTGTTTTGTTACTTTTGTTGCAGCTACTAGGGATAACAAGTCAAACCCACGCTATCAAAACACATCATTGAACGCTTTCTAAAAAACTACGGAAAAGATAAGACCTGTCAATTTTAATGCTACGCATTAAGCGTACCAATATTTTATCATTTATTCAATAATAGTTTGAAAATGAAGCAATTAACCATTCTTGCAAAAAAGATTGAGGCACTTACTTTAGAGGTGCAAGCTATTCGGTACTGCATGGAATCCCCTTCCGTTCCTGGTAATTTTAAAGACAGTGATCTTTTAACAAAACAAGAGGTTGCAGCGCTTTTAAGTGTTTCGTTATCAAGCATTAACGTGTACATGAAAAACGGAACATTAAAGCCATTGCATTTTGGTACGGGTAAGCGGAAAATTGTCCGTTTTCGCCGGTCGGATGTGCAATTACTCATTTCACAAAAAGCGGCGTAATGGAAAACCCATTTGAAATACTTTCACAGAAATTAGATCAGGTGTTAACGGAGCTTTCAGAGCTTAAAACGAAGCACCAGGAGCCACCGGCAGCGCCTACACCGGCGCCACCGGCATTAGAGCCTGAAAAGCGATTTTACAAGGTAAAAGAAGCTGCTTTTATTTTAAGTTGTTCAGCCGGTACGATTCGCGGGTACATCAGAACGGGGAAATTGAAAGCTATAAAGAATGGGCGAGGCATAAACGGAACAGTACGAATAGAAAACACTGAAATTGAGCGATTTATCCAATCTATGAAACAAAAAAAGGTTGACCTATGACAGCCAAACCTTCTAAACGAAATTTTACGAATAATACGGGCAAAGATAACGGGTTATTGCCTGAAAATCAAGCGGAAACGAAAAAAGTTGTCGTTATTCCTGCTGGTGCAGATGCAAACGAGCCAACCAGACAGGAACAAGCGGATTCAGAACAAAGCGAAGGCAAGTTAGACCCACGTTTAAAAAACCTGGAGGACAAACTCCGCAAAAAGTGGACTTTCCGGTATAATTCTGTTACTTGCTCAACGGAAATTCAAAATGGCAAAAAATGGACTCGCTTAGATGATTTTACCCTGCATTCAATTGTAAGAGAATTAAGAAAAGAAGGCGTTGCACTTGCCAGTAAAACCCGCGTTGCTGAATTGCTAGAAAGTGATTTTTGCAAGAAGGTAAATCCAATTGAACAATATTTTGAGAACCTCCCAAAACCTGGCAACCGTGACTACATTTTAGACCTGGCAAAAACCGTAATGCCAACAGATGATTATACTATTGAAACCTTTTACAAATTTTTCAAAAAATGGTTGGTTGGCGCTGTTGCCAACGTCTTTATAAAAGATCGATGTGCAAACCAGGTTTGTTTTATTCTTTCCGGGAAACAAGGCGCTTTTAAATCTACCTGGATTCGCAATTTATGCCCTCCAGCGCTGGAGCCGTACTACATTGAAGGCGGTTTAGACCCCGATGATAAAGACAGCATTGCCGCCACTACATCAAATTTCATATTCAATTTAGATGACTACTTCGCGGGAATCACTTCGCGTAAGATCAACGAATTCAAAGGGTTATTAACAAAAAATACGGTCAAGATACGCCGACCGTATGCCCGTTATTCCGAGGAAATGCCCAAAATCTGTTCGTTCATTGCGTCATCCAACGAACAAACATTCCTCCATGATCCGACCGGCAACCGGCGCTTTTTGCCTTTTGAGGTGCAAGCGATTGACATTGAAGCCGCTAAGAAGATAGATATTAATTCAGTTTGGGCGAAGGCTTACCAGGAATATAAAGCAGGCTTTGAATATTGGCTGACTAAAGATGACCAAACAGAATTGGAAAGACATAATACCAGGTTTGAAGTTCAAAGTTCTGAGTATGAGTTATTAGTGCAATGCTTTAGAAAGCCGGAAACCGGGGAAAAAGGTATAATGCTTACCACGCAAAACGTCATTGATAGAATAAAGGAAAACCTTGGTACTTCTATGACATTTTCCCAAAAGAAGATAGGAGAGGCGCTGCGAAAAGCAGGCTTCGAGCGGAAATCTTGCAGAGTTGGAGGAAAAGCGCCGGTTTATGCCTGGGAAGTAATGACAGTTGAAATGCCAGACATAGAAGGCGAAAAATAACAGTCTTTTGCTCATTTTACTTACTACATCTTACTACAAGTAAGTAAACAATTGAAATACAGATACTTAAATGTAGTAAGATAGATTTTGGAAGTTACTACAAAGTTACTACAACTTACTACAAAGTGAATTGTAGTAAGTTTTACTGAAAGCAAAAGAATATCTTACTACACTGTAAGTAATTAATTATCAATAAAATACAGTGGTTTGTAGTAACGTAGTAAGATAAAACACCAAAGTTCAAAACTTTTTAAAATTTACTTAATCATGGAATCAGTTTTGAATGTGAATGTAAGTTGTTTTGCCAACTACACCAGCGCAGACAACCCGCGCCCGGTGAACCTTTTGCGCTGGCTGACTTCCGATAAATACCGCGCCGAAGTAGAAGCGATCCGCCAAACCAGCGACAAAGCCGACCGTGACCGATTAAAGGCAAAATTACCAGCTATCACACCGAGCGGACTATTTACACGCCGGGAAGCTGGCTGTTTGGTGCAACATTCCGGTTTACTCCAGTTTGATATTGACTTCAAAGAAAACCAGCACATTGCCAATTTTCCAGACCTCAAAAAGCAGCTGTGCAATATCAAAAACGTGGCTTATTGCGGGTTATCCGTTTCCGGCGCTGGCTACTGGGGTTTGATACCCATATCGGAGCCACAGCGCCATAAAGAACACTTTGAAGCCTTGCGCCAATACTTTGCCGACCTTGGGGTAATGCTTGACGATAAGCCCAAAAACGTGGCTTCTTTGCGTGGCTATTCCTACGACCCGGAAGGATATTTCAACCACAGCGCCACGCCTTACCGGCAGTATATCCAAGCGGAGCCGGAACGATACGAGCGCCGATCAGCGCCACAGCCGCGCCCACAGTCCACAGAAGCGGAAAAGGTAGAGGCGATCCTTTCACAGATCAATGCAGGACGCATAGATATTACCGGCAGCTATGGCGATTGGTTTGCAATCGGGTGCGCCCTGGCTAATACCTTTGGCGAAGCTGGCAGGGATTACTTTCACCAGCTGAGCCAATATCACAGCGAGTATAGCTATAAGAACACAGACCGGCAGTTTGACCACTGCAAGCGAGGCAAGGGAGGCAAAAGCATTGCCACACTATACGAGATTGCAGAACGGTACGGCGTACTTTACCGCAATGGATTGAGCGCCGCTCCAGCGCCACCACAGCGCCACCAGGCAGCAAAAAGAAACGCATTGCCACCAGGTCACACGGTAAAGCAGTTCACTAGCGTGCTGACTGGTGTATCCTTCGACCTGGAGTTAGACGCGCACGGCATACCGGCAATGTGGCGGTGAAAACTTGCAATTATGCGTGCATATTTCCCCAAAATTTGCCCAAACTTAATTAAGCAAAAGCAAATCCGCGCCCTAGGGTATATGCGTGTAAGAAGGGTAATATTTTGAAAATCAAGCAAATAAAAGCCTTAAAACAAATACTTTATATGTCGAGGTATGTTACAAACTTTTTGTGTGAATTAAAATTTTATTTTACAGTATTTATTATTGTTATTTTTAATTTAAAATGTACCTAAAAAAAGGTAGTAATTCACTGTCCTTTCAAAAAATGACCCTTTTTTGCACCTTGCGACAGCTAAAAAATACTAGCAATGAAGAAATTTTTTAATCTTCTGAAATCCAAGAAAATGAAGAATTTAGAACCAATTTTGTTAGATGAACGTACCGATCGTTCAGAATTGCAGTTGCTTCAGCTGAAGCAGCGCCGCGAAGAAAGTTATTCCCTCCTGGAAGCATTGCGCGTTGCCCTTGAAAAACTTTTAGGCGAAGCGCCCGACTTACACCAGATTGAGCAATTTATCAGAATTTCAGACGAAAAAAGCGCCACGATTGAAGCTCTTAAAACTTATATGAAGGTCAAGCAAATAGACCTTGATATAGATTTAAATAGTGGATTTCAGAGCGTTCGCCTTCCTGGGGAGGTAAAGACGTTGGTTGACGCCTGGCAAGCCCTCAATTGGCACTCCCCGGAAGATTTTTCTCCGTATTGGTCGCAAGAAGATTTTGCCTTTCAACCGCTGCCAATCAACCCGGAAGAAGAAGCGAAAATCAGAGAGCGAAACCGGGTCTATGGTACGCAGGAACTCAATGAAATGTACCAACATTTACGCATCAATTGCAACCTGATAAATTTTTATCGCAGGGAGAATCCTACATTACCATTTGATGCCTTTCCAAAAGTTTGGCAACCGTTTTTGAACCGGGATGACAAAGGCAATTTTACGGTCAAGGAATCAGAATTTTTGACGCCTGGAGAGACTTACCAGGCGTTTGACGAAAGATAGCATCTTGTTTTTTTATCATATGTTGGTTAAAATCGTTTTTACTGCCGTCCTTAATTGGACGGCATTTTTCAAATCAAAATGAATAATTATCATGCAGAATAATGAAGAAATGAAGGCGAGAATTGAGGCGCTGGAAGCAATTGTCGTGAAACAAAATGAGGAAAATAAAAGGCTTCGAGAGCAGTTAGACGCGGTACAATCTACCATGTCAAATGAGGAATTTTTACTCAAAAGTCAGGCAGCAAAAGCGGCGGGTGAAATGCCTACATTCAAAGTTGAGGGCAAACTTTACTGTTTTACCGCTCCAGCTTTCAAACTGAATGGAATCAAGTACACAGCCTCCGAAGCGGTCAAGGATGTGCGATTGTTAAAGGAAATGATTGAAAAAGGGTACGGTGTCATTAAAGAAGTAGGGGAGCCGGAAAGCAAGAAAGATTACTCCGCTATTCCAATGATAAGCCGGGAACAAACATTCTTTTCCACACCTAGCCATTCCAGCGATAGCGGTATCCAAATCACAGTAGTTGAGTAAAATTTTCCAATTTCAAAAAAGCATTCTTATGAATAAACAACAAGAAACTGACTGGAAACTCCGCTTTCATTACGGGGTAATTGATGAAGTCAAAGCCTTCTTTGGTTTGTCGGAAGACCTCACACCGGCGGAAGTTCATCACTTTATGATTGAACAGAATAAAGCCAAAGGAACAATGGTTCCCAGGGCATCCGCACCGGCAGCGCCGGTTACAAAAGTGACGACACCAGCGCCTAAAGTCGAGCCAAAAAAAGAGGAAATACCAGCAACACAAGCCTGGAGAATGTCAGCCTTTAACCAGCGACTTGAAAAGAAGTTTCGAGGGCAGAAGTAAACATTCAGCAAAGGTTTTTTACATCGGTTACGTTTTTTTTATAAAGAAGATTGAGGCAGCCCAACGGGTTGCCTTTTTTTTATTTCTTTCTGCTAAAGATACTAACCAAAATACTAACGAGCGGAAAAGAAAAAGCCTAAAACATTGACAAACAATGAATTAGGCTTTGTTTTTCGTAGCGGCGACAGGACTTGAACCTATGACCTTCGGGTTATGAGCCCGACGAGCTACCAACTGCTCCACGCCGCGATGTTAAACCACTCTCTCCAACAGGGTATTTTGCTTTTTAGTTCAAAAGAGTCCCCTGTTTTTTAAATGGTTTGCAAAGATAAGTACTTTTCTTAACTTTGTCAAGTCCTTCCTTAATTAAATATCGCCTAAGCTACCTTTTCGGGTGAAAATACCTGAAATTGCTAGATTTTTATTATCTTCCAACTCAAAGTTTACACCTAAATTCCCTTATGCGCTTCTATCTACTTAGCATTTTACTGTGCTTAGTCCATGGGCTGCACGCACAGGTAGTTTGTTCGCCAGAGCAAGCGGAGCTGGTTATTGAGATTATGACCGACCGCTACGGGTACGAAACTTCCTGGGAATTGACCGGGAGTTCCGGTACACGTTATAAATTTTTGCCGCCATTTAGTTATAAAAATCAGCGCTTACACCGCGATACGCTCTGCCTGCCAGCAAATGACTGCTTCGCTTTTACAATTTATGATGTATTTGGTGATGGCATTGATGCACCGGGTTATTATTTGGTGCGCTTAAATGGTGATACGCTCCAGCGAGGCGGCATTTTTTATAAAGAAGAATCTTTATATTTAAATTGCCCATCAGGAATGGTTTGTGCAGTAGCAACGTCCATCACGCCCGGCACTTACACCGCAGCTTTCGATGATACCTGGTACGAGTTTATCCCTGATACGTCAGGAATTTATCGGATCTCAACCCGAAATTTAAATACCTGCGACACTAAAATCTGGGTATATACTACTTGTGATGGCATTACCATTGCCGAGGACAATCAAAGTACGGTTTTTTATAATGACAATGCGACCGCGCAAACGCCACAGGCAGAAGTCCGTGGCTTTTTTACGGCGGGCAAAACGTATCGGATTCGCATGGGCGATCATAATAATGCCTGCCGCGATAGTATTCGCTGGAATTTGACTTTTGAAGGTCCGCTGCGCGGCTGCACCAATCCTAATGCTTGTAACTACAATCCATTGGCAACAATTAACGATGGCTCCTGTTTGCTGCCGGGCGACCGCCGTTGCCCGAAAGGTCCTGATTTGCTGATTCGTCAGGATACGTTGCTACAATCGATTCGCCTGGATACCATTCATTCCGAAGACCTCTGCCTGATTCAGGAAGGCTGTGTACGCGGCTATGGGGTACGTAATGTTTTACGCTTTACAACACAAATACATAATATTGGCGAACGCGATTATTATATTGGTAAACCAAATTATAATAACAATCAATTTACCTGGAATAATTGTCATAATCACTTTCATTATGATAATTATGCCGAATATTTAGTCATCGACGAATCTGGTAAAAAAATGCCCATTGGCTTCAAAAGTGGCTTATGTATTACTGATTTTGGTTGCGAGCCTGGCTATAATCCAAAGTACAGTTGTGATAATATGGGCATCAGCGCACATTGCTTTGATGCGTACTGGTCGGCGCTCAAGTGCCAATGGATTGACATAACTGATTTACCTGATGGGAGATACACATTAGTAGTACGCATCAATTGGAAAAATAGTCCCGATGCGTTAGGGCAAGTGGAAAAAGATTTGGATAATAATATCGCCCAGGTCTGTATTCGCTTAGACCGGAGTTCAGGCACCTTGAAATGCACCGTCGAGCAACCCTGTGATCCTTACCTCGATTGCGCGGGTATTCCTTTCGGCGAAACACAGCCCGATTGCCTGGGCATTTGCGGGGGTAAACGTTTATCGGGCGACGCGAATGAAAATGGACTACAGGAAATCGCCGACGCCGAGCAATACATCACGCTGCTGCTCGGTAATGACATCGAACCCAATGCTTGTAATGATTTGAATGGTGATAGCGTCATCACGGTACAAGATGCAGTGCTGCTGGCTAGTTGCCTCAATTTTGGCGCGGCGCATCCACACGAAGGTGCCGGAATACACAATCACTGTCAGTTTCCCGTTGCCAATTTATTTAATACAAAAGATACTGTTACACTTGGCATTATGGGCGTAAACTGGGAGGAGCGTTACGTAGATATTGGGATTTTAAATCATACAACCAATATTACAGCCTATCAGTTTCGCCTTACGGGTGGCAGCATTAGCCACGTAGAAAGTCTGGTCGATGCTGCCACTTATCCGGTTACGCTGCGCACAAATATGAGCGAAGGTATGGTGATTGGCTTGTCCTATCGGGATTCGGTCATTCACAAATCAGAATTAATGCAGCCGCTTTGTAGAATACATTTTTTTAATTTAAATCTATACACTATTGTAATTCAGGATATTATCTCAATTGTAAATAACAATTATGAACGCGTAGCCAATGCAATTATAAATGGCATTGCCGTAAAATCCACCACAACTCACATTAACAATATAAACAATATTATACAAGTACAAGTACGTCCAAATCCAATACATGACGAAGCGCAGTTTGCTTTTTATAGCATTCAAAATCAGTATTTTACATTAGAAATTGTTGACTTAAACGGAAAGATCGTTCGACAATATGTCAACCTGCGTCCACCTGGTATCCGCATCAAGCGGGATGATCTGCCCGCCGGTATTTATTTTTATAAACTCATTGGGGAACGCAGCTATACTGCCGGTAAGTTTATTATTCAATGAAAGTAAAAGAGGATTTTCACCCAAACACTAAAACACCAAAACACTATAAAACAAAAACACCATAACCCCAAAAACTTCCGTCCACCCCTTTTATTTTACAAAAACGCCAACCGAAATGCCGGTTTCGTTGTATTTTCGGTAGCAAATCGAGTATAAAATGAGAAATGAGAAATGAGAAATATGAAATGCGCTACCTCATGTAATTTTTTTCACATTCCACATTTCATATCTCTCATTTCAAATTTTAGATTTGGCTCAAATCGTTTAAAAAACCAATAAAATCAAGTTTTAATGAAAGAAGTATTCATTGTTTCCGCAGTTCGTACACCGCTGGGCAGTTTCGGCGGTATGCTGGCAGGCTTATCAGCCGTACAATTGGGCAGCATTGCCATCAAAGGCGCTTTAGAAAAAGCCGGGGTTGATCCGAAAGAAGTGGAAGAAGTCTATTTTGGCAATGTTTGCTCGGCTAATTTGGGTCAAGCCCCTGCCCGGCAGGCAGCCATCGGCGCAGGCTTGGGATATAATATTCCTTGCACTACTATTAATAAAGTGTGCGCTTCCGGCATGAAAAGTATCATGTTTGGGGCTCAAAGTATCATGTTAGGTCAGGCGGATATCATAGTGACCGGCGGAATGGAAAGTATGAGTAATGTGCCTTATTATGTACCCAATGCCCGCTGGGGTTATAAATATGGCAAAGCCGAATTCATTGATGGCTTGGAAAAAGACGGTTTGCTGGATGCCTACGACCAGGTCTCGATGGGTATTTGCTCCGACAATACAGCTAAAAAATACGAGTTATCGCGCGAAGCACAGGATAATTTTGCAACCCGCTCTTTCAAATTAGCAGCAGAAAACACCAATAATAAAGTTTTTCAGGAAGAAATTATTCCCGTCAGCGTACCGCAACGCAAAGGCGACCCGATACAACTTACTGAGGATGAACAATATAAGAAGGTAGATTTTGCTAAAATCCCGACACTGCGTCCGGCTTTCACCAAAGATGGTACGGCTACAGCCGCCAATTCCTCGCCCATTAGCGATGGTGCTTCGGCGGTGATTCTGGTCAGTGCAGAAAAAGTAAAGGAACTCGGTTTAACGCCCATTGCTAAAATCATTGCGTTTGCCGATGCCGAGCAGGAGCCGATGTGGTTCACCACCACGCCTACCCTGGCTGCACCTAAAGCCTTGAAACGCGCTGGAATGGATATTAAAAATATTGATTATTTTGAAGTGAATGAAGCGTTTTCGACCGTGCCCATGGCATTCGAGCAAATTCTGGGCGTGGACGAGGATAAAATGAATGTACATGGCGGCGCACTGGCGCTGGGACATCCGCTGGGCGCATCGGGTGCAAGGATTATTACAACATTAAATAATGTTTTAAAGCAAAAAAATGCCAGTGTCGGATTAGCAGCCATTTGCAATGGTGGCGGCGGCGCTTCGGCGATGATTATTGAGCGGGTGAATTGAGTTATGATATCTTGATATTAAAATATTAAATCGAGTAACTCACTTTGAGCGAGTTACTCGGTTACTTATTCACTCTATAATCCTCTAAAATAGCTTCTACTTTTTGAATAATGGATTCCGAAATTCGATTCTCAGCACCACCGGCTCGAATGGCTCCAATAATTCTATTTTCCTTGTCCGTTATCAAGGTGAAGGGATAACCCCACATCAGATGAAATTGATTTTCAGTAACATCGGTACCATTGGGAAGAATGGTAAAATGAAAGGGATGTTCTTTTAAAAACTCCTGCAACTGCTCCGGTTGATCTCTGACAATCGCCAGAAAATTAATGTCCGAACGATTATATTTTTGCACTAACGTATTTAAATCAGGAATTTCCTCCACACAAGGCGCGCAATGAATAAACCAGAAGTTAATAATATTTATTTTTCCTTTAATATTATTGGTGTTAATCGTATTGCCATTCATATCCGTCAATTCAAATTCGGGGAGCTTAGCGCCGAGTAAACACGCCGGTTTCACTATATGAGGTCTTCCTTTTTGACCAGTCTCTACTACTTCAAACTCTAATCCCAAATCCTCCGAATTTTTCAGACAATTGGCAACCCGCACGGCATAGGTTTCTTCGGAGACTTTGCAAGCAGGGGTAAGTAATAAAGAATGAATAATTAAAATAAAGAAAATTATTTTTCTAGATAAGTAATTCATTTTGAACCTGATTTTGATAGAACATCTAGTGAGATTGTTTAATCCTATTTTTCAAATCTTGAGTTCTTCTGTTATATACTTCCAGCTGACCTTCAGATAGATGTACCTCCATGATTTTGAGATGCTTTTCCCGAATTTGCACATTCTACTGATGTTGGAGTACAAACCAGATGGTATTGGACAAATCGTACCCAACTTCCTGAACGCCTGGGTATCCATAATGAGTGAGAATGGAATCCGCCTTAATTAAATTCAAGGAATCCAATTCCTTTTGCAATTTCCACAAGGCACTTTTCTCCGCTTCTGGAATTTGAATTCTATCATCTGCCAATTTTTTTCGATATTTCTGATCATTCTCCTGCATTTCCTGTAAAAGCGAGATCAAAGCAGGCTTCATTCTGGCGGAATCCAATGAAGGTCTGCTATTTATATATGCGTCTTCTTCCCTCAGTTGGCGCTCGTCGTATTCCTGATAAGCATTTTCACCCAGCTTTTGCAAACACAAATCAAAGACTTCATAAAACTGCGCAGTATCCGCTTTATAAAGATTTTTATAAAAACCATAATGAACAGCAAGTCGATTCATTTCAAAAATGGATTCGCAAAGCCCGGTATTTTCTTTTACTGCTTTCTTTAAGTGTTTGTAAATCAAATGGTTCGGCGCTTTCAAGTTCGCCAGTTGAAATGCAATAGAATAGTAATTATCTGCTTCATAAGCAAGCATGAGTTTACTGCGAAAATCCTCGTAAGCTGCTACAGTAAGGCTTTCCGGGCGTTCGGTGATGAAAGACTTGTTGCACTGGATAAAAATCAAAGCAATAAATAAGTATAAAAAGAAAATCTTTACATATGTTTTATTCATAAACAGGTGATTATTACGTCAGCGTTTTAAGATTCGCCAGAAAATCTTATGAGTATATTTATTTACATTAAGCTTGGAATAAAATTGGCAAGTGTTTCAGTTGGATATTACAAATAAAGTGATTTTTTTATAATACTACAAGTAGGTAAATGTATTTTGTTAATATTTAACATTATATGCTGTGATTATTTACATTTTTTGGCAAAAAAAAGTCCCCCTCCTGTCTGCTAGGAGAGAGACCATCCCAAAAACCGATTTAAGTATATACTAAAAACGGCTTTTGTGAATCACATACAATCCAATCGCCTTAACTAAAAATCTTTACATACATTGCATACAGTTATGTAATAACTGTCGATGTATTTTATATTTTGCTAACTTATGAATCCGGGAAAAGAAAGAAGCGGAGCAAATCGTAATGCACAGAGCTACGTCATTGAGGACGCGGAGGCGGTCTCCTGGATTTTCACGGATTATAAGTTGTTATATTCAACGGTTATTGTTGACGCACTAAATATTTTAGCCGCTTGTCGTTGATAGCCTTTCTCAATTTTCGCTCTTGATTACAAATGTTAATCCACGTTGCCGGAACGGCAGTTCTGAAGTAAACCAATTTAATTAGGATGAAAAAGTGCTACTGGATAGGTAGCATAAGAGTGGTATGTAGCTTCAAAATGCAACTTGCTCATGGATTATAATTTGTAACTAATTTGTTGAGTACAAAAATACAGGAAAAGCCGGTGTTTCGATATACCCTAAATAAGGTATTTTTATAATAAATCTTCCCTTATTCACAAGGTACCCCGGTAAAAAAAAGAGCCTCTCGCACCGTCGTGGAGAGGCTACCCCAAAAAACCAATTGTTAAAGGACATCTAAATCTTTATACCTATTTGCTTTTTATTTAGCAACGTGTATTATTCTTACTGATTCGCACGCTGGTTTGTTGGATTCTTTTTAACTAAATTAAATAACAAACTGATTTCGTGCGAGCCACTATTAAATTTCTGGAAACGCTGGAACGACATATCATAAGAATACAATACATTGAAATTAGAGATTTTTGCGCCCAGCAAAATGCCCAATGCCCCCAAGGAGCGGTACGATACACCGGTAATTAGCTGATCTTCCAGGAAAGTAGCCTTCAGGTTGATGTCCACCTGCGCCGGGGCATCTTTTACGCGCCGGGCCATAATGGAAGGTTCCAGCGAAAAATTCAAATCATAAATATCAAAGCGATGTGCCAGAAACAAGGTATAATGTTGTAAGGCAGATTCATCGGTGCTTTCTACTACATCATCCAGGCGGCTTTGAATCAAATTGGCAAAGGACAAACCGAAGCGGGTATTGTCGCGAATACTACCAAACACACCGATAGAAGCATCAAATTCATTGACACCATTCATGTAATCGTTAATCACATTATCCCCCTCATCCACTCTGCCAAAATCAGCATTATTATCGAGTCTTAATTGTTGATAGAATGCGGAGAAACCAGCCGACATTTTCACGTATTCACTCAAATTAAAGCGGAAAGCCCAGTTGAGTTGCCCTTTGAGGCGAGTAAGTTGCGCAGCGGTTTCAGCGGAAACACCTACCCCTATACCAAAATTCTTACCGACCGGGCTATTGAGCATGGCACTAACCGTCTGTGGAGCATCCGCAAAACCAGTCCACTGCGCGCGCCCGTTCATTTGTAACTGAAAAGTGTTGTTAAAGCCAGCGGCTGCCGGGTTGATGAGAATTGGAGTAATATGATAATGCGTGAAAATGGCTTCATCTTGTGCCCGTACCACTTGCCAGACAGCGAAAAAAGATATGAGTAGAAGTAATTTTTTCATGATTAAAATCGGTTGATGGATGATGTAATAAAAAGTTGATGGTTACAGGGTTATCGGCTAACCGGGTAATTGGGTATTGGTTTTATTCCCAATTACCCGATTGCCCTGTATCATTTAGTTTTATTTTCCGCGCAGAATCGTGAGCGAACCTTTTTGCTGTACCAGGTTGCCATCCTTATTGGTGTATTCCAATACAAAGTAATAAGGTCCATCCGGCAGTGGGTCGCCACTCTGTGTGGTGCCTTCCCAACCAGATTGATAGTTATCTGCCTGGAATACCAGTTGTCCCCAGCGGTTGTAAATTTCCAGATGGTTTTCGGCACTTTCATTACAAGTCACTCTAAAGTCTTCATTAGCGCCGTCTCCTTCCGGTGTAATAATTACTTTATCAACCAAACAGTCAGGATTACCCGATTCACCAACAATGCCAGTGGCACTTGGCGCAGTACATCCCCGACTATCGGTCACGGCTACCATATAAGTACCTGCACATAATCCATCAATCATAGCATCGCTGCTCATCGGCGCATTCCAGCGGAAAGTATAAGGAGTTGAACCACCTTCCACTACCGCAAGTGCCGAACCATTACAGCCATCTGTAGCCGGTTGTGTTTCTACTTTAACTTGAATTGGTTTAGGCTCAGCTAATGTAAATGAAGCGGTCACTTTACAATTATTGCCATCCGTAGCTACCACCTGGTAGGTACCAGGTCCACGATTCAACAAGAATGGACCAGCCTCCTGAGGCGTTGTATTCCATACAAAACTATAAGGTTTGCCAACTGCTCCACCAACTGCGTTTAGTACAATTCTACCGTCGGTTCTACCTGCACAGGAAATCTGTTGAATATTGGCAACCACCTGAATCGAATCCGGCGGCACCACATTGATTTGCTTGGTAACCGTACAACCAATTGCATCGGTCACCGCAACTTGATAAGCTCCGGCACCTACGCCATTCAATACAGGTGTAGTACCTAATACCGTAGTGCCACGACGCCATTGATAGGAGTAGTTGCCACTACCACTTTTGCCAGTCGCCTCGATGATACCATCGGTTGAAGTCGGGCAACTAATATCCGAACCATTGTAATCAGAAATCACTTCGACATCTGCATTCAAATTTGAATTGGAGCCAATGGTAAATTGTTTGGTCAAGGTATTACCCGACTGCTCCGTAACGCTCACCGTATAAACACCAGGTGCTACATTTTTCAAGGTATCAGCAGTAGAAATTACCGTACCGGCAGCATTCCGCCAGGAATAACCATAAGGTTTGGTGCCTCCGGTAATACTCAATGCAATCACGCCGGTAGTATCCTGCGGACAAGCGGTGGCAACCGCAGCGCCATTGGCACGGAAAGTTGTCACCGGAATAGCAGGGAAGGTTTGCCGACAGCCATTCGCATCCTGTACGGTTGCAATAAAATTACCTTCGCAAAGATTGATAATCTGCGTGTTATTGCCGGTATTCGGTGTATTCCATTGTACACTGTAGGGTTGCTTACCTCCGGAGAAGGTAACACTAATGCTACCCGTACAACCTGACTCTTCGGTATCATGTTTTACCACACTGGCGACTTGAATAGGTGCCGGCTGTGGTACATCAACACTGTCGCGTAATATGGTACCGAGATCATCGGTGATGGTATAAACCAACTTGCCACCGCTCAGATTATTCTTGTTTACAGTACCATTGTTATTTGACAATGTCGTATTATCACTAAATGCAATGTTATAAGGAGCACGCCCGCCGTTAATCTGGAAGGACAGCGTACCGTCATTGTTGCCTGCACAAGTTACCCCTGTGATCTGGCGATTGGCAGTTGAAAGCGGAATATTTTGCTCTGTCACATTGTAACAGCCACTATTCGTACAGCCGCGACTGTCAGTTACGGTTACACAGTATTCGTCCTTCCGCAAATTCGCCAAAGTATCCTTGGTAGAATTATCTTCCCATCTGATGGTATAAGGACCTGTACCCCCACTGATTGCCAGCACGATTCGACCATTTGAACCACCCACACTTGCCTGCGTAATCTGCGCATTGAGTACAATCGGTGGATATTTGGTAATTTCAAAGCTGGAAGTATTGGTTCCTCCTTGACTATCTGTAATCGTGACGGTATAAGTACCGGCTGCTACGTTATTTAAGTTTTGCGTGGTTGCACCATTGCTCCAACGGAAAGAATAAGGCGATGCTCCTCCGCTAACAGTCAGTATCACTGAACCAGTGGTCGTGCCATCACAAATACGATTTGCCTGTCCGGTTACGTTCAACGGTGCAGTAATACTTGCGCAGCGTGTAGCCGTACAATTCTGTGCATCCGTCACCGTCACACAATACTGGCCCGGCGTAGTCAAACCACTGAGGTCTTTTTGCGTAGAAGTATAATTATTGGGACCCGCCCAAGCGTAAGTATAAGTACCGGTGCCACCCGTTACCGTTATTGCAATAGCGCCATTGGTACCTTGTTGATTGATATTGGTAGGAACCATATTGCTAACCTGCACAGTTGATTGCGAAGCAACGTTCAAATTAGTGAGTGCAAACGTACAGCTCCGCGCATCCGTGATGGTAACAGCGTAAGTACCAACTGCCAGATTACTCTGTGAAGCAACATTGTCGGGCAACGAACCACTCCAGTTATACTGATATGGGCTCGTACCTCCAGATACATTTAAAGTAATGCCACCTGAATTAGCCGCAGCGCCGCAGGCGATATTGGTAATGTTGGAAGTTGCATTCAACGCGGCAGCTGGTTGGTTGACGTTATAAGTGCCGGTAACTGTCAAAGAAGTCGTTGCATCTGTCACCGTTACTGAATACGTACCCGCCGGAATATTGGTCAAATCCTGCGTGGTCGCATTATTACTCCATCGATAGGTAAAATTACCAGAACCACCCTGTGGGGTAATATTGATAGCGCCCGTCGATTGCCCAAAACAGTTCACCCCTGTGATAGCAGGCACTGCCAGGGTCGGAGCAGCAGGTCCACTGCTACCAATGGTAACAGTTCCATTTTTAGTAGAGAAAGGCTCCGCTTCCTCATCTATATTATCCACCCCCATTGGTGCGGTAGGCGTTCCGGTAAAACTCAATGCAGCGGTTGTACCATTGGCACCAATTGCATTGAAGCAAAGTTGAAAAATGACGCTGCCATTCGGACGATCCACCCCAGCTACTGCATTGTCAAACCAAACCATTGTAACTAAACCTGCTGTTGTGGGTGGAGCACTGGTAGGTGTACCAAACTGCGCCACGGTCAAATCAGGTAAACCAAATTGCCCAACGGACACAAATTGTAATCTGGTTGCATCATATTGTATGCCTAAGGTTATACCAATAATGTCGTTCATATTATCAACCGTCACATCCACACAAACCTGCTGCCCCGACTGAACGGTTTTATCAGAGATGGAAAATCTTAACTGCCCAGGCTGAGGGTCGCCTCCACCGCCCGTACCCACGGTCACCGTACCATTCTTGCTACTGAAAGTAACAAATTGAGAATTACCATTTACGATTTCAATTGGCGTGGGACTGGCTACAAAATTTACACTGGAGCTACCAGTAGTCATCAAAATTTTGAAGCATACCTGAAAAATATTGGTTCCGTCCGGTATGGTCACGCCTTGAACCGCCGGGTCACTCCACGACACGGTGATCCTACCTCTTGGAACTGCACCTGAACCGGGCAATCCAAAAGAATTGATGTCTAATCCACTTAGATTAAAGCTGCCGACAGAAACGAATTGTAATTTGGTGGTATCATATTGCAAACTGAATTGCATGAATAGAATGTCGTTGTACCCCTGTGCGGTTACATCCAAACAAACATTGGTGCCGCTTGGGGCAGTCTTATCAGCGAGGCTTAGTCTGAATGTATTCGTATTACCACCGCCTGAAGTAATAGATACGGTACCATTTTGACCATTGAATGTTACGGCGCTTCCACCACCTTTGGTCACTACCTGTGCCTGTGGAGCGTTGGTAAAACCTACTACGGCGTCTCCGGTTGCGGTTGCGGTAAAACAAACCTGATAAATTACGGTGCCATTTGGTCGGCTTACGCCGGCTGCGGTTGCAGGTGTATTCGTCCAGTTAACAGTGATTCTACCTTTTGGAACACCGGTGGTGCCTGGTAATCCAAAAGCAGCATTTGTCAAGCCTGCCAAATTAAAGCTACCTACGGAAACAAATTGCAGGCGGGTTGTATCATATTGTAAGGTATATCTGGTTGTACCAATACTGTCGAAACCCTCGGTCGTAACATCCACACATACCTGCTGCCCCTGGGTTACACTTTTATTAGAAGCAATGAGTTTGAACGGTGTTGCAGCACTGCCATTTATGGTTACATTACCGGCTTGCCCATTGAAGGTTAAAGAGGATCCCCCAGCATTGAAAACATCTGGTGGGGTGGGTGTATTACTAAATTCGACTTTTGTAGTATTAGCGGAGTTTAATACATTGAAACACACTTCAAAAATAGTTGTACCGTCGGGGCGTGTTAACCCGGCAAATGTTTTTTCGTCCCACAATACGGTAATTTTACCTTGTGGAACATTACCTGAGCCGGGAAGACCGAAGCTGCTTGCTTCAGTAAGATCAGGTAGATTTAAATTTTTAACGGATGCAAATTGAAGTGCGGAGGGGTCATAGCTAATAGAGAATTGAAAACCTAGAATCTGATTGAATCCACTTACCTTTATGGGCAAACAAATTTGTTGCCCTCGGTTAGCGGTAGTACTTCCAACACTGAAAGTGACAGTCTGAGCTGCCGCATAGCTGGCGCAAAATAGCAACAGTACTGCTATAAAAGGTGTAATGAATCTCTTCATTGCGCTCGGAGTTTGGGATGTTACAAAAATGTTGATTAAATCGGTCTTGTCCTTTTACAGAAAAATCAATTTTTGTGTAATAACAAAATCAGGTGATACGAGTAAATATTGATATGCTCCCGGAACCGGAAACATCTCTTTCGTCAGTCGCAATGTATGTAAGCCACTTGCCATGAATCGCTGTTCTTCGTGAATCGTCTGTCCTTGTGTATTTTGAATCAGAAGTCGGACTTGCGATGCCGCCTTCAGTTCAAGTTTTACCTGTGTAAACTCATGAAAAGGATTGGGATAACTGTCTTCGACCTGTACAAGGTGAGGTGCACTATTGTACACATGCGTACTGGTCGCAGCATCTACTCTTACTGCACCATCTAAATACTTTGCGTCCACTTCGTTCAGGCTGGAATCAGCAATTTCGCGGAGTGCAATATCATCAGTGAAAGATAAGGGACTAATAGCTGCAGGAGTGCCAATTACCTCGAAATTGATAGAAAAGAGTGTAGTGCTATCATCCAGGCTGCGTCCTTGCAGGGATTCATCATACCACTGGAAAGCTAACATACCATCAGCGGTTTTTTGTAATCCGAAACTTTCAACCTGAGGGTTGAGCGATAATGTAAAGTCTCTCACCTCTTTAAAGCGGAGTACGTTGGTATTCCATTTCACGGTAAATTGTACGCCGACGATCTTTTTGAAATGAGCTACTTTAATATTAGCCTTATAAATAGTAGATGGGGGTACTATTGCAGTAGGTGCGATAATGGTAGGTAAAGTCTGTGCTTGTAATGCAAACACTATAGAAAAGCACAAAACACAGGAGAGTATAGCGCTTCCTATCTTTTTCATGGGATCAAACATTTAACTTGCCTAATTCGGCTGCAAGGTAAGAAAAATTCTACAATCACAGTGTTTTCAGAGAATAAATTTTAATTCGTTAACATAGCGGTAAAATACAAAGAGGAGTGACTCCTAAGAGCCACTCCCCATTTGTATGGTTTTTATTATTCTACAACGACCATTTTCTTGGTAGCGTTGAATTCACCAGCCTGGAGGGTGTAGGTCAGCACACCGGTAGGCAGGTCAGCTGAGTTCAGGATTACCTGGTTGTAACCCTTCACATAGGAACCTCTCACCAGTTTCACGACTTTACCCGTGATATCCGAGATCG
>JBKBWT010000002.1:0-26266 GCA_046314415.1 Saprospiraceae bacterium
AATGGAAAACCTTATTTGATACCCTTATTAATATTTTTTTGATAGAATGATATTTTTATAATTTTCACAGAAAATAAATTAGATTGAAAATCAATTACTTAGAATGACGCAAGTCTAATAATTATATTGATTCGGCTTGTAAATATCTCTTTCACGCAGGAGTTGTTCGGCGGCATTCAGATATACATTGATATCATTTCCATTGTTTATTGCTTTAGAAACTAAATAACCGACTATAACAACTGCAATCAGTGTAAAAATAATAGCCTTAAAGCTAATTGCTTTAAAAAATTTTTCTATGATTATCCGCATTTTAAGATAAAGTGTCTGACATGATTAGGTTTATCCGCTCGAGATTTCCCTGGATAAAGCGCACAAAAATAGCCTTTTAGGATGGATTTTAAGAAGTTTAACGCTTTTTATTTTATACGCAAATTTATTTACTTATCTTAATAATAAAATTACCAAAGTAATAATAGCCGGTAGTGCCTGTATGTAAAATATGGATTTTTGTGCGGATAATGCCCCATAAATACCAGCAATTATGATACAAGCAAGAAAAAATAGGGCAACATTTTTACTCCAGATAGGGTCGGTAATCAATAAAGACCAGATCAAGCCTGCTGCCAGAAATCCATTATATAAACCTTGATTGGCTGCCAAAGCTTTGGTTTTTTCAAATAAATCGCTGGGTAAACTGCGGAAAGCCCGGCGTCCGGCAGTGGTCCAGGCAAACATTTCCAGCCAGAGGATATATAAATGTTCGGCAGCGACTAATATAATTAATATTTGGGATAATAGTTTCATTTACAGTTATTTAATATTACTAAAAATCAACAATGTTATATAAACAAAAATTATTCCTCGGCAATTTTTAATAAAAGCTTCCCAATTTTATCCCCTTCGAATAATTGTAATAAGGTATCGTGGAAGTCCTCTACATTGCCCGTAATGATATGCTCAGTTGATTTCAATTGACCTTGCTGCATCCAGCCCGCCATTTCCTGAACCGCCGCTGCATAACGGTCGGCATAATCAAATACGACAAAACCCTCCATGCGCGCACGATTCACGAGTAAAGCCATGTAATTCGCCGGTCCGCGATAGCCGGATTCACTATTATATTGCGAAATAGCACCACATATCACCACCCGCGCCTTCATGCGCAGCATCGTAAGGCAGGTATCCAGCGTTTCGCCGCCCACATTATCAAAATATACATCGATTCCATCCGGGCAGGCTTTGCGCAATGCCGTGCGCAGATTACCCTGCTTATAATCAATGGCATCATCAAAACCCAATTCATTTACTAAATAATTACATTTATCCTGTCCGCCGGCAATGCCTACGACTTTACAGCCTTTGATTTTGGCGATTTGCCCAACAACCATACCCACTGCACCAGCGGCGCCCGACACCACCACAATATCACCCTCACGAGGCAAGCCTACATCGAGCAGTCCAAAATAAGCCGTCATGCCGGTCATGCCCAGCACACTTTGAAACTTAGGCAAGGGCGCAAGCCGCGTATCCACTTTGGTAAGGCGCTTGCCTTCTTTGGACAGGAAATACTGCTGTACACCAAACATTCCAGTGACGTAATCGCCAACTTTATATTTGTCATTTTTTGAATCTATCACGACCCCTGCCGCGCCTGCCCGCATCACCGCGCCAATTTCCACCGGTGGAATGTACGAGCGCGCCGGACTCATCCAGCCCCGCATCGCCGGATCAAGCGAGATGTATATAATTTTTACCAACACATCGCCGTCTTCCAGGGGCGATATCACTTCGTAGCTCGTCTGCCAGTCGCTTGGCTGCGGTAAACCCTTGGGACGCGCCACCAGGCGAATTTGCGTGTTTTGCATGAATTGAATTTTTAATAAAATTGGTGTAAGATAAGAAGGTATGGGGATTTTATATCATTTATAAAAAATTATGTGACTAGGAATGAATAGACATTCAACAAACCGCATGTAATTACATAAAAACAGCTTATAATATTCCACAATTAAAGATGTTATATGATATAATATTAGTATTGTACACCCTGTATTAAAATATGAAGATTAATGGTTTAAGTCAATTTTCTTTACTTTTCGATTCATCACCCCAAACCACAGTGGCGGTATCAAGGATGTAATAATCGAAGCGGGATAGCCCAGTGGCAATTGCGGACTTTCGTCAAAATGGCGCAATACCTGATATTTGCGGGTTGCTTTATAATGATGATCGCTGTGGCGGGTGAGTTCGTACAGGAAAATTCTACCCAGCTCATGATCGGAATTCCAGGAATGACGCGGGCTCACGTTTTCGTAACGTCCATTGGGCAGCAGCTCGCGGCGCAAGCCATAATGCTCGATGTAATTCACACATTCCAGCATTAAAAAACCAAAAACGGCAATCGCCACAGCATAGCCCACCATCCACCAGTCATATACCAAGCCGACCGTGAGGAGATACCCGATCTGAAAAACCTGAAAACGCAGCATTTCATTGAACCAGCTCAAGGGCGACTTGCCCAGTTTTTTCAAGCGTTCTGCTTCCAATTTCCAGGCATTCCAATAACTACCGGTGACCGAGCGCAGCCAAAATGCATACACGCTTTCGCCCAGGCGTGCCGAAGCCGGATCAAGCGGTGTCGCCACGTTTTTATGATGTCCGCGATTATGCTCAATAAAAAAATGCATGTATAATGCCGGAAGTAACAGAATTTTACCCAAGGTTTGTTCAAACGCATTGGTGCGATGCCCCAATTCATGTCCGACATTAATACCACAGGTGCCAATGATTAAGCCAACATTACATATCATGCCGATTATTTCATAATTTTCCAGTCCGCCTTGCGCCAAAGTATAGAAAAAATAGGCAATCAAGCCATATAATATTGGAATATTTAGATATAATAAAACATCAAAAAAGCGGGAAACGGCTTTTTTATCTTCGACGTCGGGAGGCAGGTTCCAGGTGGATTTTGGTAAAAATTGCTCCAGAATTGGAATCAGCACAAAAGCAATGTAAATACTGCCAAACGACCAGATGCCGCCCAGGTAAATGCCCAGATAGCCCGCCAGCGGCGCAATGTACGCAATGAGGTATTTTGAATCGCGAAGCATGATGAAGATGTGTTTTGCCAGGTAAATTATTTCAATAAAAGTAAAGTAAATAACCTACAATTGCAAAGAAATTTTATTACATAAAGAGATGCCAACCAACCATAATTAAGTTGTGGCGTTCAATTACACTGTCATGATAATTTAGATCAAAGATTTTAATCGTCGCTCGACCAATATCTGACTGGGGTTGAATGATTCCATCATCCGCTAATGTAAAGTGAGATGCCCAACTGTCTTTTCGGGGTTGGAAAAAGGGATCAAAGGTCCGTTTTTTATCAAAATGGTTCCTAAATCTGCCCCTTTATTACGATTACACAAAGTACAGGCATAAGCGAGATTATCGGCTTCTGTTTCACCGCCATGTTTAACACTGATTATGTGATCCACATGAAAAGAAAAAAAGGAATAAAGCTCAGGGAGTAGGCAATACTCGCAGCAGGTATTGGCTCGTTCAGCCACCAATGTTCTCAAAGCATCAGGAATATAGCGACTCATGCACGGGCAAGGTGTTGTTGAGCACGGGTTTTAGCGAGACGAAGAGCCGTTCTAACACAATGTAGTGGTCTAATTCCTCTTTTTCATCAGCAGTAAGCCTTTCCTCTTTTTCTTTGTCGATCAAATATTCCAGCCGTTGCTGCATTTCTTCAGAAGCCCGAAGTTCTAATAATTTTTTAGGATTCAACCCTGCTATAAAATCCGCAATGTAATCATAAGCAACTTGGGCATTCATAACGGTTTCAATTTTGCACTATTGACAAATTTACATAAAATTTTGCATTGTTGCCAGTTAAAATTACACTGCCACTTTCAATTTATCCCGCAGGCAAACAATTCATCCCGGTACTGTGCGGCAGCAATAAAATCAAGGGCTTTGGCAGCTTTTTTCAGTTTTCAGATTATAAACTTCTGATACGTGCTCCGCCAGCTTGAATCACAATAAAATGCTCAGATAATTGATCGAGGTTTTGCTGAATGAAATCAAAAACAATTTGAGAGCGGGTCGTAGATTTTAATTCTTCCAAACGGATCAAGATAATTCCAGTATGTACTTGTTGCAGACGATAGACTAATTCTCCAAAATCCTTATCTCTGGTGAGCAATATCCGATTTTCTTTATTCGCTAACTCCAGGATTAAATCATCATCTGTACTTCGCTCATTTTCAGCAAAATAAAATACGTCATGTTCGGCTTGCCTAAGTAGCTTGACCAATGATCCATCAACACCTTCATCTGCAATAAAATTCATGCGACCGCAGCAATTGGAATGATAACCTCATTTTTTAACATGGCTGTTGCAAAAGTTAAAGCCGCATAAATATGTTCTTGATTCAATCGGGGGTGTTCTGCAAGAATTTCATCAAAAGATTCACCGACAGAAAGCTTTTCTAATATGAGTTCAACCGTAATACGCGTTCCTTTAATGACGGGCTTCCCCAGCATCACTTTTGGATTTATTTCAATATATGCTTCGATAAGATTCATAAAATCATTTTGATAAAAATACGCCAAATTTTTCAATTTATCAATCTCTTGTTTGTTACACCGCCACTTTCAATTTATCCCGCAGCGCAAACAATTCATCCCGATACTGTGCGGCAGCAATAAAATCAAGGTCCTTGGCGGCTTTTTTCATTTTGGTTTCGGTCTCGTGGATCATTTTTTCCAACTGATCGCGCGTCAGATAACCAATAATTGGATCAGCGGCAAGGCTCGGCGTTTCTGGCTCGATGTAAGCTTTTTGCTTGCCGCGAATGTCCAAAATGGAACGCGAATTGAGAATTTCCTCCCGCGTTTTGCTCACCGTGCGCGGCGTGATGCCATTTTCTTCATTATAAGCAATTTGCAATGCCCGACGCCGATTGGTCTCGTCGATGGTCATTTGCATGGAATCTGTAATTTGATCGGCGTAAAAAATCACCAAACCATTGGCATTTCGGGCGGCGCGACCAGCTGTTTGCGTAAGCGAACGGGCATTGCGCAGAAAACCTTCTTTATCGGCATCCAAAATAGCCACCAGCGACACTTCCGGCAAATCCAAGCCTTCCCGCAGCAAATTCACGCCCACCAGCACATCAAATTCACCGAGCCGCAAGTCACGAATGATTTCCACCCGCTCCATCGTTTCCACTTCGGAGTGGATATAACGCACCTTAATGCCGACTTTCGTCAGATATTTGGTCAATTCCTCCGCCATGCGCTTGGTTAGCGTCGTCACCAGCACCCGTTCATTGCGTTTGATACGCTCCTGAATTTCTTCCATCAAATCGTCAATCTGATTCAAACTCGGACGCACTTCAATCGGAGGATCAAGCAATCCGGTCGGACGAATCAATTGTTCCACAATCACCCCACCAGTTTGTTCCAGTTCATAATCGCCCGGCGTAGCGCTCACATAAACCACCTGATTCACAAGGCCTTCAAACTCGGTAAAATTCAAGGGGCGGTTGTCCATTGCCGAAGGCAGGCGGAAACCAAAATTCACCAGGCTTAGCTTACGCGCACGGTCGCCGCCGTACATGCCGCGGATTTGCGGAATGGTCACGTGACTTTCGTCAATTATCATCAAATAATCGTCGGGAAAATAATCGAGCAGGCAGAAAGGACGTGTACCGGGTTTGCGACCATCGAAAAAACGGGAATAATTTTCCACGCCATTGCAATAGCCGAGTTCCTTCATCATTTCAATATCAAAATTTGTTCGCTCGTGTATGCGCTTGGCTTCCAGGTATTTACTTTCACGTTCAAAATATTTTTCCTGCTCGTACAGTTCGTCCTGAATTTCGTGAATAATCTGGTGCAAACGTTCTTTGGGTGCCACGTACAGATTCGCCGGGAAAATCGCCGCCGTTTCCATGCTGTCAATGCGTTTGCCACTTTCCACCTCCAGCATTTCAATCGCTTCAATTTCATCGCCAAAAAAAACGACGCGGTAGCCGTACTCAACGTATGGCAAATTTATGTCAACCGTATCCCCCTTCACCCGGAAGGTCGCTCTTTTAAAATCCAGTTCCGTCCGCGAATATAAACTATCTACCAGGCTGTATAAGAACGCATTACGCGATAAAGTTTGTCCTTTTTTGATGCGAATAATCCCCGTTTTATAATCTTCGGGATTGCCCATACCATAAATGCACGACACCGACGCTACGATGATAATATCCTGACGACCAGAGAGTAACGAAGACGTCGCCCGCAATCTCAATTTGTCAATCTCTTCATTGATGGATAAATCTTTTTCAATATACGTATCCGTCACAGAAATATAGGCTTCCGGCTGGTAATAATCATAATAGGATACAAAATACTCCACCGCATTATCCGGGAAAAACTCGCGGAATTCGCCGTAGAGCTGTGCGGTCAACGTTTTATTATGGGTTAAAACCAGCGTCGGACGATTGATCTGCGCAATGACATTCGCCATCGTAAACGTCTTACCCGAACCCGTCACGCCCAGCAGCACCTGCGCACGTTCGCCGGATTGGATGCCATTGACCAATTGCTTGATTGCCTGTGGCTGGTCGCCCGTCGGCACAAAGGGAGAAGAAAGTTGGAAGCTCACGGAAAGTTGTTATTTGTTATTCGTAAAAAGCTTTAAAATAACAAGATTGAGGCACAAGAAGTTTCTTTTTACAACAGAAAGTTTTAAATTAACCCTTCCGTTTTGGCATAAAGCGCTTGTAATGGAATGTCTATCTTCAAAGAATGCAGATGCAGCACTTCTTTTACATCCGACTCTTCCAGCAAATGAAAATATTCTTCTGGCGTGTAATATCGCTGTTCCTTTTTCATGCTAATCGTTTACAAACAGCAATTTACAACTATCCTTATTAACTTCCAATCGGAAGCCTCCAACTTTCTACACGGCTGCCATTGCTTCGGCATGCTCCCGCACCACATAATACATATCAATGGCGCCCATATTTTTGGCTTCTACCTTGCCACGATGTTGACACTCAAAACGCGATGCCACCCATTGATACGTAGTTTGCGAGATGTTGATGCGCCCTTCTTCACAGCTGGCTTCCATACGTGCTGCGATGTTGACCGTATCCCCCCAAATATCATATGCAAATTTCTTTACACCTACTACACCGGCTACCACTGGACCCGTGTGAATGCCGATCCGCGCCTCAAAATAGGGCTTGCCGAGGCGCATATTTTCATGTTTTTGCTCTTCCAAAAACTGCTGCATTTCAAGCGCAGCGCGAATCATATTATCCGGATAGCCCCCACGCGGATTCAGCCCACTGGCGCACATATACGCATCGCCGATGGTCTTAATCTTCTCAATATCAGGATATTGTTGAATAATAAAATCAAACGTTTTGAAGCATTTATCCAACTCATCTACCAATTCTTCAGGCGTTAGCTTTTCGGCAATTTTGGTAAAATTTTTAAAATCCGTCAACAGCACCGTCACCTGGTCGAAACGCTGGGCACGGGCTTTGCCGTGTTCCTTTAATTCCTGAGCAATAGGCTGCGGTAGAATATTAAGTAACAAATTCTCGGAATTCTCACGCTCTTTTTCAATGATTTTATTCTTTTCTTCCAATGAACGCTTGGCTTTGCGGCTCGACCGGACACGACCGTAGGTCAATAAGGCGATAAGTAATAAAAATCCGGCGCCAATCATCGCTAAATTTCGTAAGTTCTGGTTGCGCTCAGCAACCAGATTCGCTTCCGCCACATCGGCACGGGCGGCGTCGAGCGCTGCTTGTTGTTCCAGCGCAGCACGCGATAATTGCTTTACCTGAGCTTCTTTTTCTTCGGCGAGTGCCGAAACTTTTGCTTTTTCTTCTGATACCGTTGCCAATTCGACTTCTTTGGCGCTGATTTCTTTTTCTACCTTTTGCTTGGCTTTTACCAATTCTTCCTGACGGGCTTCGAGCTGATTTTTATCCGTGCTCAATTGATCCCGCTCATTCATCAAATTTTTAATATCTGTTTCCAACTGATTACGTTGCAGTTCCAAGCTACGCTTTTCGTTTTCCAGTTGGGCTTTTTGGGCATCGTATTTGCGCTCCAAATCACTGATGCTGGTACCTTTTGAGCTAAAATATTCAAAAGCTTCTTCATATATATTCGCCGCTTGCCGAGGATTGTCCCGCGAAAACAGCCGACCTCTTTTATCTACACTTTTGATAATCAGATCCGAATCACCGGCTTGCTTGGCATAATTGTAAGTGGTTTTCAACCAAACCTCCACATTATTTTTATTGCGTTGGCGCTCATAGGCATTGGCAACCAGGAAGGCTGTCTGCGCAGCCATGCCGGCATTTTTTTGGGCAACCGCCAAATCGTAGGCTTGCTTGCCATATTTTACTGCATTATCCGCGTTGGAGCGCAGGTAGGCATCTGCCAGATTGTACAAAATGCCTATTTTTTCTTTGGTGTCTTGCGCTTCTTTGAGCTGTTGTTCCAATTCTTCCACCGATTGTCCAAAAGCATAAGGGGTTACAAAGAGCAGGAGGAAAAAAATAAAATATTTCATATTTAAATTTTCATTAAGCTACCAAATTAACGCCAATTCTGGTAATTAGTTACAATTTAACACCATAGGTTTTTAACAAAAATAATAAGATTTGCCTGAAAACAGCATGAAACCTGGGCACTTTGTACCAACGTGAACCCTTCCAGGCGAATTATGTTGTACCCGATATGGCAAAAAAACAACTCGTTACTTTTACTTTATTTCGGTTCAGCGGCTGGCGCAATCGCTGGTGGGCTTTTCGTCAGATGGGATTGTCGGCGCAATTATTGCGCGGGGTAGCTGGTTTACAATTTGGTAAAATGCTGGGTAGCGGCGGTGGTAAGGGCTTTAGCGTGCTGCCGAATCTCGGCGTCTATGGTTTGCTTGGTGTTTGGGAGGACGAAAATGCCGCCCGCCAATTTTTTACGCATCATTCCTTCTTCCAAGCTAATCTTCAACATACGCAGGAATATTGGACGATATTTTTAAATGCATATATGGCTCATGGTCAATGGGATGGACAATCACCTTTTCAATTGCACGATCCACCGGATGAAAATGCCCCCATCGCTGTGCTTACCCGTGCCACTATTCATACCCGGCGTTTGTGGCATTTCTGGCAGCATGTACCAAGGGTCAGTCATTCTATTGAAGCGCATCCGGGTAAACTTTTTTCTATTGGGGTCGGCGAACTGCCGATCGTACAGCAGGTCACGTTCAGCCTGTGGGAAAATGCGGCAGCGATGAAAAATTATGCTTATCAAAGTCGTGTTCACAGCAACGTAGTTAAACAAACCCGCCGTTACAATTGGTACAAGGAGGAATTATTCGCTCGTTTTGTACCCATTGCAACGGAAGGCACCTGGGGCGGTAGTAACCCGTTGGCAAATTATACTATTATTACTCAATAATTAAAATGCTGATTTTTAATGGTTTAATATTTTTTTTTATTTACACCTTCTCATTTCAAATTTAGTATAATTTGCACACTTCCATCAATGACAAATAAATTGATACAAGCGCGTCGTCTCGCCCGAAGGCTTGGCATTCAATTCTTTAGCTAAAGCGGTAGCACAATGCTGATATTGCCGAATGGCACGCCCCTTCATATTTTTGGCATGATAACTTTGCATCAATCCGCGATGTGCCTGCTCGTAACAATCATCGATTTCCAAAATCTTTTCAAACAAATGAATGGCAAAATCAAATTGATTATATTTAAAAAAATATTCACCCAAGGTTTTTAATACGACTATAAATTTCTCTTCGAGTCGGCGTCGCTCATCATTGATCCAGTCTTCCTGGTCGAATTCTGCCAGAAAGGAATCCCGATAAAAACCAAAAGCCCGATGGTAGGCGTGCAGCGCTTCCTCAATCTGCTCTTGTTGCTCCAAATGCCAGGCTTCCTGAAAGTAATTTTGAAAAAATGCCACATCGCTTTCAATGACCAATGCAGGATTACAGCTATACATATTGTCCTGAAAACTAATGTACGAATAAGCAGAATCAATACTTTCCAACCAACGTCGAATACCGGAAATAGCCACGTGCAACGAATTGCGACCACAGTCAGACGAGGTGTCCGACCAAAAGCGTTCGATCAATTTATCCCGTGTAATTGGCTTATGATGGTGCAATAATAAATATGCCAGCAACGATTTCTCGCGACGAGTGAGCTTGCAGGGCTGCTCTTTCCCGTTGATGGTCAGGATAAATTTGCCAAAAAATTGTACCCGCATGACCGACTGCCTGGCTTTGGTTTCTTCATTCCATTTGGGAAATAGAACCGGCGGCGCAAAATGGCAATGCTGCGTATTGTACAAGGCAGCCGTAATTTTTTTGCCGATCTCATTGAGTACCAGATAAATCTTATTAATTTTCGGTGCGACTTTTTCCTGAATCAAGCGTTTAACATGGTAGAAAAACCCCTCTAAGTCTATCGGTTCCTCCACACAATCCGTCGCGCCATTGCGAAACGCTTCAATGATTTCCGACTTGGTCGGATTCTCGGCAAGCACAATCAGGGGTGCTTCCGGGCGCAGGCGTCGCAGGTTTTTCAACAGCCTAAGACTATGTTGCTCCGTCGTTTTATGTCGAACGATGGCAGCTGTAAACTGCCCCAATAAATCAAGATAATCCAGCGAAAAGTCCAGTGGTAAGTGCTCGACGTAGTAGTCGTGCCAGTTTTCGGTGTTTAGGCTTGCGGCGGCATCGAGGGGGGTGCCAAACCACAAAATTTTTTGCAGTGTCATGGTTTTGGGGTTTATCGCTTCTACGTAAAAAATGGTACGATTATAAAGATAATGTTTTTTTATACATTTTTAGTTCATTTGACTCAAAAAAAGTAAACATCTGGTCATTTATTTAACATTTTAAAAAAATATATCATGGAATTAAATTTTAATATAAAGCCGGAAGGAGAAGTACATACTTGCGAAAGCCGCCGCGAAGGGGATTGGATCGTTTTTACTTGTCCGCAGTGCCCAGGGTACGAAAATCGCATCAATTTCAAAACCGATGAACGCATCAGCCGACCAATCGCTGATCCGACCATTTTTCATCAGGGCACATTTGTACCGGTTGGCTTGGAAAACCTGGATTATCAACCCAATTAAACAACTAATAAATAAGTTTTTATATAATATTTTAATTCATTATATTACATATCTTATAAAAATTTTATTGTTTTATTAATAAATTTGAAACAAGCAATTGGCCTCTATCATTCGGGTATTTCCGCTGACGGGCAGAATGGTACAGGTAGCCTGTAGGCGATAAATGCCCGGGGAAAAATAGATGCCTGGCAGCGTCATCAGCGCTTCGGCTTCGTTTATCACGCTCAATTTACTATCCAGATAGGCAGCAATCGTGGCGTTATCGAGCGAACGTACCCGGATTTTAGCATGGATGCGATCATTTTTGTCCAGCATTTTTGCCAAATCACGCAAGACAAAGTACAAAGGCGTTTGACCAGCCCGCTGCGCATGGATAATCTGTCCACCAGGATGCGATTGCATGACCAGGGTCGCTTGTTCTTGCACCGCAATTTCTTCGGGCTGATGGGCGGCATACATCGGAAGATGTTGTTTTAAAAACAGGCTAATTGCCTCTGTATCAATCCCTTGAAAAGTAGTAAATTCTTCCGTGAGCAAATATTCAATTCGCCCGGACACAAGATTTTCTGCTTCGCGCGGGTAAAGGTCGATTTTGAATGCATACCGAGATTGGCTAGGCACTTGTCCCGGCTGCTTTTTAGTGTTGAGCGATTTTTCGGGCAGGGCTGTTGGCGTTGGAATCAGGGGCACTATTTCAGGCTCCGCCTTAGGCGACAAAGATTTGATTGTCAGTTCTTTAGCAGCATTCGCTACCTGTTGTACGTAATCAATGGTTCTTTGCAGTTCTTTCTCATTCTTGAAAATAGCACTTTTAGCAACCTCCTGCTTATTGCCTCCAATCAATGTAAAATAGTAATCTTCCCCTTCGTTTTTGCGCAGGTAATTTTTAGCGTTTCTTGCTAACCGCAAAGCCTGTTCCATTTTATTGACCGCACTGCTCTGCGTTGGAAAATCTTTACTCCAGAGTACCACTTTTCCATTAACATCATTACACTGAAAGTAATAAAAACCATTTTCATTATTTATTATCACTTCAAAACCCGGTTTTATTACATCTGGCATTACATTTATTTCGTTTTTCATAAGAATGGTTTTATGGGTAATAGAATGAAGGTAAGCACTACGAAAAGCTCCGCATGGGATCGCTCTTCGTAGTGCCATACGAAATGAATCAGCTTATATTCAACTGTTTACACTTATAAAGATTCGTAAACTTGAATTAAACCAATTTCTGCGAAGCCCGCAACCGGCAACATCATACCGCCCGGTCCTTGCAGGGTAATTGTCGCTACCACGCGATACAAACCTTCCTGGGTAATCGGTGGAATGTTGACATCCACTTTGTAGCCGGCACTGATAACGCCCGTAGATACGGCAGTGGTAGCCGATGCCGGTGGATGCGGGTATTCGCCGCCGCCCATCATTTCCAGGTAAACCGTGCACTTCCAGGTACCAGCGAGGAACAAGAAAATAGCGCCCGATGCCGTCCAATCGAATGTAACTGCCAGTGGTTGATCGGTTTGCACAAACATGTTAGACTGAGCCGGTGCGAAAGGACCAGGTGCAGGGAATGTGCTGCTTGCCGGATCTTTCTTTTCAAACAGGTAAATGTTTGCCGGCGAAAGGCTGATTAAGCCCGGTAAGTTCACTTCAAAATTCAATGGTGTTGCCATGATGTGAGTGGTTTTTTGGACAAACGTGTACGAAAAAAATAAAAGCAGGGTTCAAAATTGTTGTCAAATGCTGATTATTTCGCACAAGTTTGTTGGTTAATAATCAATTTCAAGGTTGCATTTGTTATCGTTGAACCTTGGTGCAAAACTAAGTCCGCCTACTTAAAAGGGGCTTAATCAAGCGCTTAATTGCGGATTAATTTTCGCTTAATTTTTACTTATTTGCATCATATTCTAATTTTTTTTTTACAATAAAACAAAACATATATTACATTAATTTTTACTTTTAAAATAAAATGGAATTAAATTATAAAGTTTTTGGACAAGGCGACCCATTGGTCATCCTGCACGGTCTGTTTGGCACGCTCGACAATTGGCAAACCATTGCCAAACAGTTGGCGGAGCATTTTACGGTTTATATTGTGGATCAGCGCAATCACGGGCGTTCCCCGCATAACGATCTCATTGATTACCCTTCGATGGCAGCGGATTTAAGGCATTTTTTGGAATCGCATTGGATGTTTAAAGCGCATCTGATGGGGCACTCTATGGGTGGCAAAACCGTGATGCAATTTGCGCTGGAACACCCCGATATGGTGGACAAACTTGTGGTGGTGGACGTCGCGCCCAAGCGCTACAAGGGCGGGCACGAAGAGATTCTGGCAGCCATCCTGGCATTGGATTTAAATACGGTGCAAAGCCGCTACGATGCCGAAGGCTTTCTGCGTCAACGTCTTGTACATCAAGATGAAAGCACCATTCAATTTCTGATGAAAAATTTATCCCGCACACCGGAAGGCGGCTTCGAGTGGAAAATGAATTTCCCGGCAATTTACAATCATTATCAGGATATTTTGGCGCCCATTGAAGTGGAAGCTAACTTTGAAGGTGAAACCCTTTTTATTCGCGGTGAAAAATCGAATTATATACAAGATGCTGATTGGCAAAACATTCTATCAAAATTTCCCCATGCGCAACTCGAAACGATCGCCAACGCCGGACATTGGGTACACGCCGATCAACCCAAGATTTTGTTGGAAAAGGTAAGCAATTTTTTATTGCAATAAACCTGATTGCACGTTTAATAATTTCTATTGAAATTTTACATTTTATAATATTATAATAAAATTTATTTCCATTCTCCTGTTTACCAACCATATAAATCATTTTGCGTTTTATCATGTTAAAAATTGAGCAAACAGACGGCTACGCTGACGTAAAATATTTTGTTTTAAATTTGCTTGATTTAATACCAAAGAATCACAATTCTTTCCCTAATTTTACATTTTGTTTCAACTCCTTGGTGTGTTCAGGTGTTCAAGTGCGCATGTGTTCATGTACACGAATACATGAATACACAAATACATGAATACAATCCTTATGGGAAACGGCACTTCCACGAACGGCATGCTCGACATCAACGACGCGATTGAAGTCATTGGTGCACGTGAACACAATCTAAAAGATATTGATGTACGAATTCCTCGAAATCAATTAGTTGTAATCACCGGCATCAGCGGTAGCGGCAAGTCGTCGCTGGCGTTCGACACCATTTATGCCGAGGGGCAGCGCCGCTACATGGAGACATTTTCGAGCTACGCCCGCCAATTTATTGGCGAAATGGAGCGCCCCGACGTGGAACAGATTTCCGGCTTGAGTCCGGTGATTTCGATTGAACAAAAGACAACCGGGCGCAACCCCCGCTCCACCGTTGGCACCATTACCGAGATTTATGATTTTATGCGACTACTCTTTGCGCGCGTAGGCGAGGCATACTCGTACGTGACCGGCGAGAAAATGGTGCGCTATACCGAAGAGCAAATGAAAGAGCGCATTGCGCAGCAATTTCACGAGAAAAAAGTGTTGCTACTCGCTCCGCTCGTGCGCGGGCGCAAGGGGCATTACCGGGAGTTGTTTGAGCAGATTCGCAAGCAAGGATATACCAAAGTACGCGTGGACGGCGAGGTGTTGGATTTGAAGCCGGATATGCAGGTGGATCGCTATAAGGTGCATGATATTGAGGTGGTTATAGATCGTTTAAAAATTGGAGATGATCGTAAAGACCGCCTGAATACTTCGCTGCAAACCGCATTGAAAATGGGGAATGGCTTGATTTTTATGATGGATGCCGATACCAATGCCGTGACCGCCTTCAGCAAGCATTTAATGGACCCGGCTTCAGGTGTTTCCTACGAAGAGCCATCGCCTAACTCTTTTTCGTTCAATTCGCCGTATGGAGCCTGTCCGGTGTGCAATGGCTTGGGCGAAGTCAATGAGGTGGACCTCGCGAAAGTTATTCCCGACCCAAATAAAAATATCAATGATGGGGGTATTGCACCGTTCGGAGAGGTTCGGGACAATATGACATTCAAGCAGTTACGCGTATTAGCAAAAAAATATAAGTTTTCTTTTTCTACCCCGGTAAAAGATATTCCTGCCGATGCAATGAATGTGATTTTACACGGCGGCGATAATTCCATTGAAGTGAGCATGACCTGGGGGCAGGGTGAGTTTACGTATAATTTGGCATACGAAGGCTTGATTAATATGCTCAAACGCTGGTACGAAAATTCGACTTCGGAGAAAGTGCGGCAGTGGGCGGAGGATTTTATGACGGTCAGTCATTGCCCGGAATGCAATGGGCAACGCTTGAAAAAAGAATCCTTACACTTTAAAATCAACGAGAAAAATATTACAGAGTTATCAAATATGGACATTGCCGAGTTGAAAACTTGGATGGAAAATGTCGAGCAAAACCTCAGCGAACGCCAGCAAGCCATTGCCAAAGACGTATTAAAAGAAATTCGGCTACGACTTGGATTTTTATTACACGTCGGGCTGGATTATTTAAATTTGAATCGCCCTTCCAAAACCCTGTCGGGTGGTGAGTCGCAGCGCATTCGTTTAGCGACGCAGATTGGTTCCCAATTAACCGGCATTACTTATATTCTGGATGAACCGAGTATTGGCTTGCATCAGCGTGATAATCAGCGACTTATCGAGGCGTTGCGCCAGCTGGCAAACATCGGAAATACGGTATTGGTAGTCGAACATGATAAGGACATCATGTTGGCGTCGGATTATTTAATTGACCTCGGACCCGGTGCGGGCAAGCATGGCGGGCAGGTGGTGGGTGAAGGCGTACCCCAGGTTTTTATTAAAAATCAGACTTTAACCGCCGATTATTTAAATGATCGGCGCAATATTGAAGTGCCGAAAATTCGCCGCCAAAGCAATGGTAAATCCTTGGAATTGAAGGGCGCTACGGGAAACAATTTAAAAAATGTTAATATTAAAATCCCCCTCGGTACCTTCGTGTGCATCACGGGTGTGAGCGGCAGCGGCAAATCCACGCTGATCAATGACACTTTGTACCCGATTCTGCGACAACATTTTTACAATAGCTTGCAGCGTCCGATGCCGTACAAATCCATCCAAGGTTTGGAGCATATTGATAAAGTGATTGAAATTGACCAATCGCCGATTGGGCGCACACCGCGCTCAAATCCAGTTACTTATACTAATGTTTTTAGTGATATACGTAAGATTTTTTCAGAATTGCCCGAGGCTAAAATTCGTGGTTACAAGCCAGGGCGCTTTAGTTTTAATGTGAAAGGGGGGCGTTGTGAAACCTGCGAAGGTGCCGGGAAACGCGTGATCGAGATGAATTTCCTGCCCGATGTAGAGGTTGATTGTGAAACCTGCCTGGGGCGTCGCTACAACCGTGAAACCCTGGAAGTTTTGTATAAAGGAAAATCTATAAGTGATGTTTTAGATATGACGGTAAGTGAAGCGACCGAGTTTTTCCAGAACATTCCGAACATTTACCGCAAGCTGAAAACTTTGGATGACGTGGGTTTGGGCTATATTACCCTGGGGCAGCAAGCCACGACGCTATCGGGTGGCGAAGCCCAGCGGGTGAAATTGGCGGAAGAACTCTCGAAAAAAGATACCGGCAAAACATTATATATTCTCGATGAACCCACTACCGGATTGCATTTTGAGGACATCCGCCATCTGCTGGAAGTCTTGAATCGCCTGGTGGAAAAAGGCAACACCGTGCTGGTAATCGAACATAATATGGATGTAATAAAAGTGGCGGATTATATCATAGACATGGGACCCGAAGGCGGCATGCGCGGCGGCACCGTCGTGGCAGAGGGCACGCCCGAAGCAGTAGCGAAAATAAAAAAGAGTTTTACCGGAGAATTTTTAAAACTGGAGTTGAAATAATTATACAGTGATTAATAACCGGGTAGCGGTCATTGATTTAAAATAACTATTCAAAATATGTAAACAATTGATTACCAATAAATATTGATAGTAATTTATTGACTCGTCTTTTTCTTAATGGTTTTTTCAGCTTCTTTTTGCGCATTAGGTGGCAGGTTATTGCTATAATAATCAAGTAATTCCTGCAAATCGTACCAATTTTTAAAAGCTTTGATACTCAAGGCTTTACCATCCTGACTCAGCCGAAACGTTGCGCCCTCGCCTTCGCGATCTTCTTCGTAGTAAGTGGGCTGATCTTCAAAAGGTTGCAGTTTATAGGCGTATTTACCATTGATTAAAAAGAACTCATCACCGTTAAAATCCAATGTACCATTAAAAATTGCAATGCGTTCGTCACAAATCTGATAAATGTGCGCCACCGGGCTTTTGCCTGCCACTAATGCCGGAATCGTCAGCTCCAGATCAATCACCGTGAAATACGGAAAGGTAATAAAACTGCGCACTTCATCGCTGTAGCCGTAGCCCCCGGCAATGTACAGCAGATTGCTTTTTTGGTAGTATGCCAGCCCGGTGGACGCCATTTGTTCGCCGAGCACCCCTTCCAGGTTGCCGCTGTTGTACGCCGAAGCGCGTTTTTGCACCAAATCAATTAAGATGATTTCCAGATTCGGAAAGTCTTTTTTGTAAATATCCGGCACATCACTCTTGATGCGTCCCCCAAAAATCAGCAGTTTATTTTGCCATTTGCCTACCGCATAGCCACTCATATCTTGCAAAGTAGGATATAATAAGTAAGCTTCTTTGGGTAATTCTTGCCCGAATATGATATTCATATTTACTAAAAATAAAATTAGGTAAATAATCTTTTTCATGGTAATGGCGATTAGATGATGGTAATAGATTGTTTTGTAAGAATTTGCTAAATTTTAAACAAATAACGGATGAGTTGCGTCACCCAAAATTCTGATTTTCATCAAAATAAACCAGTATTAACTTTTTTTAACTTTTTTACGCTTCACATTAAGAATTATTTCACAGGGTTTATCCGTTCTATCGGCATCTTATAAACGAAAAAAATTAAAACTTCAGGAAACCCTGAAATTTTTTCATTCTGTTCAAAATTCAAAAACCATGAAACAACTACGTTTTTTAAGTTTTTTTGCGCTTTTGTTGATAACTACCCTGAGCCTGCAAGCACAAGTGACCATTAACCCGAAAGTGGGGGTCAATGTATCCGGTATTGATGCCAAATTGGGCGATTTTGACGCCGAAGCCCGCGCTGGCTGGAATGCAGGTCTGGATTTTCGCCTCGGCGATGGCTTTTTGTATCTGCAACCCGGTGCGCATTATTATAATTACACCGCTCGTTTAATCCAGGATTTGGACGATCCGAATGATGTGGAATTCCGCGATGAAACGACCATTCAAAACCTGAAACTCCCCGTCAATATTGGGCTACGCTTGCTTGGCAACAACGATTTTTTGCAATTGCATGCACGCGGCGGTATCATACCAACTTACACTTTGGGCGTGAAGGAAAAGGATGGTTTTGCATTTGACAAAGAAACCCTCAAAGATTGGACGTTTGGTGCCAACGTCGGCGTTGGCGTGGATTTACTTTTTCTTACGGTGGATTTAAATTATGAAATTGGCTTGACCGATTATTTCCAAAATGTGGAAGGTAAAAATAACGTACTGACTTTGACGGCAGGCATTAAGTTTTAAAAGGGGATGCGATGATCGGGGGATGGATAAGGCAACCCAAACGAAGTTTTACGAGCCTTCCATATTCCCCGATCACCTTATTATCTAATTTTTATCAATTTCAATCACCATTGCCACTGCTTCTTTTCCATCCGTCGTTGCATTAAATTCAACCGCATTACCCGTCTGAAATTTGATATTCGTAATACGCCGATTACCCAAAGCTTCGCGTACTTTATTGGCGTACCCTTGCTGCCGGCTCGCGGTGATAGCTTTGTTAAGCGACTGATAGTCAAGCTCTTTTTTAGAAACTAAAATTGCAATGTAATCTTTATTGCCGGTCTGATCCAGCACCATCGAATAGTCTTTTGGGAATACCCGCGTACCCACAATCCCGCAATACGGCGAATGTTGTTCGGTGTAAGGAAAAAGTACGTAGCTGGTGCCATCGGTCTCCTGACCAAAAACATAGGTGTAGCATTCGATGGAATTCGTAATGGCAACCTTAAATTTATCGCCTTTTTTCAAAGGTTTCACGGTTTTAAACGTCATTTCGTCCTTCTGGGTCAACGTAAGCAGGCTCTGCGATGCCTGATCGAGCAAGCCAAATTTCACCTGCATTTTATCGGCGTTTTGTTGATCGGCACTACCCATCGGGTACAAACCATACGCCTCTTTGGTAAAATGCTCAAAATCCCGATAGCGAACCCACGCCAATCCACGATTACCCCAATCTTCACTCCAGCTATTCATCAACTGAAATGCGCCGCCATCCTTATTATCGTCATAACCGATCACACACATGGCATGACCGCCATAACCGCGCATGCTATAATCGCTTTGGGTCGGACGCCAAACTTCTTTCCCCAGCATACCGCTCATAAACGATCCGCCTACCATCATGCCAACTACTACCGGCGCGCCTTGTGCCAGGTTTTGTTTAATGGCTAAAATATCTGGCGTATGATCGTCAGCACCCACCGTCAAACGGTTGTAACCCTTGATGCGATACTGCCGCCCACGCTCCATTTCCTGCGAATTGGGTACGCGCGAGCAATCCGAATCATCATAGCCAAACTGTTGAAAAGGCATTGCCCCATTTTGTGACATAGCTTTCATCGCGTCCAGCATATACGCGCCTTCACAGCCGCTGAGCCGAATCTGATTGTACAAATACGACGGGCTAAATGACAATTGATTGGGATTCTGACCGCTCGCGCGTGCCTGCAAGATCGTCCGGGCGGCATAAGCACTTGCCCAGCCTACACAGGAACCTTGATTGCCCTGGTGCAGCCGTTGCGGAGCGTATTTTTCCAGCGTCACTCGTTCCGGCAGGCGATTTTCACCGGCACCATACGTCAACGGTTCAAATACTTGTGCCTGGTCAAACCGTTCTTCACTCAATGCTGCCCCCATTGAAAATGGGTCATTCTCAACATCATAATTATCATAATTGGCACCGCCGCCACTCAACATTTGCTGACCGCCAAAAAAGAAATACCACGCTGCACCGATGAGGAGCAACGGAATGAGCAGTTTTGGTCTTCTAATTAAAAACATAAGGATGAATGGCAGAATTTGGATCAAACCGCCCATACCACCACCTGAGCCACCGCCGCCCCGATTCGGGCGTTGCGGATCTTTTTCCATTCTTACTGGCATAAATTCGCGTGTTTTTGGTTTTAAATGTACCTGAAAATAAGGAATTTTTCAGGTTCCGGTCAAAGGAAATTTTGATTAAATTGACATCAAGAATTAATAAAGTTTAACCTCACAGAAAGTTAATATTCAAAATGAAAAAAATACTTATCACGGGTGCTACCGGCAATATTGGCGCGGAGGTCATCCGGTTTTTATTTCAACAAAATACCATGCACCATGTCATTGCTGGTGTGCGCGAGATAAACTCAGCACAACAAACGCTGAATACTTATCCTTCTTTACATTACCGTTTGTTTGATTTTGCCCAGCCTGAAACGTTTGACGCTGCCCTGACAGGGATAGATAGCATTTTCCTATTGCGACCGCCACAGTTAGCCGACGTACAAAAATATTTTGCGCCGCTCATTGAAACAGCTGTAAAACAAGGCATTACGGATATAACTTTCTTATCCGTACAAGGGGTGGAGCGTAGCAGCGTCATTCCGCATCATAAAATTGAACGCCTGATCCGGCAAAGCGGCTTGCGCTATTGTTTCCTGCGCCCCAGCTATTTTATGCAAAACCTGACCACTACTTTATTATATGATATAAAATCCAAACAAAAAATTATTTTGCCCGCCGGGCGCGCAAAGTTCAATTGGGTAGATACCGCCAATATTGGCGAGGTAGCCGCAAGCATTTTAAATAATTTTGAACGCTTTGAAAATCAGGCATTTGACATAACCGGTTATAAAAACAAGAATTTTTATGAAGTGGCAAATATTCTAACGGACGTGCTAGGACGACCTATTACATTTGAAAGCCCCGATCCACTGAGTTATTATTTATTAAAACGCCGCGAAGGCATGGAAACAACCAAAATTCTGGTAATGATTATGTTGCACTTTTTACCGCGCTTTCAAAAAGAGCCGGTCATTACTCGCTTTTATGAACAAGTGACTGGCAAACAGCCAAGGTCTTTACAAGAATTTCTCGAACAATCGCGCTCGCTTTTATTATAAAAATCCAGCAAAAAACTACAAAAAATATTACATCCCCTATAAAACATCTGCTTTTTTATTCACTTTTATATCATGTACGCTCGCCCAATGCGTAATATCCTGCTTACTTAATGCCGCCGCCATCAGGTCGGGAAACAGATCAGGCGTGCAGGCAAAAACGGGAATACCGAGTGCCGCAAAATAATCGGCATTGCGATGGTCGTAGCTGGGAGCCCCGTCATCATTGAGTGCGAGCAGGGTAATCACCTGTACCCCACTATGGACAAGTTTGGTGGCGATGTTACGCATAGAGGCTTCATTGCCTCCTTCGTACAGGTCAGTGATCAGCACCAAAACCGTGTCCAGCGGACGTGTAATAATTTGCTGACAATAAAGTAATGCCCGATCAATATCAGTACCGCCACCCAATTGCACGCCAAACAATAATTCCACGGGATCTTGCAGTTCTTCCGTCAAATCAACTACCGATGTATCAAATACCACCATTTTGGTTTGCACCGCCGGAATAGATGCCATCACTGCGCCAAAAATGCCGGAATAGACAACAGAAGTTCCCATTGACCCACTTTGATCAATACATAATACAATGTCTTTTAATGCTTTACGCTTGCGCCCGTAGCCAATGCGTACTTCAGGGATAATAGTCTGATAATCACGTTGATAATGTTTTAAATTTTTACGGATGGTTTCATGCCAGTTAATTTCATTATGCCGAGGGCGACGGTTTTTGGCAGCCCGGTTTAAGCTGCCGATAATGGCTTGCTGGGTCGGTGCTGCTAATTTTTGCATGAGTTCATCCACCACTTTTTTCACAACCTGACGTGCAGTAGCCTTGGTTTTTTCTGGAATAACCCTGCCAAGCGTCATTAGATTTGCCACTAAATGCACATCGGGCACAATCGTTTCGAGCATTTCCGGCTCCGTGAGCATGGCAGTCAGGTTCAGCCGTTTGAGTGCATCTTGTTGCATAATTTTCACAACCGTATTGGGAAAATAGGTTCGAATATCGCCCAGCCAACGAGCAACATTGGGCGAAGAGGCACCCAAACCGCCTTTTCTGTCGGAGTGATAGAGCGCTTCCAGGGTTTTATCCACGCCTACATCATGTTGGGATAAGTCGCAAGGCAATTCTGCTTGGGTTTCGCTGCCTAAAATAAGTCGCCAGCGTTTAATATGAGCTGTATTCATTATTATAATAAAATGATTAAAAGTGTTGAAATTTATTAATTTTGGACACTAAATATTACATTAAAATACATATTTATTACAATCCCAGTAAATGTTCCAGCACCGGCAATATTTGTCGGGCATTTTCTACATCGAAATCCTGGCTTCGCATTCGTTTGGAGGAATGGGTACCACCGTGGGCTACTTTCTCTGCAATTTTTCTTTTTTCAACCGTGTTGTAAGTAGCAAAAGTGCGCCGTAGCAAAGGTACCACTTGCATAAAAATGGCTGATTCGAGTGTGACCACCCACTCATTGACTATGCGCCAGATGCCTTCATCCAATATGAGAACGGTGGCAGCGTCTTTCAAAAATCCTTCCAGCCAGGCTGCTGACCAAGCAGCTTCATTATTCGGAGATAAAGCCTTGCTGAATTCATTGGCAGGTTGGGTGGCATCTACATATTGCAAGTCATATAATATTTTACAACAAAAGCCATGTATCAGGGGTGCTACCTGTTGAATGGTGGTGATGGTATCTAATGTTTGCAGCCAATCATTTTTAAAAATTTCGTCATCTGATAAAAGAATAGCTTGATGTGTTTTTTGAATGCTTTCAGCAACCACTTGTGCCTGTTCTTCATCAATTCCTGTACAACTCATTGGTAATCCGGCAATTATCCGGTAAAAAATAGCGTGTAAAATAGTAGTAATTGTAGCTAAATCGGTTTTACGCACGTTGCCGTAGCGCTGCACCTGCACCAGCGGCACAAAAGCATTCATTAAAATCGAAGTATCGGAAGTGCCAGCTGCTAATGCATCCATCCGCTGCATTACCTGTTCGATGCCACTGCGTAGGTCAGCAGGCAGAGATCTGGCTACCCAATGGGTTATTTCATCTAACTGCCGACATTGATTAGCGTTATGTATAAGGTATTGATTAGCCGCAAGTTCGATGGTATTTCCCCAAGGTGCTTTTTCTAATAATTTAATCGTAAGCTCCGGATACCAACGCAATGTCCAGGCTTCTTTAAACGTGCCTTTACCAGTGATATGCTGTATTTTACCAAAATCAAGATCTAATACCAGCAGCCGATGTAATAAAATACTTTTTTGTAAGTCATTCGGCTCACGAAGATCGAGTGATAAAGGTTTTTCTATATTTGAAAGTTTGAGGCGATATTTTTTAAGCCACTTCTCCAAATCATATTGTAAGGGTACTTGGGGCGTTCCTTCAGGTATCTCGCCCATCTTGTCACCCACAATCAAATCTTGCCACACAAGTTTCATTAACACCTCATCGCCCATACACATCACAGTTTGCGTAGCTTCATTATATTCGGCTAAACCTGGTCGGTTGAAGCTACGTAAACCCGCCAAAGAGCTTGCCAGTCGCACCGATTCTATGATATGCGCCGATGAGATGTCTATTTTGTGCTGGCGAAAAACCCTTGCCGTGTGTGTCAGCCAAAGCGTACCGTCATCCTCCGGATTTGTCCAGTGATGTTGATACCAGCCGGGCGAATGAATGCCTGCGCCGTAGCCACTTTCAAAAGAAAGCCGATCATTTGTCCAAGGAATCCAGGTGGTTTCTACTTTGGTTTTGGGCAGATTTTTCAACAGTAAATCGTCTTCCTTTTGCGAAGGCATCATTTCTAAGGCCGGTACGTGCCATGCGCCACATACCACTACAATCGTATGAAACATTTCCCGCTCGGCTAAACGAATCGCGCGACGCATAAACGCTTCGCGGATGGCTTCATTTTTCTCCGGCGTAGGCGTCGTGTTCTCGCGCAATGCCATCATCGCTTCACGCACCGCGTCAAATACTTCGATGGGATGCTGCGCTATTTCAAATTGTTGTTCCCACCAGACTTCGGCATCTTCATAACCCGCTATTTCGGCGAGGTAAGCCATCGGGTTACGCTGTACTTTTGATTCTTCTATTGCAATTGCCTCAACGCTGACCGATTGCGCTTCTGAATCCGTCATCGCCAGTTTGTGTACCAATGGCATATCGATAAATCGTACTGGAATATGCTTATGCATTCCAAATTTAATTGCCTGCCACTCTGGCGAAAATTCGGCAAAAGGGTAAAAAACAGCCTGTTGAGGATTGTCGGGCACATAAGCCAGCAATGCCACCGGGGGCTGCATATCAGGATGAATCGCCCAGTTCAACATAGATTCCCCTTCGGGTGGACCTTCAATGAGTATAATATCCGGTTGTAAATGTTGCAATGCTGCCAGCACATGCCGCGCCGAACCGGGTCCATGGTGTCGAATGCCTAAGATATGAACTGCCATAATAAAAAGGGTCGCATCTTTTAATATTTAATCATCGTATTATACTTAATAAAGCAAGATAATTAATCTTGGTTTCTTATAACATAATAATTTTTAATAATATTATAAGTGAATAAATTAGATTATATCTCGGCATGCCCGATAAATATCCTTCCAGCCGTCGCGTTGCTTGAGAACTGTTTCCATATATTCCTGAAATACAATTTTATCTTGTACCGGGTCTTTCACCACTGCGCCAATGACCCCACTGGCAATATCGTCTGCCGTCAAGCTACCATCGCTAAAATGATAAGCTAAAGCTAATCCATTGTTCATTACCGAGATTGCTTCCGCAGTGCTCAAGGTACCCGAGGGTGATTTTAATTTGGTCTTGCCATCTAAGGAAACGCCCTGACGTAATTCACGGAAAATGACAACAATGCGTTTGATCTCCTCTAAAATGGGCTTTTCGATGGGCAAATCGATGGATTGACTGAAGCTCGTCACACGCTGCCGCACAATTTCTACTTCTTCTTCAATGGTGCCAGGCATCGGCAAGATCACCGTATTAAAGCGTCGCTTCAGCGCACTCGACAAATCATTCACGCCTTTATCGCGATTATTGGCGGTTGCAATAACATTGAACCCACGAACTGATTGAATATTGACGTTCAACTCCGGAATATGGATCATTTTTTCAGATAAAATGGAAATCAACGTGTCCTGCACATCCGATCCAATCCGCGTCAATTCTTCAATTCGTACAATTTTACCGGTTTTCATCGCCCGCATCACCGGGGATTCAACTACCGCTTCCGGCACTGGACCTGCTGATAATAATTGGGCATAATTCCAACCATAGCGCACCGACTCTTCAGCAGTGCCCGCCGTGCCTTGAATAACCAGCGTGGAATCGCCCGAAATGGCTGCACTGATATGCTCTGACACCCACGATTTAGCAGTACCTGGCAGCCCGTACAACAACAATGCGCGATCGGTGGTCAATGTCGCCACCGCAATTTCCATCAGGCGTTTGTTGCCAATGTATTTAGGCGTGACCTGAAAGCCATTGGGAAGCGTGCCGCCCAATAAATAGTGAACAACCGCGTGGGGTGACAACTGCCAGTTGTTGGGACGCTTGTGCCGGTCATGTTTTTTCAGCTCTTCAATTTCAGCGGCATATTGTTGTTCCGCCGAGAGACGTAGAATGTTTTCAGTCATATTATTCTATTTAAAATTGAAGGTTTTCCCTTAATGTGATAATGCGCAACATTTCTGTTGCCATATTTTTAAAATGATGTGCTTGATAATCCGCTGCCTTACTTTTTTCAATCTGTTGC
>JBKBWT010000002.1:26276-39980 GCA_046314415.1 Saprospiraceae bacterium
GGAAGAATGGTGTTCGGAAATTGCAATGCCAAACGGGCATAAATATTTTGTTGTATGTGATAAGCGTTCTTTTCCAAATATTTAAGTAGTTCTTCTACAATTTTTAATGGAATAAGGCGATAATCATCCGTGATTAAATAATTCAGTAAATTTGTAATATTATGCGTAATAAATTTATCAATATGCTTCACGAGTGATTCCGAATCAACGATTTCAAGCAATTGCATATCCAGTACTTCGTCCAGCGCCAGCAATTGTTGTGCCCAGGCTCGGTGTTGGTAAAGGATTACCGATTGTATGATAAAGGGCAATAAAACTTTACATTCTTTATGCTCTAAAAGCAATTTCAATAATATTTCTTCGCTAACATTTAGTTGTCGGGCTAAAACACCCGGATGAACAAAAGACAACACCTGCGCCGCCCAAAAAATAACATCTGCTACGCCTTTCTGCGAGCTCACTTTTTCAATACCTGTTGTAAATAACTCCGGCGAGGGTGTAATATTTTCATTAAAAATTAATACCTGCTTTTTGAGGAGTAATAAACTACGCTCTTCTTTGATTAAAATTGCTTCTTTTAAATAATTGATATACAGTTGATTAACGACTGATCCTTCTATTTGGCGCAATAATTGAAGGGCAATTTGTTTTACTTTCTGACTCTTGTCATTCAAAAAAGATTGTAAAAATGGCTCATCATATAACGACAGATTAATATGTAATAACACTAATAGTTCAGCTCGGTTGGCAGCATTCTCCTGGGCGATGCTACCCTGCAATAACCTTAATGCCGCTTGCGGCTGCTCTCGGCGCAACTCTGTTAGATACGTTTTTCGACTAGCAAAATCGCCGGTTTCCCAGGTTTCATCGGTTGGCTCGTATGCGTACAATACCCGCCAATGCTCATTCATACTGCCCAGCCAGCGTCCAACTTCACCACAAACCGCGACAAAAAGGGGCGCATTTTTTTTCTGGGTCAAAGCTTTATTCAACATCATCGGTGCCAGTTCGGATGGCACTATCTGCCGGGCTTTATTACATTGAAATAAAGCATATTGTAATAAGAGTTCGTCATTGCTTAATAACAAGGATTGAATAAGCTGCGCATTATGCGGACTGATGTAAAATTTTGACTCTTCAGGGCATTCCGGCAGTACAACCGATTGGGTCGGCGGCAAGGTACCCAAGGTTTCATAAAGCAGCGTAGCGGCTGCCATCTTTAGAAAAAGAGCCTGTTTATCAGCATTTTTTGCATTTATTTTATTGCTTATACTTTGTAAATCAGCAATAGGTTCGGGCAGGTACTTATCGGTACCGAGCAAAGCTGCTTTTATAAAATCGTCGCTTATATTCATTTCAGAAAATAAAATTTTTGATCCAACCAAAGAGCATGTATATCAAGTTTTTCCTGATCATGTAAAGCAAAGCAGGAGAAGGCTTTACCTTTGCTGATTGCCAGCATCTTCCAGCTTTCGTCTTCGGTATTTGTCAAGGCAAGACTGCGATTTTCGGCATCGGTGACAAACCAGTTTTTATCCTGAAATCCTAATTTTACTTCGGACAAAAGCAAGGGAATTTTTTCTATAAACGGATTTTTTAGTAGTGCTGCTGTGATTTGCTGGTGTACTGTGAGCAAGCGGGTAGTACCCGAAACGCCTGTAAATACTGGTTTCAAGGCTATTTGCTGCTTGACCAGCGCCCGCAACGGCAAGGCTGCCGGATAAAAAACCAACTCCGCTTCCAGGGTATGCCCCTCGATGTAAATGTGCTGGGGCTGCTGATTGAAAGCATAAAAATGAAGCAAAAGCGCAAACTGCCCGGTTTTAATGCCGTAGAGCCAAATACGCTCCGTGCGGAGATTATCTTCTTCTTCAATGGTTTTTGACAAAATAACCCAGCGATCGTGCACCGGTAACAATTTTAAAATATCTTCCTTATGGCTATTCCAACCGATAAGCATCTGGATTTCTTGTTTTAAACCATCATTAAAATTATTTATATTACAATAAGCTTCCGCTAGTAAATAGATATTGGCTAACCGTTTTAGTAACGATTTTTGCCAGCCTTCCTGATAGAAATTAATTTTGTTAATAGCTCGCACACGTGCCGCCAGCCCGGTAGCTTGCGCATCTATCAAACGAGCAATAATATTTTTATTAAATTGATAGGGATTTTGGGGTACCTGCATAATGCCGGTGCGCACCACATCTTTTAGCCAAATGCGCAACTCTTCGATACCACTTTCCACCTTGCGTGTGCGGGCTTCGGCACGTTTGCGCTGGGCTGCCTCGTCGGTAGGTTTATCTTGTGTTTTGGCTTCCGCCTTGCCAGCTCTGCGATTGATCCACTCTGCTACATGTGGTGCCAGATTATTTTCTTTAGTCAATAAATCGGCATTGTTTACATAAAAAAGTAGTAATCCCAAGCCATGTTTACACGGAAATTTACGACTGGGACAGGAACATTTAAAAGCGAGATTTGTAAGGTCAACCATTGTGACATACAGCGCACTACCGCTGCCTTTACATTTGCCCCAAAGGGCTTTTTCGTGGGCGCATTTTGTGAGCCATTTGGTGGCGTTGGCGAGCTGACGCCCGGCTTTAGCAGAGGCATCGTCAGGAGCTAATTGCAGCACTTGTGCTGGCGTAAATTGCATAGAGGCAATACGTTTTCATCTGGTTCATCAAATGTCCGAAAACCATTATATTGGCGTCCAGACTTTTATCAACGCATTGGTAATTAGAGGGTTATACCTTAGAAACAATCTTATTATTGGTGTTTGATTGCTCTTGCAATTTTACAACATTTTTTTTAAATATGTCAAGTTTTGGAACATTTTTTTTGATCAAAAAAATAAAAATTTGCTGGCTCTATTTTCAAAGCTCACACCTGTCCCGCCCGATACTCCGACGGTGTACAATGCATCAGTTTTTTAAATTGCCGGTTGAAATTGGACAAATTATTAAAGCCGCATAAAAAGCCGATCTGGGAAATGGTATAGTCATATTGTAATAAAAATCGGCAGGCGCTTTTGACGCGAAATTCATTGAGATAATGGACAAAAGATTTATTGGTAATTTTTTTAAAGTAACGGCAAAAAGCATAGCGACTGAGGTGCACAGAATGCGCCACGTCGTCGAGCGAGATTTCTTTATCAAAATTATCGGCAATGTAACGAAAGGCTTTTTTCATCCGGCGGTACAGGGCAGTGTATGAATAATTGGACACCACTTCGGCTTCGGCAAGTGATTGTTTATCAGGACTTAATGCCAGATTATTTAGTAATTGTAATAATTGTATAATACGCGCTGCGCCGCTTAATTTTAATAATTGTAAAAACAAAGGCTGCACTGTTTGCGCCAGCTTTGGGTGTAATTTGAAACTTTGGGTAGCTTCTTCTAAAAATTGCTTCACCGCTGCCATCTCCGGCAATTGAAAGAAATAGCCGCCCAATGAGCTTTCGGTGAAAAAAACGGAAATGATATGTGCATCCGACGATTCAAAAATATGCGCCACATTCGCACCGATCACATATACATCGCCCGGCACAAAGCGATCGACATACCCGCCAATGGTACACTTTCCACTACCGCCTACCACCAAACTGATCTGATACTCAGGATGATAGTGCAGTTGGTTGTACTGGTGCCCGTCGCGGTTTTCCTGGACGTGAAAGGAGCTTCCGGTATTTTCCGTCACTTTAAATAGGATCGGTTTTTTCAGTTCCATGTCATTTTTTCGATTTGAGCAAAAAAGTATTGTAAAAGAGCAAAGGCGGAAAAGCGTATTGGTGTAAAACGCTGAAAATTTGCGGTACAAAAAACGATAGATGTTAGACAATAGACTTTAGAAAACTGAAAGTGTCTAACATCTATCGTCTAAAGTCTAAAATCGAAACTAAAATGGAAACGCTTACCGCTATCAAAACGCTGTATTCGCATTTAATTTGCTCGAAAAGCGGCAAAAAATATGATAAAAATGTGCTGCAAACGTATTCTGAACTAAATAAACCTTTATTGGCACAATTTGATCTTGCCCAAGGATTAGACAAAAGCATTTTGTTAGATCGTCCTAAAAATTTATGGCGTTATCGGGAAGTGCTGCCGGTCGAACACGATGAGAATATTGTTTCTTTGGGCGAGGGCTTTACGCCGATTTTACCGCTTGATTCCATTCGTAAACTACTGGATATTAACAATTTATACTTAAAAGATGAAGCGTATAATCCCACGGGGTCGTTCAAGGCAAGGGGGCAGGCGATGGCAATTTCCAAAGCGAAAGAATTGGGCGTGAAAAAATGCGTGATTCCTACGGCAGGCAACGCCGGGGGGGCAATGAGTGCCTATTGTGCCAAAGCCGGGCTGGAGGCGCATGTGTTTATGCCGGTGGCGACGCCGGAAATTTTTAAAAAAGAATGCGAATATTTTGGTGCGAAAGTAACCCTAATTAACGGCAGCATTCGAGATTGTGCTTTGAAAATCAATGAAGTACGCGAATCAGATTGGTTTGATATTTCTACTTTAAAAGAACCCTTCCGACTGGAAGGTAAAAAGACCATGGGCTACGAAATAGCCGAGCAAATGGATTGGCAGTTGCCGGATGTCATTATTTATCCGACCGGCGGCGGCACGGGATTAATCGGCATTTGGAAGGCGTTTGATGAAATGGAACAACTTGGCTGGATTGGTTCGGAGCGCCCGCGTATGGTCGTAGTACAAGCAGAAGCCTGTTACCCAATTGTTAAAGCATTTAAAGAAAATAAATATATTGCCGAGCCTTTTCAAAATCCGGCGGAAACCATTGCCAATGGCTTACGCGTACCGGCAGCATTTGGGGATGAATTGATGCTGCAAATTTTGTACGAAAGCGAAGGCACGGCTTTGACGGTCTCAGAACTGGAAATGTTGGAAAGTTTACGCGAAATGGCTCAACAGGAAGGCATTTTGCTGGCACCGGAAGGCGCGGCAACGTATGCTGCCTTGAAACAATTAATCGCCCGGCAATGGATCTGCCCCGATGATAAAGTGCTATTAATCAATACCGGAAGTGCTTATAAATATATGGAAAATTTATAAGAACCGCGCTTTCAACTCCGGTGTCGGAATCATGCAGCTTTCCTTTTGACCGAACCAGCGATAGCGATTGCGGGCAATCCAGTTGTATAATTTATCACGTAATGATTTCGGGATTATTTTAAAAACATATAATAATTGCCATAAGCCACCTAAATATTGCACTACGCGCAGCGGCACATCCGAATGCGTGTAAAATCTGCCATTTTCCCACAATACAACCGTGCTCAACTCCTGCGTGGGCATCCTGGCGGCTTGTAATAATTGCTGTCCGACCGGTGATTGTAAAGCGGCGAAGCGAAATTTAGCTTGCGGATCGCGTTGTATAATAAATTGCACAAAACCATTACATAAATTACATACCCCATCAAATAACAAAATGGGCTTATCTACGGGAATATTTACAGCAACATCGGATTGCATCGTGTTTCGTTTTGTAATAAAAATGAAAAAAGCCGGAATTTTGTTTTGTAAAAAATTTACTGCAACTTGGAAGTAAGAAATCGCCGCTATGCTTCAGGTTGACACATTAACAATTTTCGCTATTATTGGAGTCGCACACGGGCTATTTTTTGCTGGCTGGGTCTGGACAAAAAGAGACAAACCACTGTTTAACAAGGCATTAGCTTTATTATTACTTGCCACTTCGATACGCATTGCGAAAAATATAGTCGTTCACATCCGCGAAATTGACCCGGATTTTGCCCTGCCCTATCGCCTCTGGCGCATGCTGGTCAATGTGGGGCTTACGCATCAATTTGCGATCGGACCGCTGTTTCTGCTCTATTTTACGTCGTGTTTGCTGCCCGATTTTAAAATTCAGCAAAAACATTGGGTACATTTTATTCCATATATCCTATTAATGATTTTAGCACCGCTTATCGAATGGGATTTTTGGAAATACGGCGGTCTGTGGGCTTCATACATTCATATTTTAATATATTACCTATTGACAATTAGGAAGTTTCATCATAACAGCTACGAGATGGACAGGAGTAACCGCAAGTGGCTGCGAGGTTTGTTGCTACTGGCTGGTGTATTAATGTTGGTGTATTCACCGGCGCTATTCAAGTATGTGGGCTACGTGGGAGGCGCGTTGTTATATGCGGTTGGCGTGTATTTTGCGAGTACCATTTTGTGGCGCGAGCCTAAACCGCTGGAAAAACCCGTTGAAAAGTATAAAAACTCAACCTTGACCAGTGAACAAGCGCTGCAAATGAAAGCCAGATTGGAACAATGGATGCAACAGCAGAAACCTTTTCTGGACGCAGATTTGACCTTGAATCGGCTTGCCAATCAATTGAACATTGCACCGAATCATCTTTCGCAGCTCATTAACGAGCAATTTAATATTAATTTTTCCGAGTATATTAATTCCCATCGTTTGGAAGAAGTAAAAACACAGTTGCAAAATCCTGCCAATACGCACCTCAAAATCGCCAGCATTGCCTACGATAGCGGCTTCAACTCGCTCGCCACCTTCAATACTTTATTCAAAAAACAGGTTGGGCTTACCCCTTCTGCTTATCGCCTGCAATTTTTGCCAAAAACAACGCTTTCAAAATCATAATTCTGATAGGAAGCTTGACAAAAGAGCGCTTGCTTTGTCCGGTATTGCTTATTTATTCATTAAAAAATCACCGACAAGATGAAATCATTGCGATTTTTTGCCGCCGGGTGCTACCTGTTTTTTGCGGCTTTACTTCCTGCCCAAAACGCTGCCATTCAAAAAGAAATTGACGAACAAGTATGGCTGCCGTTTATTAAAACTTTCAAAGCCTTTGATAGTGAGGGCTTTAACGCATTACATACACCAGATGTGCTACGCGGTGGTCCCTGGGGCATTCAAGTGGGGGAAGCGTACCGGCAAAGTAACATCGCCAACAACGAACAAAACAAGGCGGCTGGAGCCAAACGCAGTATTGCTTTTCGGTTCGAGCATCGGGTAGCTCAAGGGGATGTAGCGTATGAAGTGGGTTATTATAAAGTTAGCGGCGAAAATGATGGAAAAACGTGGACGGGTTATGGGCGCTTTGATGTCGTACTCCGCAAAATCAATGGCGTTTGGAAAATTGCGCAGGATTGGGATGTGGACAGCTTGAATGGCAGGCGCTTTACCGAGGCAGATTTTCTGGGAGAAAAGCCGAATCCAGTCATCTACCAGTAAGGCAATATTGGCATTCGCTAAAACAGCCAAGTTTGGTTTAAGGAAGGTGTAATAAGGCACCTCGGTTGGAAGCGGATTCTTTATCATTTTTCAGTAAGCGAACCATGCGAAGTGCTGCTGGCTGCTTCAGCAAAAACGTTGCTGCGCTTTTCATGCTGCATTTTTCGTTTTTTCTTTTGAAAGTAAGTATTTTCGCACCCTGTTTTGCAACTATTCAGTTGGTGTAAAGCATTGTATAAAATACAAACTTAAAAACCCTTGAACCTGATTGGGTTATGAAAAAGAGAACCGAAATTGCGAAGATACTGAGCCATCCGCCCCTGAATGCCGAAGTAACGGTGATGGGTTGGGTGCGCGCCTTCCGTTCCAACCGTTTTATTGCGTTGTACGACGGCTCCTCGGCGAAGACGCTCCAGATTGTAGTTGATTTTGAGCAATTTGACGAAAATTTGTTGAAGAAAATCAGTTTTCATGCCTGCATTGCCGTGACGGGCAAGTTGGTGGAGTCGCAGGGCGCGGGGCAGACGGTAGAAGTACTGGCGGAGCAGATTGAAATCCTCGGCGAAAGTAATCCTGAGCAATATCCGCTGCAACCGAAGGTGCAAACCATGGAGTTCCTACGCGAGAAGGCGCATTTTCGTATGCGCACGAACACCTTCAGTTCGGTGTTTCGCATTCGGCACGGCGTGGCGTATGCCATTCACAAGTATTACAACGACCGGGGCTATTTTTACCTGCATGCGCCCATCATTACCGGGAGCGATGCGGAGGGCGCCGGTGAAATGTTCCGCGTGACCACACTCGATGTAGGCAATCCGCCGCGCACGGAAGACGGGCAAGTTGATTGGAGTGAAGATTTCTTCGGCAAATCCACAAACCTAACAGTGTCCGGGCAGTTGCAAGGCGAAATCGGAGCGCTTGCATTAGGAAAAGTTTATACATTTGGTCCAACTTTCCGTGCGGAGAATTCCAATACTTCGCGGCACCTCGCCGAATTTTGGATGATTGAGCCGGAAATTGCCTTCTACGATATTGAAGACAACATGGACCTGGCGGAGGATTTTGTAAAATACCTCATCAACTACGTGTTGGAAAATTATCCCGATGATATTGCTTTCCTCGATCAGCGCATCAAGGATTTGGAGAAAAACATGAAGCTGGAAGATCGTCGCCCGATGGGACTCGTTGATACGCTGCGTTTTGTCGTGGACAATAATTTTGAAAGAATTACTTACACCGAAGCGGTCGAACTGATATTGAATTCAAAAGAATATAAAAAAGGGAAATTTGAGTTTGAACTCGAGTGGGGCAAGGATTTGCAAGCCGAGCACGAGCGCTGGCTGGTCGAAAAACATTTCAAAAAGCCGGTGATTGTACGCAATTATCCCAAAGATATTAAGGCATTTTATATGCGTTTGAACGAAGATGGGAAAACCGTGGCAGCCATGGACGTGCTCTTTCCCGGTATTGGCGAGGTGATTGGTGGTTCGCAGCGCGAAGAACGCTACGAAAATCTGGTGCAACGCATCAAAGACATGGGCATTCACGAGGAAGAACTGTGGTGGTACCTCGAATTGCGCAAATTTGGCGGCGCGCCGCACTCCGGCTTTGGCTTGGGTTTTGAGCGCATGGTACAGTTCATCACTGGCATGGGCAATATCCGCGACGTGATTCCCTTCCCGCGTACACCGAAGAATGCCGAGTTTTAGCATTATTACGCCTTATATAATAATATAATAAACGCAGAAGAGGTGTCCCACATTCGCAGGGCACCTCTTTTTTGTTGGCTTAGGTAGGGATACCAGGTATGCCGCCACCATAAGCGCCTAATAAAATCAATAAGAGTAATAATAACAGGAATAATAAGGATGAGCCCATAGTTTGGAAATTTTGGAGTTAGAAAATAAAGCTGTCATTTACAAATATATCTTTTTTTAAATAAAAATGCAAGTAATCTATTTGTTATTTATTTAAAACAATAACACTTATTACATTTTTATAATTTAATTGAGAAACTTTATTTAACAAGTACAATATATCCCTAATATGGCAAGGGGTGTACCACATCTTGCGGCACACCCCTTTTTTGGTTGGTGATAGGCTTAAGCACTACGGTCTAAATCCGCCACCGAGCAGAAGTAGCAATAAGAGGAGCAACAAAAGTAAAATAAGAATGCCACCGCTGCCATTGAGTTGATTGAGGAACATAGTGATAGATTTTGGAGTTAAAGGAATAATTTTCATTTACAAATATAGTCTTTTCGGAATGAGAAGTCAATATGTGCATCTATATTTTTCATTGTAAATGCCTTAAATATTTGTAAATTTTAATAATTAATGTTTTAACAATAAAAATAATGACACTTAATTGCGTTCAGAATATGTACTTACTAGCAAAAAAGTGTCAGTTATGAAAAGTGCATATCTACCGTTGAATCAGGAGTTTGCCGATACTCACCCGTTGTTGATTTGCGATAATTTCAAAGCTGTAAAAGCCGGGGGTCAAACCCTTTGCATAAAAATCAAACTGTTGATCCTCGAAAGGTTCGGTGCGAATCAACTTGCCGGATATATCATATAATCGGAAAACGCCTTGTATTTGTTCATTGGTTTTTAGGCTAATACGAGCAACCTCCTGAAAAGGATTAGGGGCAATATTTGTTTCTATATTTGCAGACAAATTATTAACACTGCTAATAATATTATAATATTCCCTGCCAATTTGATGCCATGCCGTATTGGTGATAATCGGCTCATTGAAATCGAAGTAAATACCTGCACGATTTTCAATCAATGTTCCATCCTCTAAATCAGGCTGTTGTTGAATTTTGAATTTTACAAAGCCGTGCGAAGCGGGCTCATTCACGTTGCTGTCGGGCAAAGCGATGTTACTAAATAAGAAGGTTAAAATATTATTTTCCAGTGAATAAGTATAAGGATGGCTGCTCGCGCCGGGCTGAATACTGGTAGGGTTCAGATTTTCAGAAAGCGTATCCCGGATTATCACCGTGAAAGCCGTATCGGTACCGGTATTCTGAAAGCGAATTTTATATTCCAGTTCGGTATTGGCTTCAATATAGTGATTTTCAGTAATACCAACTGGCACCGCTTGTTTGTCATTTGGGTCAAATGAGCCTCTATTGTCCTGACAATCAATGTCTTTGAATGGCGCTTCATCCGCCTGTGGATATTGGTTCACATAGCCGTAGCTTACTTTACCGTTGGTACCTGTACCGCATCCCTCCACTGCTACGCCCGCAAAAGTACTAAATGGATGCCCTTGAGACTGCGTCACTTGCAGATAACGGGTAACACCGTCGGCGGCAAAAGCGATAACTTCGGTGGCTCCCGCCGCTAATTGTATGGAGCGTTGCATCATCACCAGATCATCTTCAATTACAATGGAGCGCGTGGGCGCAGTCATTCGATTTCCTACATTGTGAATCCGGAATTTGATGGAGTCGTTTTCACAACTGCCTTCTACCTCCAGCGAAGCGCCGTCCCAGGCAGGATTAGGCGTAGCGCAGGAAGTATTGGGGTAGATATCGGCTTCTACGCAATGGGTTTGTCCAAGTTGCGCATTACAACTTACTGCGGCTACAAAAGTAAAATTTTGACAAACGCCCACCTCTACTGCGCCCAGATCAAAACGATAGACCCGGTCGCGTACGAGTCTGCCAGGAATACTGCTGGATTTGAATTCCAAAAAGCGATCAAGCGCTATTTCAACATAAGCATTTTCAGCCGCCTTGGTTCCGGTATTGCAATATTGCACTGAATACGTATTGTCGAAACAACGGCGCAGAAAAGGAGTAGAAAGACTCAGCTCCAAGGCAGGACAATCGATAGTAGGCGTAACGACGAGGTTTACTGCCGTATCTTGTCCGTTGACCAATGACAGATTCCGGGGAACGGTGCACAAATCCCAGTAAGCATTTGGAAACTGTACTTCCACCCGATAATTGCCGTCCGGCACACCGATTATAAAATTTCCATTTGCTTTACACGTCGTAAAATAAGTGTAATTCGCTCCGATTGCCTTGACAATCAGCCGATTGAATGGTAATTCCTGCGTATCTGCCAGGCAGTCACCATTGGTATCTCGACGGATATTTCCAGTGATGAAATTAGCAGCATCCAAAACCGGAGAGGCATCGCCCGTTACATCCCCCATTTTGATACCAAAAAAATTAATAACAGTATCTGCGTTCGCTACAAGCTGAATATCAGCACTTTCTGGAAAGGTATCCAGCATGCCCAAGGGCGGCATCTCGAATTCAGCGGGAATAAATACCCAGGACGTAATGCTGGCAAAAGCAGTGTCGGTGCCATCAATAAGCCTCGATATTTGCACATAATCCAACGTGGTAACGCCTCTGGTGCGATTCACATCAGCAGCAACATCCCCATTGACATCGGTAATCGTTCGCTTTGCGCCGTCGTTCAAAAAAACTGCTGCACCGGAAATCGGTGTTCCATTTGGTTTGGTGATTTTCCCTGAAATCGTTCCATTTTGTGCAAACACAATGCCCGTGGCGATCAGTAGCCAGCATAGTAAAAACAGGTGCTTCATAAGATTATAATTTTTGGAATTAATTGACTTTTTCATGCTGCAAACATGCGAGGATTTGCGCGGTAGAACAAAAACAAAAAACCTTATTTGTCTTTATGTTTTACTGATAAATTATGCTAAATGCTTTACTTTTAAAGCTTATTTTAAATTATTTGTCTTTTATATTTAAATTTTTATAAATTATACAAATGAAAAATACCCGGCTGCTGATAGTATTGGAAACGCTCTCGAGAAGTGAATGGCGGGAATTGGAAAAATTCGTCCATTCGCCTTTTTTTAATACCCGACCGGATGTGATTCAACTTTTTGATTATCTGTATGAATGCCTGACTTTACACCGGGTTATTCCTGATAAAGCACAGATTTTCAACAAATTATACAAAAATACCGCTTATGATGATCATCAGGTGCGGGTGGTAATGAGTTTGCTATTAAAATTAATTGAAAAGTATTTCGCACTGAAACCCTTGCTGGAAGATGAGCTGGGCATAAAAATCCGCGTCGCTCAGGCTTACCGGCAGCGTCAATTGAATAAACATTTTGACTCGACTTTGCGCGATGCACAACAGTTTACCGACCAATATCCTTATCGCCACACGCGTTATTACGAGCACCAACTGGCATTACAACAGGAAATTTATGAGCGTACAGCCGCCCGCCAGCGCACCGGTGATGTGAATCTGCGTGACATTAGTAATAATCTGGATATTATATACCTGGCTTCCAAATTGCGCTTCGCTTGTCTTGCTTTGGCGCATCAGGCGGTTTATAAGACTGATTATGAATTTAGTATGCTGGATATAATATTACAATACATTAGCAAGCATGATTTGTTAAATATTCCGGTAATTGCCATTTATTATTATGCATATTTAGCGTTGTCGCAACCTGAAGAACCAAGCTATTTTACTCATTTCCAACAGTTAGTGCACACCAACGCAGCACTTTTTCCTGAAGAAGAACGACGCGATTTATTCATTCTGGCAATTAATTTTTGTTTGAAAAGTTACAACGCCGGCAACCCTACTTACTTAAAAGATTTATTCAATTTGTATCAAACTGGTTTACAGGAAAATTATTTAATCATTCAAAACGAAATTTCGCGTTTTACGTACCGGAATATTGTCACCTTGGGTTTGATTTTAAAAGAATACACCTGGGTTGAGCGCTTTATCAACAGTTACAAAACCTTTTTACCAACTGATTATCAGGAGAGTATGTATAGTTTTTGTCTGGCAAGATTAGAGTACAGCCGCCGCAATTATGATAAAGCCTTGAAATTATTACAAAAATCAGAGTATAAGGACTTGCTGCTCAATTTATCTGCAAAAGCAGTATTATTAAAAATATTTTATGAACTGCGCGAATTTGATCTGCTCGAAGCACACCTGCAAGCGATGCGTACTTTTCTCACACGCAAAAAAGTAACTGCATCCTATCACAAGGAAAATTACCGCAATCTCCTGCGCTTCACGCAAAAATTATTGGAATTGGAGCCCTACAATGCTTCAGGAAAAGAATCCTTGAAAGTACAGGTGGAACAGGAAAAATCGGTGGCGGAGCGCGAGTGGCTATTGGAACAATTAAAAAATATGTAGTACCAAATGAAAGAATGAGGGAATGAAAGAATAGTGTGTTTTTCAATTGTCGCAATCCGGTGAATCAGGAGCAAAAAAAAAGCCGCAGCGGTTTTCGCTGCGGCCTCTCGCTAATAACAAATCATAATCTCATGAAAATAATAAGACGACCTAATTCTTAAAAAACGAACTTTACTATCTTTTGGTGTATGACCATTCAACTTTTTGAAAAAAAGGTTCCCCGCTCTAAATTCACCGGCGGGGAACGCCGGTTTATGGGATTATGATTATCGTACCAATAATTTACCGCTGCCC
>JBKBWT010000003.1:0-16287 GCA_046314415.1 Saprospiraceae bacterium
TGAAGATGATGCAAAGAGCGTTCTGCCAATCGGGAGGACGCTTTTTTTGTGAAATAAATTACGATTTTTGCTAATAGCAGTCATTTCCGTTTTTTGTGAAAAGGGTTTTTAATCAATACAGTGTCTTTACTAAGGTTGTAATACTAACGACCTTTATTTTTCATTCACAAAACCCTTTTTATGAACAAAAAACTTCAACTCTTAACCTTCGTTTTAACTTTAGCCTCGTTTCCGCTCTGGGCGCAGCAAGCGCGTCAGGTAAATGTTAAGCCCACTCGTTCAGCCACGACGTTTACTTTACCGCAAAGCGATTTGCAACTTCGCGCACAACAGGACACCATACTGTTCCCGGCAGCCGAAGAAGATTGTAGCAATCAGGTGACCAGCTTTGGCATTACCGGCAATTGGGGACTCGTAGCGGGTACCAACGAATATGGCGACCGTGAAAAAGCGCAGCGCTTGTTTTACAATGCAAATAGTCCTTATCGGGTGACCGAGGTTTGGGGCTTTTTTGCGGAGGCAGCCGTCGTAGGGAATGGCACGATACGCGCTAAAGTGTATGCGGCAAACGCTGCGAATGGCGGTCCAGGTACCTTACTGGGCACCAGTAGAACACTTAATACCTCCAACGTTCGCACGGATGCGCAGGGCGTGCCGGTCACAATTTTTCCCTTCAGTACCCCAGCAACAGTAAGTGATGATGAATTTTTCGTCAGCATTGACTTTTCCGCGCTGTACGCTGCGGGCGATACGGTCGGACTTTTCCACACGCGGCAAGACTGTGGTTCTGGCGACGATACCTGGGAACTGTTCAGCGATGGTACAACCTGGGCAGCTGTCAATAGCGACCTTTCCTGGCAATTTGATGCCAACTGGATCGTGGCAGCTGTGGTGGAATTCGACGCTTCTACAAGTGTGAAAGATCCTTTTGTAGCGCAGAATGGGCTGCAAATCTTCCCGGCGGTGCCCAATCCAACCCACGATTGGGTGCAACTGCCGTACCAATTGGAGTCTAACACCACCGTTAACATTGAAGTGTATAGTGCCGATGGTAAATTGTTGCAACGCATGTACAAGGGCGAACAACTCTCGGGGCGCTACGTGGAGCAGATCGACACCCAGTCACTTGCCAACGGTACCTATGTCTATAGCATTGTTACTGAAAAGAGCCGCATTCTGAGTCGTTTTGTGGTGAGCCATTAAGCACTTATTTATTTAAGTTGTTGCAAAATGAATAACAGCGCCTTGCCTTCGGGTAGGGCGCTGCTGTTTTTGTTGGTCGATACGGTCGCCCGGAATGTTGAACTTGCCCATTTTAAGGTTTATTTGGGATATTTTTGTTTTAAAATACCCGATTAGAATGTTATAACTGCCATCTAGAGTGTTAGATTAGGGTATTTTTGTTTTAAAATAGCCACCTGGAATATTCTAACTGCCGGTTTGAACGATAATTTAGGTAATTTTTGTTTTAAAATAGGCGATTACAATGCTACAATTGCCAAATGCAATATTCAATTAGCCTGCTATTGTTTTAAAATAACCTTGTAGACTTTTACAATTACCAGCTCGAACGCTCAGGCAGGCTATTTAAGGTTTAAAATAGGTCGCTGCAATGTTGGGATTGCCGCTTGATATGCTATTTTTAGTCATTTCCAACTTTTTCATTCCTTGCCATCCGTCAATTAAGGGACTCGCCCGTTCTATCGAATTATTTTTTAATCCCAAAAAATGCAATTTATGAAAAATGTAGTTCGACTTTTACCTATCTTATTGATTTTCAGTTGTTGGAATGCTTTTGGTCAAACGCGGGTAGCCAAGCCTACTGCCCAACGAAAAGTCTTCACCTTACCACAAGCGGATATTCAGGTACGCCAGGAAACCGATACGATTTTTTTTCCGGCGGCTGCCGAAGAATGCGGCAATCTGGTGACGAGTTATGAAGTGTCGGAAGTTTGGGGTTTTGTAGCTGGCACCAATGGCTACGGCGATCTGGAAAAAGCCCAGCGGCTGGTTTATACCAATAATAGCCCATATGTGGTGCGGGAAGTCTGGGGATTCTTTGCTTACGCCAGCGCCGTGGATACCGGCAATCTGCGCATGAAAATTTATCGGGTGGATGCAGCAACGGGCGGTCCGGCGGAGCTACTAGCTACCAGCGAAGATATTCGCACCAGTGATATTCAAACCGATACAGTGGGCATACTGCCTACCATCTTCGCTTTTGAAGACTCCGTGGTACTTAATGATACGTCGTTTTTTGCCAGCCTGGATTTGTCCGATTTGTATGAAGCGGAAGACACGGTGGCACTTTTTATGACCAATGATACCTGCGGGCGTGGCGCTGATGCCTGGGAACTATTCAGCGATGGCGCTACCTGGCTGCCTATCAACGACCGCAATTCCTGGCAACTCAATGCCAACTGGATTATAGCTGCAGTGGTCGAATTCAATGAAACGACAGATGTGGATGATCCTTTTGTGGCACAGAAAGGCTTGCGCATTTTCCCGCCTTCGCCTAATCCGACCAATAATTGGGTTAATCTGCCATTCCAACTAGACAATACATCTACCGTGGATATTGAAATATATAGCACCAATGGCGCCTTGTTGCAACGCCTGCATCTTGGGCAAAAACTACCTGGGCAGCACACCGTCGAGGTGGATGTGCAATCGCTACCGCCCGGAGCCTATGTATATGGCATTATCACCAATGAAGCGCGACTCATGAGCCGCTTTGTGGTTAGTCATTAAGGTCGAACTCAATGGGTTGATCTTCAATACTGGTGGCACGTTATTGCAATGTGCCACCAGTAATTTTTATGCAATAAAAAACGACTTCCCGAATGGCAATCGGAAAGCCGTCTTGAAAAATTCCCCTTCTAATTCGCAAAATTATCTTAATCGAATACTGGCTTTGGTAATGTAAAAGGTATGAATACCCTCGAAGCCTGAATCTACACCAACAAAGACCCATAGATTGCCCTCGCCGTCGGTTTTAGCTTTAAAGGTCTGCTCATCGTTGCTGCGTTTGATGAGTGTATAGGCAAAATCGTCTCCTGTAATGCCCAGGGTACCTACTACAATAGCATCGTCGCCACTTTGCGCTTGATTTCCCTTGTCCAGATTGAATTCATAGAAATCATTGCGCGCTACTTTCTTGGGTTCTGCTGCGCTGGCGCCTACTTTGACATAAGTAGCTGTACCCGGACCGCCACCGATGCCAATGGAACTGATGGGTAAATTGGAAGCCATCTCGAATTCAAAATCTACCGTGTATTCGGTGTTAGGCGCCAATCCAGTCAACTTCTTTTTCGTAAACATAAACAGGTCGTCGCTGCGGTTGCTACCGTGAATGCGCAAGGCTTTCTTGGTGGTATCGAGCGGTGCAGGCAGGTTTTGATGCGCAAAACTCAGTTCGTAAAAGGCTTCTTCGCCCACCGGATAGTCTGCAAAATCGCCGGTCCAGCCGTTAGGCGTGGTCGAAAAATCGTATTTGAATTCAAACAGCGCGCTTTCATTTTCGTCATCTTCACACGCTGTAAAAAACAATCCCAGTGCTGCCAGGAGCAGCAAACTCATTAACTTCATCGCTTTCATGGTTCGAAAATGGTTTTAATTGATTTGAGAAAAATTGGGTGTCGGGTGATTCATATTGTGCTTGATTGAGCTATTCTGGAGCAAAAGCCGCTACTGGCATTCTACCATGCTTGTCCTTTGCTAATCCATTCATTTTCTTTGTGTTTGATGACTGGTAAGACGGAAGGAACGTTAAAAAGGTTGGGTAAACCATCGAGTTAAACCGCAGTAGCGATCAAAAAAATGGAAAAATTCTTTTAATTAATCATCCAATAAATTGATTAACAGGGTATTATAAAAATAAACGGCTACCTGAAAATGCAGATAGCCGTTCAAGAGGCAATTTTAACGGAAAGTAATTTTGATATTGGTAATATAAAAACTGGTAATGCCTTCAAAACCAGAATCTACGCCGACAAACACCCAAATATTACCATTGTTATCCGTTGTAGCGGTAAAGGTATTATTGCTATTGTCACGTCGAACGAGTTGATATTCAAACTCATCGCCCGTATGCGCCAGATTTCCGATTACGATGGCATCTTCGCCGCTTTGGCTTTGATTACCCTTGTCCAGATTGAAGTCATAGAAGCCTTCATTGGCTACTTGTTTGGGTTCGGTTGCGCTGGCACCCACTTTCACGTAATTGCTGGTACCCGGGCTACCCCCGGCACCAATCGATGATGCAGGGGCATTCGTTGCCAATTCTACATCGAATTCTATTTCATATTCTGTATTCGGAAAAAATCCGCCGATTTGCCTTTTGGCAAACAGGAATAAATCATCACTGCGATTGCTACCGGTGAGGCGCAGGGCACCCTGGGTGGTATCGAGCGGTGCAGGGAGGGATGCATGCGCAAAATCCAATTCATAAAAATCCTCTTCCCCTTCAGGATAATCCGAAAAACCACCGGTCCAGCCACTCGCATTCTCATCAAATGAATAAGTGACACTAAATTCATTCACATTATCATCGTCGTCCAGGCATGCTGTAAAGAATGACAGAGCGCCCAGCAAGAGCAGGCTCCAGCGTGTGTTGGTTTTCATAGTTATTTGATTTTTAAAGTATTATAAAAAAAACAGGGGCACTTCTTTGTAGAAAGATTGGGGGTACAATATGTTTGATAAGAATAAAAGTAGCCATTTTTACAATGCTCTAAGGCCTTGTTTCGCTTGAAAGGTAAAGCTTTTTAAAAAAATGTTAAAGTGAATTTATCAACGATGCCGTTTCTCTAATACATTTATTACATCTTGTAATTGATAGCCTTTGGCAGTTAATAAAATTAAATAATGATATAATAAATCCGCCGCTTCATTTAAAAATAATTCCTCATTATTATCCTTGGCTTCAATAACCAATTCCACGGCTTCTTCGCCTACTTTTTGCGCCACTTTGTTGATGCCTTTATTAAAAAGCGAGGTCGTGTAAGACCCTTCCTTGGGATTAGCCTTACGATCTTGAATGACTTTTTCGAGTTTCCACAAAAAATTGTCCGGCTGATTCACTTCATCAAAACAAGTATCGGCGCCGGTGTGGCAGGTCGGACCATCGGGGCGAGCTTTAATTAATAGGGTATCATTATCGCAATCTGCCTGAATATCAACCACATGTAAAAAATTGCCGGAAGTTTCTCCTTTTGTCCAAAGCCGATTTTTACTGCGGCTGAAAAAAGTGACAATCTGCTCATTTACAGTCTTTTGCAAGGCTTCGGCATTCATAAAACCGAGCATGAGCACTTTATTCGTGGCGGAATCCTGGATGATGGCGGGAATCAAGCCATCACTTTTGGTAAAATCAAGTTGCTGAATATTCATTAACTATGTGCCTATGTGTTTAAAAATCAATTTCTTACAACAATTCCTTTTTCCTTTAAATACCCTTTCAACTCCCCAATCCCAATCTCCCGAAAGTGAAAAATACTCGCCGCCAGACCCGCGTCCGCTTTGCCTTTGGTGAACACTTCCTGAAAATGTTCCATCGTGCCCGCACCACCCGAAGCAATGACCGGAATTGAAATCGACTCCGACACCTTCGCCGTAATATCACAAGCAAAACCTTGCTTCACGCCATCATGATTCATCGAAGTGAATAAAATTTCGCCCGCACCGCGATTTTCCGCTTCTTTCACCCAATCTAATAATTTAATATCGGTCGCAATTCTACCGCCATTCAAATGCACAAACCATTCATTGTCAATCTCTTTTGCGTCCACCGCTAGCACTACAAACTGACTTCCAAACGCTTTCGCCATTTCATCAATCAATTCCGGTCGGCGCACCGCTGCTGAGTTGATCGACACTTTGTCCGCCCCGCAAGTCAAAAGCACATCGGCATCCTCCACTTCATTAATCCCACCGCCAATGGTAAAGGGAATATTCAAATGTTGTGCAATATTTCTTGCCAATTCCGCCATGGTTTTGCGCTTCTCGTGCGTTGCCGTGATGTCGAGAAACACCAATTCATCTGCACCCTGTTCACTATACAAAGCGCCCAATTCCACCGGATCGCCCGCGTCGCGCAGGTTCACGAAATTAACGCCCTTCACCGTGCGCCCATCTTTAATATCAAGACAGGGAATAATTCTTTTTGCTAACATTGTGTTTGTGTTCAAGTGTTCAAGTGTTTTTGTGTTCTTGTGCGCTCAGGACGTGAACACACGAACACATCAGACGTGAACACAATTATGATGTCAATTCCTTTAAAGTAATTCTGCCTTCGTAGATCGCCTTCCCCACAATCGCGCCAAAACACCCGATTTCTTTGAGTTTTTGAATTTCTTCCATCGTCGTCACGCCGCCACTTGCAATTAATTTCAACCCGGGAAACCTTTTCAAAATTTCCTCGTACAACCCAATAGCCGACCCCTGTAGCAGCCCATCTTTCGAGATGTCGGTGCAAATTACGTTTTCCACATTTTTTTCCACATATCCACATAGGAATGTGAACAAGTCTGTGTTGCTTTGTTCCTGCCAGCCACTTACGGCGATGTTTCCATCCTTTACATCTGCACCAAGAATAATGCGTTCCGCGCCATATTTTTCAAGCCAACCCAGGAATAAGTCTGGATTCTTGATTGCTACGGTGCCACCGGTAATTTGCTTCGCCCCCGATTCAAACGCGATTTTCACATCCGCATCGGATTTCAATCCCCCACCAAAATCAATCCACAAATTGGTCTGCAACGCAATGGCTTCCAGTACTTTATGATTCACAATCCGACTCGCCTTTGCCCCGTCCAAATCCACCAAGTGCAGCCGCGTCAAGCCCGCCGCCTCAAATTCCTTGGCGACTTCCACCGGATTTTCATTATACACTTTCTTTTGCGCGTAGTCGCCCTGCGTCAGGCGCACGCATTTCCCTTCTATAATATCTATGGCTGGTATGATGTGCATATTTCTAGTTTCTCGTCAATTGAGGTAATAGTTTTAGTTGACAATATTCTAAGTGTTTTTTCGCATCCTCATAATCTGACTTTAGTGCAAGCGATTGCTTAAATTCTTGAATTGCCGTTTCAAATTGTCCTAAGCGCTCATAAGCATAACCTCGATAAAAATAGAAAACATATAGTGTTTTAGTTGAACCCAGTTCAATTGCACTCGTATAATCCTCAATTGCTTTTTGATAATTATTAAGTATCAAATAGATGCTTCCTCGCCCATAATAAGAAGAAGCATTTTTAGGATTAAGCCAAAGTGCTTCATTAAAATCTTCTAAAGCTTGTTCAAATTCATTCATATCTCCTTTAAGAATCCCCCGACCCGTATAAAATGTCACTTCATTTGGATTAATTGATATGGCTTTATTATAATCTAAAAGCGACTCTTGGTATCTTTTTACAATTCGTTTGGCTTTGCCTCGAGCGCTATAGGCAAGATCATATTCTGGATTGAGTTGAATTGCTTTATCAAAATCTTTGATAGCATCTTTTTCCTTACCCATTTCTAATTTTACAATGCCACGAAAATAATAAGCTTCGGCATGGTCAAATTTAAAGCAAATGGTACTTGTAAAATCGTCTATTGCCATATCATAAGCCTCCAGACCAGCCATGGTCTTCCCTCTTTTAAAATAAGCATCTGTAAAATTTGGTCTCAATTCAAGCGCTTTCGTATAACATTCAACTTTATATGCAGATGAAAGCGCACTATCTCCTTTGATAAGCCATTCCTCTGCCGTTTGCGCTTGTAAAGAAAATAACATAACTACTTGTAAAACAATGAGCAAAATAGTTTTCATGAGGTTTATTTTTGAAGGTTAACGATGCCATAAAGATACGGAAAGTCCTTCTCCAATTTACCACTTTTCCCATTTCAAACCCGCTATAAATCCAAAATGAGCATCTCGGCTAACCAGTGTAAGATCATATTGCATGGCAAGTGCCGCTATCCAAATATCATTTTCTGGAATAGGTCTGCCCTTGTCTTTTAATTGTTTCTTGATTTGACCGTAAAATTTTGCAGTAAAAATTTCGCAATCCAATGTATTAGAGGCAGTTGCAAAAGCATCTATTTGGGTTTCGTTCTCTTCTGTTTTACTGGAATTATAGGCACCATAATAAAGTTCGCCAATCACTATGGTAGGAATAAAGACGCTGTTTGCCTGGCTAACTTTGTCCAACACCAATTGCTCTTCGGCAAATAAAGCAATGACAATATTGGTATCCAGTAAATAGTCACCATTCATCTTGATCTATTTTATTACAATCTTGCTCAATCGCTTCTTGCATTTCCTGCAAATCGGCTTTAGGAATACTGCCTGCAAATTGTAATAAATGTTGGGGCGATGAAAGCATCTCCTTTGTCACCATTGCTTCAATGAATTCCAGTAATTTCGCTTTCTGAATGTCCGAAAGCTGCCGAACGGTGGATAATATTTTTAATTCTATTGTCATTTTTTATTAGCAATTTACAAAAAAGTCTCCTTACTTCCTACACACTATATATTTAAAAAATTCTTCAAAATTCGTTCCCCTACCTTCCCCGATTTCTCCGGGTGAAATTGCGTGGCATAAAAATTATCTTTTTGTACGCCGGAACTAAATGGAAGCGTGTAATCTGTTAATGCTGTTGTAAAATTCCCCGCTTCTACATAATAACTATGCACAAAATAAACATATTCGCCCTCCAGATCGGATGTAAAAATCCCATTTTTTAAATCATGTAATGCATTCCAGCCCATGTGCGGCACTTTCTCGCCATTTTTCGGACGAAATTTTATAACCTTTTGCGGAATAATACCTAAACAAGGCGTATCATTTTCTTCCGAATGTTCGCATAATAATTGCATGCCCAAGCAAATGCCCAGCACCGGCTGCGTCAGGCTGCGAATCACCTCGTCCAAACCCCGTTCGCGCAGGTAACGCATCGTCGTATTCGCCTCGCCCACGCCCGGGAAAATGACTTTTTTCGCGGCGCGAATTGTTGCTGGATCGTCCGTCAATACTGCTTCCACGCCTAATCTTTCCATCGCAAAGAGCACGGATTGTACATTACCGGCGTTGTAATTTATAATTGCTACTTCCATATTTACGATTGTGTTTGTGTGTTAAAGTGTTCATGTGTTCTTGTGCGCTCTTTCCTGAAATAGTACACTGACTGGGCTGTTAATAAAAAATCACTTGCATCATAAAATATTATATGTAATAAGAGCAATCGTACTTCCAACTTCGTACTTACAAAATTCCTTTCGTGCTTGGCAACTGCATATTCTCTACATCCCGTTGCTTCGCCATTTTAATCGCTTTTGCAAAAGCTTTAAAGATTGCCTCGATTTTATGATGTTCATTCACCCCTTCGGCTTTAATATTTAAATTGCATTTAGCGGCATCACTAAATGATTTGAAAAAATGATAAAACATTTCGGTCGGCATTTCGCCAATTTTTTCGCGTTTGAATTCCGCATCCCACACCAGCCAGGGGCGACCGCCAAAATCAATCGCCACCTGCGCCAGACAATCGTCCATCGGCAGGCAAAAACCATAGCGCTCAATGCCCATTTTATCACCTAACGCTTGTGCAAACGCCTCGCCCAGCGCCAGCGCCGTATCCTCGATGGTATGATGCTCGTCGATATGCAAATCGCCTTGCACCTGCACCGTCAAATCGCAACCCGAATGCCGCGCTAACTGGTCGAGCATGTGGTCAAAAAAGCCCAAACCCGTGTGGTTATTGGCTTTGCCCGTGCCATCCAGATTTAATTCGATGCGAATATCGGTTTCTTTGGTCGTGCGCTGAATGCTTGCCGAGCGCGTTGTCAATTTTAAAAATTGGTAAATAGCTGCCCAATTGGTCGTCGTCAGCACGATATAATCTTGTAATAATTCTCGTTTTTCATTTACTTCATCGGCACCTAAAGCAGGGTCGGTATTTATCCAAATTCCCTTTGCGCCCAGATTTTTGGCGAGTTCTACATCCGTTAGCCGGTCGCCGATGACAAAAGAATTTGCGAGATCATAGCCCCCCTCCGACTCCCCTCCAAGGGGGGAGAGATAGTGCGTGAGCAATCCCGTTTTCGGCTTGCGCGTATCCGCATTCTCATGTGGAAAAGTTCGATCAATTATAACTTCGTTAAATTCAATCCCTTCGCTGGCAAATGCTTTTAAAATCAGATTGTGTGGACCCCAGAAATTTTCTTCTGGCAAGGAAGGTGTACCCAGCCCATCCTGATTCGTCACCATCACCAAGTCAAAATCCAACTCCCTCGCAATTTTACCTAAGTAATAAAAAACCTTCGGATAAAACTCAATTTTCTCAAACGCATCTACTTGATAATCGGATGGTTCTAATACCAACGTGCCGTCGCGGTCTATGAATAAGATTTTCTTCATGATTTATGAATTATCATTTTGTAATTCCGTTGTCGCCTGCAAAGTCCTCCCTTGGGGAGGATTTAGGAGGGCTTGCACCAATTTTTCATTCTCCTCCGGCGTGCCCACCGTGATACGAAGGCAGCCTTCACACAGCGCCACATTCGAGCGGTCGCGCACGATGATGCCCTGCTCTACTAAGTATTTGTACGTGCCTTTCGGGTCTTGCACTTTGACCAACAAAAAATTGGCATCCGAAGGATAAATGCGCTCCACAAAGTCCAGACTCATTAAATATTGTTGTAATAACGCCCGCTGCCCGATGATGGTGCGCACCATTTGTTCCTGCTGCGCCTTATTTTGCAAGGCTTCCAGCGCGGCGGTCTGCGTCAGTTGATTGATATTATATGGCGGCTTCACTTTATTAAAATAGTGAATAATTTCCTCCGAAGCAAACGCCATGCCCAGGCGAATACCCGCCAAACCCCAGGCTTTGGAGAAGGTTTGCATCACCACCAGATTCGGAAATTCTGATAATAACTCGGTGCAACTTGCCTGCGATGAAAAATCAATATATGCTTCGTCAATAGCGACAATGCCTGAAAAACCTTGAGCCAGCGCTCGAATTTTGTCGGGATGAATGTTATTTCCGGTCGGATTATTGGGGCTGCAAATGAATAAAATTTTAGAATTTTCATTCGCGGAAGATAAAATTTGCTCCACATTGGGTTGAAAATCAGCCGTTAATGACACGGAACGAATTTCCACATTGGCAATATCGGCAGACACCTGATACATGCCATACGTCGGCGGTAAAATGATAATATGGTCTTCGCCCGGCTCACAAAAAATGCGCACCAGCAAGTCAATCACTTCGTCGCTGCCATTACCGAGAAAAATATTTTCTACCGGAACACCCTTAAAATCAGCGATTTGCGCTTTTACTTTCCACTGTAAGGGGTCGGGATAGCGATTCAATCCGGTATCAAATGGATTTTCATTCGCATCCAGGAATACCTCGGCGGCGCCTTTGAATTCGCTGCGGGCGGAGGAGTAGGGTTTTAAAGCCTGAATGTTTTTGCGGACTAAATTTTTGATTTCCATACTCTTTTTTTGATGCTGTTGTGGCTATGGTCGCTATAGATTCTGTTGATGCTTTAGTCGCTATGGATACTATTGCCACTAAGCGACCATAGCATCGCGCAGCTAGCATCCATAGTATCTACAGCAACTAAATTTGCATTAATCGAATACTCACTGCCATTTTATGCGCTTCCAACTCCTCTGCTGCCGCCATTTTTTCCACCGCCGGACCCACCTGTTGCAAACCTTCTCTCGTCAATTGCTGGAAGGTAATTTTTTTTACAAATGAATCAAGGGAAACACCGCTGTACGCCTTGGCGAAGCCGTTGGTTGGGAGCGTGTGATTGGTGCCGGAAGCGTAGTCGCCGACGGATTCCGGGGTAAAGTTTCCTAAAAAAATCGAGCCCGCATTGATGATATTTTCAGCGAAAGTTTCCGAATTTTTCAAAGATAAAATCAAGTGCTCCGGGGCGTATTCATTGATTAAATCAAGCGCTTCGGCTTCGTTTTTTACGACGATTGCCAAGCTATTTTCTAAGGCTTTTGCAGCAATATCTTTGCGTGGTAAATTTTCTAACAGAATTTCAATTTCAGCATTTACCTTCGTAACCAATTGATTATCAAAAGCAACCAAAACGACCTGGCTATCAACGCCGTGTTCTGCTTGTGACAATAAATCCGCTGCGATGAACGCTGGATTTGCGCTCGCGTCCGCGCACACGAGTACTTCCGAAGGACCGGCGGGCATGTCAATGGCAATGCCACTTTTATTCACCAATTGCTTGGCAGCAGTAACATATTGATTACCAGGTCCAAATATTTTATAAACTTGAGGAATAGATTCCGTGCCGTACGCCATCGCGCCGATTGCCTGTACGCCGCCCGCTTTGAAAATTTTGGTAACACCGACTAAATTTGCGGTGTATAAAATCGCGGGGTGAATTTTACCTTCTTTATTTGGGGGCGAGCATAGAATAATTTCCTTACAGCCCGCTAGTTTCGCCGGCACGCCGAGCATCAAAACCGTTGAAAACAAAGGCGCGGTGCCGCCGGGAATGTACAGACCTACTTTTTCAATGCCGACACTTTTGCGCCAGCAACGCACGCCAGGCATGGTTTCGACGACTTCGACGCCTTGTTTTTGTTGACTATGGAATTTTTCAATATTGTTTTTGGCGATTTGGATGGCTTGTTTTAAATCGGCGTCCAGGGATTCGGTGGCTTCCTGAATTTCGGCAGCGCTGACTTGCAGGTTTTCGATTTCCACTTTATCGAATTGCGTGGTAAAGCGTTTGACAGCGGTATCACCCTCATTTTGAATGGATTGTAGAATTTCGGAAACGGTTTTTTCGAGGGAAGCCGTTTCGAAGGCTGGGCGTTTTAATAAGTCGCGCCAGGTGGATTTATCAGGATTTATAAAGATTTTCATGTTTTTATTTTGTTCAGGCTGAAGCCTGAGTTACGAGGACAGCCTGAAGGCTGTGGTACGAAAGCAGCGTAAACGCTGCGCTACACAATCATTTTTTCAATTGGAATAATCAGAATGCCTTGCGCGCCAACGGTTTTGAGTTGATCGATGATGTCCCAGAAGCGATCTTCGCTGATTACCGTATGAATCGAGCACCAACCTTCCATTGCCAGCGGCACGACGGTAGGGCTTTTCATACCAGGGAGAATTTCTATTATCTCATTCACTCTATTATTTGGGGCGTTCATGAGCAGGTACTTATTGTTGCGAGCGGTTAAAACCGATTTGATTCGGAAAAGTAGTTTATCCAAAATCGCTTGCGCCTCCGGTGCAATATTTTTACGAATGCCAATACAAGCCTCCGATTTCAACAAAATATCCTTTTCCTCCAATCCATTTTGAAACAAAGTGCCTCCCGTGCTCACCAAATCGCAAATGGCATCTGCCAGGCCTATATTCGGGGCGATTTCTACCGAACCGGAAATTTCGTGGATTTCAGCTTGAATATTGTTTTTAGTCAAGAATTGCCGGAGGCTGTTGGGATAAGAAGTAGCGATGCGTTTGCCGTTGAGGAATTGAGGACCGGTGTAAGGGGTATTTTTGGGAACCGCAATAGAAAGGCGACAGCGGGAAAAGCCCAATGGGAGTATGACTTCAATATTTTTTTGTTTTTCCACCAGCGTATTCTCCCCGATGATGCAGGCGTCGGCAACGCCGTCTTCCACGTACTGCGGGATGTCGGAATTGCGCAGGTATAAGATGTCGAGCGGGAAGTTGCGGGCTTGTGCGCGTAGGCTGTCGCCATTGTCGAGGCTAATGCCGCATTCGCGCAGGATTTGTAAAGAGCCTTCCTTGAGGCGACCGTCTTTTTGAACGGCAATTTTTAAACGTGGTTCCATTCGTTATTTTTCATTAGAGATTTGACGTTGCACTACTTGATGTTGACATTTTGGCTTTTGCGGAACGTCAAATAAAAAATCTTAAATCAAAAATATATAAAATAAAAAAGGAGGTTCACCGGCAAATGGTAAACCTCCTTTCAGAGTTTGGTTCGTTGATTTTTTACAACGCGAGCACCCCATCTGCCTTTGCAAGCAAAAGTAAATGATGATGGTGATGATGACGCTGTGCTAAAATCATATTATTGTTAAATCTGTGGTGTGGGGCGGAATCGAACCGCCGACACATGGATTTTCAGTCCATTGCTCTACCGACTGAGCTACCGCACCGTCGAAATGGTCAATTGATTATTGACAATTATTAATTGTTTTGGTACAACCGCGCTTTTGCGGGATAGGTTCCAAAAACGTGCGGCAAATTTAGAGCGATTTCTCATTTTACACAATAGACGAGGCATTTTTTTTATTTTTGAGCAAAATATTTTTCTCCATGGCGGTAAGAATTTTAGCTATTCCAATCGTAATTGGCTTATTTATAGCAGGTTATCTCGCTTTTGCGATAGACGGGCGCTATGCGATTTGGATGGTGCCGCCTTTGATTTTGCTTGCCATCCTTTGGGTACTCAGTCCACAGATCAATTGGTGGTGGTATCAACGCTATCCACCGGATGTAGCTGCACCGATTCGGCAGTTTTTATTTCAATACCCGTTTTATCAACGTTTGCCGGAAGGTGAAAAAAAGCGTTTTCGCAATCGGATGGCGCTGTTTGTAATGGGTAATAATTTCATTCCCCAGATAATAGAAAAAGTGCCGGAGGATGTAAAATTCATGGTAGCCGCAAATGCTGTGACGTTTTTATTTGGACAAGATAAGCTCCTGTTCCCCAGGTTTGAAAATATTATTATTAACCCTAAACCGTTGCCAACTTTACAATATCCCGAAAAATATCATGCGTCGGAAATTTATGAACCCGATGGCGTGGTGTTGTTTTCGATGGAGCAATTGGTTCGCGGTTTTCTGGAGTCAAACAGATATTTTAATATTGGCTTATATGAATACGCTAAAGTGTTCAGAATCAGCTATCCACAGCATGTTTATCCTCGTTTTGATGAAAATATCTGGGAGACGCTGGAACGCATCAGCGGCTTTAGCAAAGAATGGATTGAGCAATGGATCAACCTTCCAGACATTGACCCGGTAGCAGTGAGCATTGCGCATTTTTTTACTTTCCCCGAGCCATTTTTACAAGAATTGCCTGAGGCGTATAAAAAATATAGAGCTATTTTTAAAATGTAAATTATTGATTTTGTTCTAGTTTGAGGATTTTTGCGCGTAAATTTTCCGGTATGGGTGCTTTGCGTTTTTGCTGATAATCATAACACACGATGCGCGTCCAACCCTCGGCCGCGATGCGTTGGTGTTGTTGGCTGACAACGATATGCTGCATCCGAAAACTAAATTCATCCAAGGTATCGGGCAGCACGCGTGCGCCGACGATTACCGTATCAGGAAAAGTGACGGGCATTTTATAACGGCAATAGGTTTCTGCCAAAATGGCGCCTAAATCCGCAGCACCGGTGAAATCCATCAATTCTTGGATTGCTTCAAAATATTGTATGCGCGCACTTTCAAACCAGCGGAGGTAAATGACGTTGTTGACATGCTGCGCGGCGTCCATGTCGCCCCATTGCACGGGAATATTGATTCTGGCAGGATAATCTTTTAGTAAATCTTCCATAATGAAGTAATAATCTGGTGATTTTAATAAGTTAGTGAAGAGATGATGTAATAAATTGTGAATTGTGATATAATTATTTAAAATTGATTCGTTTCAATCGCACGGACGGCTTTGCTGCCCATTGTCTGAATGACCGGGAGCAATGCACCAAAACGTGCGTCTTTACTATGTCCCTGCTTCCAGCGGGCGTAAATTTGCTGAGCAATAACCGCATTTTTATATAAACCAAAAACGTAATAAAATATAATATTGGACAAATCGCGTCCACTTTTTTCGGCATAACGCGCTACTACTTCCTGACGGGTAAAATTGCCCGGCAACCACGTCAAGTTGAATAATTTCAAGGCTTCCGGATCATTCGCTTCTGTCCAGTACGCCAGTGTTGCCCCTAAATCCATCAGCGGATCGCCTACGGTTGCCATTTCCCAATCGAGTACACCCAGTATTTCTGACAAGTCATTAGGATTTAAAATAATATTATCATGTTTATAATCATTGTGTAAAAATGCGGGCGCTTGTTCTGGCGGCTGGTGCGTTTGCATCCATTGGGCAACTGCGTCTAAATCGGCTATTTTATCCGTTTCGGCATTGTAATAACGCTTAATCCAGCCTTCTACCTGTCGTTGTACATAGCCTTCCGGTTTGCCAAGCTGAATTAATCCAGTCGTTTCAATATTTAAACTATGTAAAAGAACCTGATTATCAACGATAGATGC
>JBKBWT010000003.1:16297-39371 GCA_046314415.1 Saprospiraceae bacterium
GATGCACAAATCTGGCGAAGTGTTTCAGGAGCCAGATTCATTTTTGGAGCATTCGTAGTACGTAAAATAATACCCGAAATGCGTTCCATGATGTAAAATGGCGCACCGATTATATCATGATTTTCGCAAAATATAATAGGTTTAGGAATTTTATGATAATGATTTTGTAATAAGGAAAGTACGCGAAACTCTCGCCCCATATCATGTCCACCTTTAATATTAGCGCCAAAGGGCGGTCGGCGCAGCACGTAATCTTTTGTTGCTGTTTTCAGGCAATAGGTCAGATTGGAGTACCCTCCTGGAAACTGCAAAATTTCTAGAAGCTCACCTATTTCTGGTGCTTGCGCTCGCAGGTAAGCATTTAAAGCCGGAAGATTCAGTTCCTCTCCCGGTCGGACGGGCTTGGTAGTATCTGGTTGTAAATCAGTCATTTGGAATGGATTTTAGTGCTGGTTTTTACGTGTATTTAAACCATAATTTTTCAAAATATTGCGAGCCAAGCTTTGCTTATGCACCTCGTCGGCACCGTCCCAAATGCGTGCACCCCGCTCGTGCCGATAAATGGCGGACAGCATCAGATCATCAGTGACCCCCAGCGCACCATGTACTTGAATGGCGCGGTCGAGCACCCGTAGGAACATATTCGCCACAAAAAATTTGATACCCGAAATTTGATCGCGCACCGCTTTTTGCCCAAACTGATCGATGTTGTGCGCCGCCCGCAACACCAGCATTCGCGCTGCGTCAATTTCCACACGGCTTTCCGCAATAAACCCTTGAATAAACTGCTTTTCGCCCAGCATCACGCCCTCTTCAATTTCGCGCGTGGCAGCGTATTGGCACATCATATCCAATGCCTTTTCGGCAATGCCCACCCAACGCATACAATGGTGGATGCGCCCCGGACCCAGACGTTCCTGCGCCAGCATAAAGCCTTCACCTTCTTTGCCTATCAAGTTACTAACCGGTACGCGACAGTGGTGATAACGAATTTCAGCGTGACTGAACCAGCCGCCGCCCGCTTCCCCAAAAACCGGAATATTGCGCACCAACTCAAATCCCGGCGTATCCGTCGGCACAATGACCATGCTGGCACGCTGGTGCGGCGGCGCATCAGGATTGGTCACCGCCATGACAACCGCGAAAGCCGCGCCGTCTGCCGCCGTGGTAAACCACTTGTGTCCGTTGATCACGTATTCGTTGCCGTCGCGTACAGCGGTGGTTGCGAGGCGAGTCGGGTTAGACCCAGCAAATTCCGGCTCCGTCATTGAAAAACAACTGCGAATGGTGCCATCCAGCAAGGGTTTTAAATATTTTGCTCGAATTTCCGGTGAACCGAATTTGTGAATCAGCTCGGTATTGCCGATATCAGGTGCCTGACAATTGAACGTGTAATGCCCAAAAAATGGCGCACGCGCCAGCACTTCGCTCAGCTGTCCGAATTCGCAAAGGGTTAGCCCCCAGCCGCCCTCACTCGTGGGCAAATGCAAGCCCCACCAGCCATTTTGTTTGACTTTCTCGCGCTTTTCATTTAAGGCAGCCGTGATAGCTGTTACATTATGAAAAGAAAATTCCCGTTCTAACGGGAGTAACTCTTCTTTTACAAAGGCATGAATATCAGGAAGTAAAGCTTTGATTTTGTCGGTCAGGAATATGGGTTCCATGTGGCGAAAAATTTTCGTCAAAATAAACAAATGTAATGGCAATATACATTTATGAGGAATCCTTTTCAAGGAATTTATCTCTACAGCCATAAAGGTTCCGATTGCCAATAAGTAGGGAATCCCAATGCTTTTAAGTCTACAATTGGATATTTGTTAAATAAATTGAAAAGCTTGTTTTTAAAAGAATGATGTGGATTTACAATGTTAAGTAAATAGATAATAATAGAGAGCATAAAGAAAGCACGGTTATTATAAGTAGGGTGGTGGGATAACCACTGCCGACGTGGCTTTTTAGGAATACGAGGTTGGATACTCATTGTCCGATTCCACAAGCGGGTATGATGTGCGCACACATTACGCATATAGACAATAGCGTGTAACCAAGATTCAAATGTAGAATCATCAATACCGAAGTAATGTGCGATGGCTCGCTTATACTGACTTGGTTTTAAATTTTTATACAGCATAGAGAGCGTGCCAAAAGAAATAATTTCCATCAACATCCAACTAGGCGGAAAAGGGTCTTGATACTTATTTTTAAAAGCAAGAATAAATTCCTCATCGCTTCTACTAAACTCCTTGCTGATTTTGTTGAGACAGTCGCTATGAGAGGTAGGATTTTTGAACAAACTTACATTCTGGAACCAAAATGGACCATACTGATGTGATAAAACATAAATCATTTTCGCCCGAACGGCTACTTCTATTTTTTCTAATTCTGACAGGATCAAGCGGCGCAATTCACGATCAAAACAGTACAATTGAAAAGCAGTATCAAAAGTAGCATTTGACTTGAAAATATGATTTTGTTTATCTTGTAAAAGCGGAAACCAGTAACCACTGAGCCGATAATAACTAATGTTTTCTAACAAATGTAAGGCTTTGGCATCATTCTCAATGTGTAAACCACGCGACTTCAACTGCTGAAGTTGATTTATGTAAGCCAGGGCTGGTTTAGTATAAGGGATTTTTGCCATTGTACAAAATAGAAAGCCCACCCTTAGCGCGCTGTTCTTATGGGAAGCGGGGTGAGCATGTTAGTGCAAAGATAAGCGAATTAAGCGCTCGTGTCAAGGATTCATTAACCTTTTTAAAAATTAAATTTTATTACATTCATATTTATTATACTCTGAAATTATCTATTTTGCCTCTACAAATAATTTCATATGCGATTCAAAAATAAAGTAGTGCTGATTACCGGCGGTAATTCGGGTATTGGCAAGGCGGCAGCGCTGGCGTTTGCAGCGGAAGGCGCTCAAATAATGATTGCTGATCTGGCTGATAATCAGGATGATACACTAAAAGAGATTGCTACGTATCGGCAAGTGGATGTGACGCAAAAAACGGCAGTAGATGAGTTAGTACAAGCGACCATTCAACAGTTTGGTACGCTGGATATTTTGGTGAATAGCGCCGGCATCAGTGGTACGCGGGCGCGGGCGGAAGTCTACCCGGAAGCTGATTTTGATCAGGTGATGAATGTGAATGTGAAAGGTACGCTTTTTGCAATGCAAGCGGCACTCGCGTATTTTCGGCAGCAGCAGCGCGGCACGATTGTCAATATTGCTTCGATGGCAGGGCACATCGTCATGCCGGGGCACATTGCGTACGCGGCGAGCAAACACGCGGTGTTGGGCATTACCAAAGCAGCGGCGCTCGAAGTTGCCAAATTGGGTATTCGCATCAATGCGGTTTGTCCGGCATTCACGCACACGCCGATGTTTGATGACCTGGCAATGGAAGATGCCTTGCGGGAGGGGCTGCGACAGGCAACACCAATGAAGCGCTTTGCCGATCCGAAAGAAATCGCAGCGGGTATTCTGTTTTTGGCATCGGATGAGTCGTCGTACATTACCGGCACGGGATTAATGATGGATGGGGGCATGATTTTGCAATAAAACGGGCGTTATTACATCATAACAGCTTTTTTTATAAAAAAATATCATAAAAATGGCGGATTATAAAAATACTTTTGATCTGACTAATAAAATTGCCCTTATCACCGGTGCAAGCAAGGGGATTGGGGAAGCGATTGCGCGGATTTTTGCGGCGTACGGCGCGAAGGTGGTCATCAATTCGCGGAAGCAGGAAGAACTCGATAAAGTAGCAGAAAGCATACGTGCCGAGGGCGGGACCTGCGTTGGTGTCGCGGGTAATGCCGGTGACTTGACAGCTTGTAAGATTTTGATTGACAGGGTGTTAGAAGAATTTGGCGGACTGGATATTTTGGTAAATAATGCAGCGACGAATCCGGTTTATGGCCCGGTATTGAATGTGGAGGAATGGGCGTTCGATAAAATCATGGCGGTGAATGTAAGGGGACCTTTTGCTTTGGCAAATTTGGCGCATCCGATTTTAAAACAACGTGGGGGTGGCTCAATCATCAACATCAGTTCGGTAGCAGGCGATACGCCCGATCCGGGTTTAGGCATTTATTCGGTGTCAAAAGCCGCACTGAATATGCTTACCAAAGTGCAGGCGAAAGAATGGGGACAGGACGGCATTCGGGTGAATGCCATTGCGCCGGGTTTGATTAAAACCAAATTTTCCGAAGCGCTCTGGTCGAATGAAGAAGTGCTGAAACGCTGGTCAAAACACATCCCGATTGCACGCATGGGTACGGTGGAAGAAATCGCCGCTTTGGCGCTTTATCTTGCATCGGATGCATCGAGTTACTGTACAGGTACGGTGTTCACTGCCGATGGAGGCATGACAATTTGATTATTAATGGGTTATTGATAATATTTTATTTTAATAATCGTATTGGTGCAGGTTTAATTCGTCAATTAAATTGATCAGTTTTTCACCATAAAATTTATCGGTCGCATAACCAGCTCGTTTCAAGCCCATTGCCCAGGCTCGGTAGTCGGTACGTCCTAGTTTATACAAATGCTTGTAACGCGGTGCTGCCAACAGATGACTATGCGCCCGATAACTTTCCCAGGGGCTTTCGTAAATGCGGAAGAAATCTTTGTGCGAATCATCGGTAAAATTGCTGCAATGCCCTTTACGGCAGCTGCGCGAAAAGCACTTAACCCCGAAGTGGTTGCGATTTTTGACCGCCAGTTTGCTATCGCCGGCGTCGCTCTCCAGTAGCCCTTGGGCTAACACAATGCTGGCAGGAATACCGAACTTCTCCATTTCCGTTTGCGCTACTTTGGCAAAGCGTTTTACATAAGCTTCCTGCTTACGGCGCTTGGCAACTCGCGCTTCCGACGACTCATTCGTGGCAAATTTCTTTTCCGTATAAGTCATATTGGAATATGTATTCGCCAGATTATCATCTTTTTTTGTTTTTTTTCTTGAAGTTGGGGCGGGCTTTTCCCCTTTTTCAAACAAAGAAACATTCACCGGCGCAGCTTCAGATGTGACTTCTGGTGCCGCCGGTTCGTCTAAAGCTACAGCAGCGCTGGGCTGCGCCCCATTGAGGTAAAGGTCAATGGTCAAATCCTTTTGGAAAACAATGTAAGCCAAGGTCGCAAGCACTAACACCTTTAGTCCGTGTTTTTTGGCTTGTGTTTCCAGGCGAAGGCGTACAACCCGAAGGTACTTTTCCAGGTCTTTTTGCAAGATAGTATTAGAATGATTCATCATACAGATTGTTGTATAAAGTCAAAATTACAACAAAATGTTTTAATTTTCGCAGATTGCAAACATTTTTTTGTTTTTAAAGTGTAAATTTTTGATGCACGGTATTGATAGTCAATATTTTATTAAAATTGTGACAAAAGTTGGCAGCGTGCAGAAAGACGCCTACTTTTGCAAAAAATTTGAAAACTTAGAGTCAATGAAAAAATTATTGGTGTTGTTTTTGTTGAGTGGCTTGGCGCTGACAGCTTCGGCGCAGAAATATGGTCACTTGAATTTTGGTAATTTATTATCGCTGATGCCGGAAACCAAAGCAGCAGATGAAGCGCTGAAAAAATTTCAGGATGAAATGGTAGCAAAGGGTGATACCATGGCAAAAAAATTTCAACAGAAGTATGTCGCTGCTGCTAAAGAAGTCCAGGAAGGTAAACTGTCTCCGCTACAACAGCAACAACTTGAAGAGTCGCTCAAAAAGGAGCAGGAAACCATTGTATCCTACCAGCAGGAAGTGAACCAAAAAGTGCAGGCAAAACGCGAAGAATTGCTGACACCCATTATTGACAAAGCCGAAAAAGCCATTGCTGATGTTGCCAAAACGAATGGCTATGTGATGGTTTTTGATACCAGTGTGTTCAACGCCATTTTGTTTGCGCAGGATGCCGATGATATGATGCCCTTACTCAAAACTAAGCTAGGCATTAAAGAAGAGCCGAAAAAATAAATATTTTATGACGCTTTTTAAGCGTGTATATAATAAAACGTGTCAGATTGATAAAATCTGACACGTTTGTTATGATGCTTTCTGCCGTTTTAGCCAGCTTTGCATGCGTTGCTGAATACGTAAAAAATCATATAATTGGCTGGCATCCACCACCCCAATTATTTGCCCTTTATCGTCTTGCACCGGGCAAATATCATAATCATGCCACTGCATTTTTGAGAAAACAATTTTTAGCGAATCCTCTGGCATAATTGTTTCATAATCTGCATGCATAAATTGTGCTATGGGCTGTTCCAGAGCATTGTCTTTCATGGCTTTTACCATGTCTTCCTCTTGCAAAACGCCCACTACCTGTTGGGTTTCATCAAAAACCAAAAAATTCTTTTCCAATCCACGGGTCAATTCAGTGGCTGGTGCCTGCATGGTTTCTGTAGTTTTGAAGCTGGTAAAATGCACCCGCATTAAATCTGTTACATGATGATTTTCTAATATTCGTTCCAGGTGAATCATGCGATATTCGCTGGCAGCCGTTACAAAAATAAAGATGCCGATAAAAATGATCACCGGGCTAAATCGTCCCCAAAGTCCATATATTACCAATAAAACTGCTAAAAATTGCCCGATATAAACCGCAATTCGGGTAGCCGGTATTCGCCCCAGGCGCATGGAAAGTAACGCACGCAAGACCCGTCCGCCATCCATCGGAAAAGCCGGTAACATATTGAAAATGGCAAGCGTACCGTTTAAGGCGATGGTTAAAAATAGAAAGGAGTCCAGCAAGGTCATATGCTGGGTAAATACATTGTCTTTTGCACCAAAATACTGCCGCGTAATACTCCAAATTTCCTGCAAGGTTTCTTTCGGTACAAATAAAAAATAAGGTGATAAAAGTATAATGATGCCAACATTGACCAAAGGACCGGCAATAGCTACATAAAACTCATGAATTGGTTTCTCGGGGAGGCGTTCAAGTCGTGCCACCCCTCCAATAGGCGACAAAATGATGTCGCGCGTGCGCACTCCGAAGCGTTGTGCCATAAGCGCGTGCCCAAACTCATGTAGCAATACACAAAAAAATAAGGCGAGCATAACCAACGCCCAAAAACTGATCAGTGACCAATCCAGGTTATCCCGATATCCCACGAAGAGCACTCCTACAAAAATTAGCCCGAACGACCAATGCAATTGTACCGGAATACCAAAAACCTTAGCTATTTGAAAAGAACCCCGCATTCGATTGAATTAAAAATGGATTATCAATTATTAATTAATTGAGTTGAGTAACAATTATTTTTTACACCTTACAAAAACGTTTGATAAAAAAGGAATGTTCTTTTTAGACAAAGCAAAAAGCAGCAAGTTACCTGTCACTCGCTGCTTTTAACAAAATTATAAATCTTTTATCGGATAACTTGTTGCTGCTACATAACTACCAATAACATCTAACCATTAGCATCAATTTCACCCCACATTTTCCAGATTCATATTAAAAATAGGCTGATATAATTGTCCTTGCAAAATGGCGCGGGAAATCACAATCCGCTGAACCTCAGAGGTCCCCTCATAGATTTGGGTGATTTTCGCATCACGCATCAATCGCTCCACGTGGTATTCTTTTACAAAACCGTAACCCCCGTGAATTTGTACGGCTTCCACCGTTTGACGCATCGCTACGTCTGAAGCGAATAATTTCGCCATCGAACTTCCGGTGCTGTAATCCATACCTTGGTCTTTCATCCAGGCAGCACGATATACCATGAGTTTAGCGGCTTCTATTTCGGTTGCCATATCGGCAATTTTAAATGCAATGGCTTGATGCTGGCTGATCGGTTTGCCGAAGGCTTCTCTTTCTTTGGAGTATGCAACTGCTAATTCATACGCGCCGCCAGCAATACCCAGCGCCTGCGCCGCAATGCCGATTCGCCCGCCTTCCAGCGTTTTCATCGCAAATTTGAATCCGAATCCATCCTCGCCGATGCGATTGGCTTTGGGCACTTTCACATCCGTGTACATGATGGTATGCGTGTCGGACGAGCGAATGCCGAGTTTGTCTTCCTTTGCACCAATGGTCACGCCTTCCCAATCAGTTTCGACCAGCAGTGCGTTGATGCCGCGGTGTCCTTTGGATGCATCGGTTTGTGCCATCACGATGTGCAGCTTAGAAGTGCCGCCGTTGGTAATCCAGTTTTTGGTACCGTTTAGCAGGTAATAATCGCCCATGTCAATTGCCGTGGTGCGCTGACTGGTGGCATCGCTGCCTGCTTCGGGTTCTGACAGACAGAAAGAACCAATCCATTCGCCGCTGGCGAGTTTGGGCAGGTACTTGGCTTTTTGCTCCTCGGTACCGTACATTTGAATGCCCCAGCTAACCAGCGAATTTTGCACGGACATAATCACCGACACGGAGTTATCTATTTTGGAGATTTCCTCCATTGCCAGCACGTACGACAGCGTATCCATGCCGCCCCCGCCGTATTCCGGTGCGATCATCATGCCCAGGAAGCCCAATTCACCCAATTTGCGTACCTGTTCTTTCGGGTATTCCATTTTTGAATCCCGCTCAATGACGCCTGGTTTTAATTCCTTTTGGGCAAATTCACGGGCGGCTTCCTGCACTGCCCGTTGTTCTTCTGTCAATTCAAAAAACATGATTTTATTTGGTTAGTACAACAATCTTTTTTCGCGTAGCGAATTTACGCTAAATTTCCTGACCTTGCAAAAATTTCAACAGCAATGTCCAAAAGACGGTTCAAAGAAATTTAAATTAAAAAAGCTGATCTTTGGCAGAAAATTATTTGTTTGTACAAAAAACGTTAAGTTCGCAAATAAATCCAATTCTTTCCATTCAACTCTGTACAATGGCAGCTGTGCAAACTGAAAGCAGAACTTCAAATTTGAATCAACTGCGCCAAGCCCTGCGCGCACACGGGCTCGACGCTTATATCATCCCCACCAGCGACCCGCACCAGAGCGAATACGTCGCCGAACATTGGAAAGGGCGGCAGTGGATTTCCGGCTTCAGCGGATCGGCGGGGATTGTGGTCATCACGCAAGATCATGCCGGACTCTGGACAGATTCTCGTTATTTTTTACAGGCTGATAATCAATTAGATGGATCGGAATTCGTCCTGCACAAACAACACGCTACCGGCACGCCGGAGCATGTTACCTGGCTGGCTGAACATTTGCCGAAAGGCAGTACCGTTGGCATCGATGGGTATTTATTTTCGGTCGGGCAATTGCGGCATTTGGAAAAGCATTTGCAACCAAAAGGGATTGATATTAATACTAAAATTGATTTGATTGCAGAAATCTGGAAAGATCGCCCAGTGCTGCCATTGGAGCCAATTTTTGAATATGATGTAACTTATGCCGGAGAAAGTCGCGCCGATAAATTGAAGCGTATCCGCGAAAAAATGATAAAGCAAGGTGCTGATTTTCATTTAATTACAACGCTGGACGATATTGCCTGGGCTTTGAACATTCGGGGTAAAGATGTTGAAGCGAATCCCGTTGCCATCAGTTATTTAGTCGTTGGTAAAGAAATGGCTTACTTATTTATTAACGCTGTAAAAGTGCCGGATCATATTAAAACCAATCTAAATAACGACGGCGTTATTATAAAATCGTATGATGCGATTGAATCTTTTTTGCAAAAGCTGGAAACCCCGATTTTAGTGGACGATCGCTCGATTAGCGTACGTTTATATGAGGCAATTCCTGAAGGTCAAATTATAAAAGGAGACAATATTACATTATTATTAAAATCCATTAAAAATCCCACCGAAATAAGCCACCTGCGCGAAGCGATGCGTAAAGATGGGGTGGCGCTGCTGCGCTTTTTCCGTTGGCTGGAACAGGAATTAAAAACGCGCACGGTGACCGAATTTGAAGCTGGTCGAAAGCTCGATGAATTCCGCGCCGTCCAAGGCAATTACTTTGGCGAAAGTTTTACGGCGATTGTAGGTTATAATGCCAATGGTGCCATCGTTCACTACCGCCCGGAGGAAGGCAGTTCGGCTGAAATTAAATCGGAAGGCATTTTATTGCTCGATTCCGGTGGGCAATATCTGGAAGGCACGACCGACATCACCCGCACCATCGCGCTCGGCACGCCGACGGAGGAGCAAAAGCGGCATTACACCCTGGTTTTGAAAGGACATATTGCCTTAGCAAAAGCGAAATTTCCGACAGGAACGACTGGTGTTCAATTAGATACACTTGCACGACAATTTTTATGGCAGCAGGGTTTGAATTTTGGTCACGGCACGGGTCACGGCGTCGGTTTTTTCCTCAATGTGCACGAGCCGCCGCAGGGCTTCACGGCTAGCCCCAACAATCAGCGGGGCAGCACCCCGCACGAACCGGGCATGCTCACCTCCAACGAACCGGGATTTTACAAAACGGGTGAATACGGAATTCGCATTGAGAATTTGGTGTTATGTGTAGAGGCAGAAGAAAATGATTTTGGCAAATTCCTGCAATTTGATACGCTGACACTTTTTCTAATTGATACCACACTGATTGACAGCAATTTACTGACGCAAGAAGAAAAAAACTGGTTCAACGAATATCAGCATCGGGTGTTTAATGAATTGGCACCGAGGTTGGACGGGGAAGAGGTGGAGTGGCTGCGGAGAAAGTGTGATGAGATATGATGTAATGACTGCTTTAGCTGCCGGAAATATAAATTAGCTATGAATTTGATAAGATGGACAAGCAATTAAATTATTTTCCCAGTAAATATAATGGCGATTATTTTTTTGATAATCCTAAAGAGGTAGAAACTTTTAAATATGACAGGTTTACAGGACAGTTATATAAAGGTGGAATGGCATTTAAAGAAGTTAAACACTTCAATAATTCCTGCCAATGTATTTTATTAGAATTACATTATAGTAATAGTGTAAGTAAGTGGAAAAGACATTTTGAAGGGGATAAATTGATACTTGAAAAGCAAATTATTGGTGAAAAAGAACAAGAAACAGAATATATTTATAACGACTTAGAGCTCTTAGAAGAAGAAAAAACGTATTCATTTCTGGAAGATAAAAAGTATTTTATAGAAGGAATAAAATATTTTTATGAATTTATTGCAAGTAAGTGGAGAGTTGTTAAAAAGGACAAATTTGTTACAGGGCGCGACGGAGAGATTATTGCAACGCTGAAAGAAAAATATGAATATGATAATATAGGAAGAATAAAGACTAAAATATCGCCTATCTCTATTTATGATTCTAACTTTGATCCTTATGGAGAATTAATTATCTCTCGTACTTACTTAGATTCAGATATCATAGAAATTGAGGAAAAGTACTCCAATAAACCCTCGTCAGTAAAAAGAAGTTATTATAGGATTATTGATAAACTGACTTTTTATGCTTCCGCGCTACAAGTTGCCAAAGAAATAGTTGTAGACAAAGACATGAAGCTAATCATAAATGGCGGATCTAAGTATTCATATGAGTTGGATAAGCATTGTAATTGGATAAAGAAATTTGATAAGGGTATTTTAGTAGAGGATAGAAGGATAGAATATTAATGATTACTAAAGTTTGGCTTTAATGACATCAACAAATATAATAAAAAAAGACATCCGTCAACTTTCCAAATCCGAACTCGAAGCGATTTTCGCAGAGCTAGGCGAGCCGCGCTTTCGGGCGAAGCAGGTGCACGAGTGGCTGTGGCAGAAGGGCGTGCATTCGTTTGAGGCGATGACGAATTTGTCGAAGGCACTACGGGAAAAACTGGCGGATCAATTTGTAATTCAAGCGATTACGCTTGATAAACAACAAAGAAGTCTGGATGGCACGATCAAGTCGCGCTGGCGCTTGCACGACGGGCATTTCATGGAATCGGTGCTGATACCGGTGCCGGAGGACAATCGCTTTACGGTGTGCGTGTCGTGTCAGGTGGGGTGCAGTCTCACGTGCTCGTTTTGCGCGACAGGTCGCATGAAGCGCGTGCGCAATCTGGATGCGGCGGAGATTTTTGACCAAGTGGTGCTGGTGAATCAGCAATCGCTGGAGGTATTCGGGCATCCGCTCACGAACATCGTTTATATGGGCATGGGCGAGCCGCTGCTGGCGTACTCAAATGTACTGGAAAGTGTGGAACGCATCACGTCGCCGGAGGGATTGAGCATGTCGCCGAAGCGCATCACGGTAAGCACGGCGGGCATTGCGAAGATGATTAAAAAACTGGCGGACGATGGCGTGAAATTTAATCTGGCGCTCTCGCTGCACGCGGCGGACGATGCCAAGCGCAATGAAATTATGCCGATCAACGAGCAAAATGATTTGGCTTCGCTGATGGATGCGATTGAATATTTTTATCAAACCACCGGTAATCGCATTAGTTATGAATACATTGCCTTTCAAAATTTTAATGATAATATCGAAGATGCGAAGAATTTATTAAAATTATGTAAGCGTTTTCCGGTGCGGGTGAATATTATTGAATACAATCCGATTGATGGTGCGCCATTTTTGAAATCAACCGCGCATAAAATTGATGAATTCGCGCAATATTTGACGGAAAGAGGGGTAATGGTAACCGTGCGACGCAGCCGGGGCAAGGATATTGACGCGGCGTGTGGGCAATTGGCGAATAAGGAGTAGTTAGGAGCTTAGATGTTTAAAGTTGAAGGTTCATAGCAAATCTTTGCCAAAACGTTGCGACCTTTACAGTGAAAAAATGGAGTAATTGTATGACGATTCGTGCGTTGACTTCCTACCTTGAAACGATTGCGCCGCCGATGTATCAGGAAGAATATGACAATGCGGGCTTGATTGTGGGCGATCCGAATGCTGATTTGAAAGGCGTTTTGTTATGTCTTGATTCTACAGAAGCTATTGTGGATGAGGCAATTGCGAAGAATTGCAACCTGATTGTAGCGCATCACCCGATTGTATTCCGGGGCTTGAAAAAAATTACCGGTAAGAATTATGTAGAGCGTACGATCTTGAACGCCATTAAAAACGATATTGCAATCTACGCCATTCATACCAATTTGGACAATGTGTATCAGCAGGGGGTAAATGCGAAAATTTGTCAAAAATTAGGGTTGGAATACACCCAAATCCTTTCGCCCAAAAAAGCATTGAAACAATACGCCATTACGGTGCCCGCTGAGCAGGCGAAAATTGTACGCAATCTAATGTTGACGGCTGGTTTGGCAGAAGTGAATGCTACCAATGCCATTGATTATACCGCCGACGGGAGCGAAGAGCAGGTGCGACTCAGCGCCGTGGCTTTGGGGAATCTGGAAGGTAAAATTCGGCTAGCGTTGGAAAAAGTGGATGGATTATTGGAAATCAATGCGTTGGAAACGCCGAGCAAAGACCTGGGTGCGGGGATGATTGGCTATTTGCCACAGCCAATGGCGGAGTTAGATTTTTTACAGCATGTGAAACAAACGATGCGTGCCGGTGTGGTGCGCCACACGGCATTGCGCGGGCGCGAGGTACGTATCGTAGCGGTTTGTGGGGGTTCCGGAAGTTTTTTGTTGGGCGGTGCGATTGCGCAAGGTGCGGATGTGTTGGTGACTGCCGATTTTAAGTACCACGAATTCTTTGACGCTGATGGCAAAATTATCATTGCTGACATCGGACATTTTGAAAGTGAGCAATTTACGATCGAATTATTACACGAAATAATCTCGAAAAAATTTAGTAACTTTGCGCTCCATTGCACCGAGGTGTCAACCAATCCCATAGCTTATTTGTAATAAGTTATTAAGAATGAAGAAATTAGGCTCCAGTGCAGTCTAAAGTCTATTGTCCAAAATCTAAAGTCTATCATAAAAATGGCAGTTGAATTAACAGTTGAAGAAAAACTGAGACAATTATATGAACTCCAAAGACTGGATTCACAAATCGACGAAATTCAGATTCTAAAAGGAGAATTACCCGCCGAGGTGCAGGATTTAGAAGATGAACTGACCGGTTTGGAAACGCGTCTCAATCGCTTGCAAACCGAATTGAAGGATGCCCAGGGTGATGTGAGTCGTTTTCAGGCAAACATCAAAGAAGCGGAAGCCAACATTCAGCGTTACCAGGCGCAGATGGACAATGTGAAGAACAACCGTGAATATGAAGCGCTGACGAAAGAACTGGAATTGCAAAAGCTCGAAATTGAGCTGAACGAGAAGAAAGTGCGCCAGATGCGTGCCGACGTAGAGAAGAAAGATGATTTGTTGAAAGCTACCGAAGAGCGCATTCAGCGTAAGCGTAAGGAACTCGACACCAAACGCACAGAATTGCAGCAAATTATTGAAAAAACTGAAGCTGAAGAGCAAGAACTGCGTCGCCGTTCAGCTACTGCACGCGAAAAAATCGAAGAACGCTTGCTGCGGGCTTATGATAAAATCCGCTCTTCTTATCGCAATGGTTTGGCGGTGGTGACGGTAGAACGAAATTCCTGCGGCGGTTGCTTCAATAAAATTCCACCACAATTACAACTGGAAATTGCCGTAAGCAAAAATATTGTTGCGTGCGAACATTGCGGGCGTATCCTGGTGGATGATAGCACTGTTGGAATCCAGCGCGAGAAGAAAGAATATTCGTCTTCACCTACGGTGGAACTGGACGATTTCTAAGATAACAGCCGTATAAAAACGGCATATATTACACATCAAACAAAAGTCTTGAGGAACTCGGCACTTGCCCGAACCTTAAGACTTTTGTCGTTTATGGACTGAACATTCAACGACCTCCAGATGAAATATGGCATTACCTTTTATTTATTATTAACGGTGCTGGGTATTGCCCAGGCGCGTTTCGAGTTTACACCGACAGCGCGCAACGCCTATGAGCAGGCGCTCAGTTTGCGCCTGGAAGAAGCCCGATTGACCCTGGCACACTTGAAGCGCACGGACGCCGACAACCTGATTGCATATCATATTGAAAATTATTTAGATTTTTTAGTGCTTTATTTACAACAGAATGAAGCAGATTACAAACGGTTGAAAAAAAATCAGGAGGCTCGACTTGCAAAAATTCAACAAGGCAATACCAAATCCCCCTACTACCTTTATACCCAGGCAGACGTGCGACTGCAATGGGCACTGATTAAGCTGCGTTTTGGCGATTACCTGAGCGCTTTCAGTGATATTAGCAAAGCTCATAAATTGTTGCAAAAGAACCAGGAACGATTTCCCGATTTCTTACCCAATCTCAAAGACCTCGGCGTGCTACACGCGTTGGTGGGCACTATTCCTGACCATTATCGCTGGAGCGTGCGTTTGCTAGGGGGCTTGACTGGTACCGTGGCGCAAGGGCGACGCGAATTGAATACGGTTTTACAAAAGGCTCGACAGCAGGATTTTATCTTCAAAACCGAAACCGGCGTAATGTTGGCAACAATTTTGCTGTACCTTGAAAGCGATGGGGAAGGTGCCTGGCAAACCTTGAAAACCGTTCATTTACAGCCAGAAAGCAATCCTTTGCACTGTTTTGTGCTGGCAAATGTGGCGATGCGGAGCGGTCGGAATGATACTGCCATAACCTTATTAGAAAATTGTCCTAAGTATAAAGCGTTTGCGCAAGTGCCGCAACTGGAATTTTTGTTGGGCTTAGCCAAATTGCGCCGTTTGGATACAGATGCCAATGTTCATTTCAATCGTTTTTTACAACAATGCCGCAGCGAAGACGGCATTAAAGAAACTTACCAGAAACTAGCCTGGAATGAACTTATTAAAGGCAATACGCAGGGTTACCGCCGCTGTATGAAGGCAGTTTTAGCACATGGCAAAGCCAATACCGGCGCGGACAAGGATGCTTTGCAGGAAGCAAAAGCCAGTCGGCTGCCGCACGTCTCTTTGATCAAAGCCCGGTTGTTATTTGATGGCGGCTATTTTCAAAATGCTCATCAACAATTAGAACATTTATCCAGTACAGATTTTTTAGATAAAATAAGCCGATTGGAATATTTGTACCGCATGGGGCGTATTTTGCAAGGAATGGAAAATTGGGATGAAGCGCTCGGATTTTATTACCGAACCATTGAACAAGGACGTACCGAACCGTTTTTTTATGCTTGTAATGCGGCTTTACAGGCTGGTTTAATTTGTGAAAAACGCAAAGATCTCAATCGCGCCAAGGAATTTTACAATACCTGTTTGAATATTCATCCAGCCGAATACAAAACAGAATTGCACCAGAAGGCGAAATCAGGACTGGAGCGGCTTAAAGAAGGGGCTAAGTGAACGAGAGACTAAGAGAAGGAGAGACCAAGTGACAAGGAGACTAGTTGCCTGCCGGATAACTTTCTACACCGGTCGAAAAAATAAGTCATACATCTAATAGACACTTATTTTTGTTTATACAAACAAGAAACACGAAAACAATCGCATGATTGACTTCAACGCACCGGATTGGTTCGACGCATACATCGAATATCGAAAACTTCACCCGCTTCGCTTCCTGAAATTGAGCGAACTGGCACCTGAATTGGGAACATATGAAGCCCAGCGCTTTCATCATCCCAACCCTTTCTATGCTGCCTTGCAGCAGAGCGGCCTGGTGTATGGCTTTCCAGTGCATTATCCTTTTCAGACAACCAACGGCTCATTTGAAAAATTGTCAGAAAGTGAACGAGCAAAACTTACCTTGCTCGATGTGATGATGCATGCCCGCTTGTTGGAGCAAATTCCTGAGGATGAGGCTTATGCGCAGGAGATTGAAGAAAATGGTAAGCTTATGCGCACTTACTATGAGTGCCTGCACAAGTATGCGCCGCAGGAAGAAACCGAATTGCTCGAGCAAATTTTGTTTAAGCGGGTGCGATTCAAAAAAAATTACTTTGACTTTCGTAAAACCGGCATTAGTAGTCTCTTATTCTGGGATTTATACTTTTTTCTTGATTATTCCCGTGCCGCCCGGCAACCGCAATTTGAAGAAGAAGACTTCTTTTTTATCATTTTAAATTTAAAACGGGCGCTTAAAAAAACGACCTTAGCACTTATTGCTGCTTCTATTCGGGCTGACTATCAATTGACCAAACAGGAGAAATCGCTATATCAATATTTTGATAAATCTTCAAGACTATTGGTCGAAGAAGAACACGAAGAGCTGCGTACTTTTGTAAAACAAGGTATTACGCTGGACGATGTGGAAATTCCACCACTTGATTGGGTCGGACGTCGCTTCCTGCTAGATATTTCATTGCTTACGCTCAACGTAGATGCTAAGATGGACGCGCTCGAGGAGGCGTTTTTACAACCTTTACTGACCAAATTACAGCTGAATCAGGATGATTTGTTGAGTAGCAAGACAGACCTTGGTATTTTCTTATATTTGTATGGAGAGCAGTTGCATATTTTTAAAGGCAGGAAAACCGGTATTCAACTGCTAGGGCGCGCCGTGATTGAAAACTTCCTCAAATTGGGTTACGCTGCTAAAATGGAAGCCGTAGAAACGCGCGATATGGCAACGACTTTTGGAAAATTGTTGGCTGCCCGCTTGAAAATCAATAAGAATGGCGAACTTCCCAGTGAACAGGAAATACGGGAAGCCATCAACCAATTAAAAGATATTCCGCGTTTTTTGCCGTTTTTTACGGTTGTTTTTCTGCCGGTTCCCGGCATTACCGAGGCCTACATTTTTCTGGCAGTCACGTTGGAAAAACTCTCAAAAGGCAGCATCAGCCTACTACCTAGCCAAATCAGTAAAGTAGTGCGGGGCAAGAAAAAAGAAAAGAAACCATTGAAAGTCAAAGTCAAATGATGGATAATGGAGGATCATCTTTAAAATTGATGCTGTATTTTTGATCTGGCGCTTAGAAGCGGAGAGAGTAACCTGATTTTTCAAAAACAAGACTATGCTGGAAAAAGCCTATTTGGAGTCTCCCTTTGGCTGTTTCGAGATCGTCGGCAGCGAGCTAGGCATTGCTGCCATGAAATTGATTGGTCAGAATTGTCCTTCTAATGTTTTGATACCGAATTGTTTACAAAATTGCGTAACTCAGTTGGATGAATATTTCAAAGGAAAACGTCAAGTGTTTGACTTGCAGTTAGACTGGGGAGGCGCGCCGGAATTCAATAAAAGAGTCTGGAGCGAATTATTAAAAATTCCTTACGGACGAACCACTTCTTACGCTGCTATTGCCGAAAAAATTGGTGATGCCAAAGCCGTGCGGGCAGTTGGCATGGCAAATCGCAACAATCCTATCCCGATCATTGTACCTTGCCACCGGGTTATTGCCAAAAATGGCGATCTGCATGGCTATTATTATGGCTTGGAGATGAAACGCAAATTGCTGGAGCTCGAAAATCCACTGAGTTTTGCCGCCCAGGGCAGCCTTTTTTGAAAAAAATAATAATGCGGATGTAATAATCCTACCATTTATGATACACAATATCATAAATATAAAGCCCCCTGGCATTTTATGATACCAGAGGGCAAGTTTTTTTAAGCTTTAGCATTCATTGCCTCATCGCGTAGGGCGCGGCGCAAGATTTTACCCACATTGGTTTTGGGCAACTCCTTGCGGAACTCGACGTGTTTGGGCACTTTATAGCCCGTCATATTCTGGCGGCAATAATCAATTAATTCTTTCTCCGTCAGTGAGTCATCTTTTTTGACGACAAATAATTTTACTACTTCGCCCGATTTTTCATCGGGAATGCCCACTGCGGCTACTTCCAATACCTTCGGATTTCCGGCTACAACTTCCTCAATTTCATTGGGATACACATTGAAACCAGACACCAGAATCATATCCTTCTTCCGATCCACAATCTGGAAATACCCCTCTTCATTCATTTTACCAATATCACCGGTGGAGAGCCAGCCATCGTGAATCATTTCCGCCGTTGCTTCCGGGCGATTGTAATAGCCTTTCATCACCTGCGGACCTTTAATTTGAATCTCGCCCACCATATCTACCCCGAGCGGATTCCCTTGCTCATCTACAATGCGCATATCCGTAGAAGGAATGGGTAAACCGATGGTGCCCAGGCGACCGAGTTTAGCGTCAAATGGATTCGCCGATGCTACCGGTGATGACTCCGTCATACCATATCCTTCCGCCAGGAAGCACCCCGTAATTCGCTGCCAACGCTCGGCAACCGGGCGTTGCAATGCCATACCACCCGCTACGGTTACTTTCAACTCGCTGAAATCCAATTTTTCAAACTCCGGATGGTTCATCATGGCATTGAACAAAGTATTCAAACCGGAAACAACCGAAATTTTGTGCGATTTCATCGCTTCAATGATAGAATTAATATCTCTGGCATTGGTAATCAGCACATTCATCCCACCGATTGCCATAATGCCGAAGCAATTGACCGTAAGCGCAAAAATATGATACAACGGTAAGGCGCACAGCGCTACTTCAACCCCGTCGCGCATATAAGGCGACATCCAGGCTTTCATTTGCAGCATATTGCCCACCATGTTTCGGTTGGTCAGCATGGCACCTTTGGCTACCCCCGTGGTACCGCCGGTGTATTGCAGGAAAATAGTGTCATCAGGACCAGCATTGCCGGGCTTGATGGTGAATTTTTTACCTTGGCGGAGCGCCTCACTGAAACTTACCGTATTGGGAATGTTAAACTTAGGCACCATCTTTTTGATGTTGCGCACAACAAAGTTGACCACCAATTTTTTAGGAAAACCCAGCATTTCGCCAATACTGGTTATTACGACCGTTTTAATATTGGTGTCTTTTATAATTTTTTCCAGATTGGCAGCAAAATTTTCAACAATGACAATTGCCTTTGCGCCGGAATCGGTAAACTGGTGCAACATTTCGCGTGGCGTGTACAGCGGATTCGTATTTACCACAATCAAACCTGCCCGTAAAGCACCGAATAAAGCAATCGGATATTGCAATAAATTGGGCATCATCAGGGCAACGCGATCGCCAGGTTCCAAACCGCGCGACTGGAGATAAGCACCAAAGTCACGCGACATTTTATCGATTTCTGCAAAGGTGAATTCTTTACCCATGCAGGTAAAAGCAGGTTTATCGCGATATTTTTGGAAGGCTTCTTCCACCATTTGTACCAGGGTAGCGTATTGGTTTACATCAATATTTGCAGGTACACCACTGGGATAATTTTTGAGCCAAGGGCGTGAGTCAGTCGTAATCATACTTACTTTTTTAAATAGTTTTATTTGAATAGAACAAGCGTTACCAAATTTCGTTCTTAAAGCTGTCAAAATAAAGATTTTTCTTTGGTACCGCGAAAAAACAGCGCTTTATTTTTTTTGAATCCAATTTCAATAATGCAAGATTAGAGGTAACACCATTGGCTACAGACTTCTTCAACCTGTCTTTGCGACAAAAACCTGCGATTTAATTTCTTTTTCCGGTAAATAGTGGTACCTTTGCCCCGCTAAAAACGGAGCGGGATTTTCAAGTGAATGAAAACAGTATCCATTCAGCTCATTTAGAGCACCTTGTAAATGTCGATCTTATTTCTTAACCTTTAAAAAGCATTCTTTCAATGCTAGATGATCAAACTCTGGAAAATGAATTCCAGGAAAATGAAGAAAATCTGGATGCCGTTGAGGAAACGGAATCAAGAGATCTGCCTGCCCAAGAAGAGGAAGAGGTGGTAGCTGAAGCGGAACTAGAAGAAGTGGAAGAGGAAGAAGAAGAGGGTGACCTTGATTCTATTCTGCTCGAGCAGACCGTGACCAGTGGCGCACATGATGATTACGATTGGGCGATTACCAGCAAGCATGGCTACAAATACTCAGTAGAGGATACGAAGCGCTACACCGAGCAGTATGAGTCGTCTATGACGGCAATTCAGGAGAATGAAATTGTTACTGGTTACGTGACGTCGATTAATGATGGCGACGTGGTACTGGATATCAATTATAAGTCGGACGGTTTAGTGCCGCTTTCCGAATTCCGTGAATTCCCGGACCTAAAAGTAGGCGACACCGTAGAAGTGTATGTTGAACAGCAGGAAGACACGCAAGGGCAATTGATCCTGTCGCGTCGTAAAGCCAAATTGTTGTTGGCTTGGGAACGTATTGTGGATTCTTACCAAAATGGTACGGTCATCAAAGGTACGGTTATCAGCAAGACCAAAGGTGGTTTGATTGTGGACGCCAGCGGTTTGGAAACGTTCTTGCCAGGTTCGCAGATTGATATCAAACCGATCATTGATTATGATGCCTATGTCGGCAAAACCATGGAATTCAAGGTGGTAAAGATCAACGAAACCATCAAGAATGCGGTTGTTTCGCACAAGGCTTTGATTGAGAGTGACTTAGCTGAGCAGCGCGAGCAAATCATTGCCGGTCTGGAAAAAGGTCAGGTACTCGAAGGTCTGGTCAAGAATATCACCGACTTCGGTGCGTTCCTCGATCTGGGCGGCGTAGATGGTCTGTTGTACATCACCGATATTTCCTGGGGTCGCATCAGCCATCCGAGCGAAGTGCTACACCTCAACCAGAAAATCAACGTGGTGGTGCTCGATTTTGACGAAAACAAGAAGCGTATTTCTTTGGGTCTCAAGCAATTACAGCCGCATCCCTGGGAAGTACTCAACAACGAAATCTCGGAAGGTTCTACCGTTAAAGGTAAAATTGTCAATATTGAAGATTACGGTGCATTCCTTGAAATTCAACCGGGCGTAGAAGGCTTGATTCACGTATCAGAAGTGACCTGGAGCAACCAGCCGGTGAACGCACGCGAATACTTCAAACTGGGTCAGGAATACGAAGCCAAAGTGGTAACAATTGATCGCGATGAGCGTAAGATGTCTTTGAGTCTCAAGCAATTGCAAAAAGACCCCTGGAGCGCCATCGAAGAACAGTACCCAATGGGCAGTCGTCACACCGGCGAGGTGAAAAACCTGACGCCCTACGGTGTGTTTGTAGAGTTGAAGGATGGCATTGGCGGTATGGTTCACATCTCTGACCTGTCTTGGACGAAGCGATTCAACCACCCGTCAGAATTCACGAAAGTAGGCGAAAAGATTGACGTAGTCATTCTGGACATTGACAAGGAAAACCGCAAGTTGTCACTTGGTCATAAGCAAACCGAAGACAACCCTTGGGATACCTTCGAGCAAGTGTTTCCGGTTGGCTCTTATCACGAAGCCACAGTGCTGCGCCGCGATGATCGTGGAGCGATTGTACAATTGCCTTATGGCTTAGAGGCTTTCGCGCCGATTAAGCATATTCGCAAGGAAGACAATACGCTGGCAGAAGTAGATGACATACTGACCGTGAAAGTGATTGAATTCAACCGTGACGACAAGCGCATCCTCGTATCGCACCTGCGCTACCTGGAAGACATTCGCCGCGAAGCCGACGAAGCAGTGAAGAAGGAAAAAGACGCGGAACGCAAGCAAACGTCGAGCGCTGTGAAGAAAACGCAGGATAGCGTAGAACGCTCTACCCTTGGCGATCTGGATGTATTCTCACAGTTGAAAGAACAATTGCAAGACAACGAGAATAAGGATTCTGAGTAATACTTGGATAAAATAGAACAAACAAAGCCCCGCCATTCGCAAGAGTGGCGGGGTATTTTTTTTCTGCCAATTTTTTGCTCCTCTTTTTAAATGCCTCAGAATAAGCTCCAAAGGTTCAGCAAAGATGCTATATAGGTTCAAGGTTCAACCTGTAGGGGTTCAATAGAGCACCTATGGAGGTTCAATGAAGATGCTTTAGGGGTTCTGTCTTCATGTTGTATAAGTTCAATGTTCAACATGTGGAGGTTCAACAAAGATGCTGTATAGGTTCAATGTAGTACCTATTGAGGTTCTTTATCTTACCCCAACAGGTTCTTTAACTTACCTTTGGGGGGTCATCAGCTTAGCTGCCGGGGTTTTCCAACTTGCCTGTCCAGCAAAAAAACAGCGTGACTAAGGCGCACGGGGGTAGCTGGAGTGCCGCCTTTTTTGTAATCTTGGCTCGGAAAAAAGTGCTTATACCAAATTTGAAATGAGCAGGCGTAAGTGTTAAACCATTAAAAATCAGTAGTTTAATCCATAATCAATACGCCATCATCAATTGAAAATAGTATTATGCCACACCTCAATGTCGAAATCAAAGCCCGCTGCGCTAATCCTTTGCAAGTCAAAGCATTATTGTCGTCGGAAAATGCCCGTTTCATCGGGGACGATCATCAG
>JBKBWT010000004.1:0-34862 GCA_046314415.1 Saprospiraceae bacterium
AATGGTTTCAATTCCAAAATGGTACAATTAAAGTCGAATTACAGGAAATGTCGGAACACCTACTGCAATCGGTTTCAATTCCAAAATGGTACAATTAAAGTACATTATACAACCGGCAACCTTTGCCCTACAACAGGTTTCAATTCCAAAATGGTACAATTAAAGTGAAAAGTAAACATGCCCCATCTTTGATTATATTCGGTTTCAATTCCAAAATGGTACAATTAAAGTACATATCATTACTGGTAGGAACCCAATTGCCGGTAACGTTTCAATTCCAAAATGGTACAATTAAAGTCAAAAACGTTGTGCTGACAGAAGCAGCAAAAAATTGTTTCAATTCCAAAATGGTACAATTAAAGTGAGAAACCTTTTTCGCATAGAATTCTAGGGAATTCCCGTTTCAATTCCAAAATGGTACAATTAAAGTGCGCTTGCAGAAGGTATTCAGGCGTTAAGTAAAGAGTTTCAATTCCAAAATGGTACAATTAAAGTAAAATTAAGTGCACCGATCATGCTCTCAAATTTTTGTTTCAATTCCAAAATGGTACAATTAAAGTGCATCAGTGCTATCCTTGAATTTGATTGTTAAATATGTTTCAATTCCAAAATGGTACAATTAAAGTCCTGTAATTCGCGCTGTTCCTGAAACATGAAGTGTTGTTTCAATTCCAAAATGGTACAATTAAAGTACACAACTTGCTGAAATCGGAGAAGATATAGACTCGTTTCAATTCCAAAATGGTACAATTAAAGTAAGCAGAATGTCCGCATCCAGACGGCAATAAATGGCGTTTCAATTCCAAAATGGTACAATTAAAGTTAAGCATATGAGTTAATTGCTTATCTTGTAACGCTCGTTTCAATTCCAAAATGGTACAATTAAAGTACCGTTGTCGGACAGGATATACCAAACCTAAAAAAGTTTCAATTCCAAAATGGTACAATTAAAGTGCTCCGCTTTCAGCCATCTAAAAAGGTTATCAAATTGTTTCAATTCCAAAATGGTACAATTAAAGTCAGGTAGCCGTTCAAGTCGATAAAACCAGTAACATGTTTCAATTCCAAAATGGTACAATTAAAGTCAGGTGTATTATATGCAGCACCAGGAAGAAACAATGGTTTCAATTCCAAAATGGTACAATTAAAGTAGGCAGTGTGGACGGCGCGGCGGGTTCAAAGTCGGGTTTCAATTCCAAAATGGTACAATTAAAGTCAGTAAGAGCCAGCCGGGTCAAACGTCTCTTGTCGAAGTTTCAATTCCAAAATGGTACAATTAAAGTGAGCCAACTTGTTAGAAACAATCGTCATTTTTTCGTGTTTCAATTCCAAAATGGTACAATTAAAGTCCACTTCCCACGTATTTGTCGGGCATGACAATTCTAGTTTCAATTCCAAAATGGTACAATTAAAGTTTTTTAGCCAAATTGCTTGGCGTTGGTCTGGGAATGTTTCAATTCCAAAATGGTACAATTAAAGTACAAAAAATGAGCCATTTGCACGAATCATTGACCGGTTTCAATTCCAAAATGGTACAATTAAAGTATGTGCATAAATTCGTATAATGCTAAGCGGGGCGTCGTTTCAATTCCAAAATGGTACAATTAAAGTTGATCCACCCTTGACCGCCAGCCCGATTTTGCGATGTTTCAATTCCAAAATGGTACAATTAAAGTAATCCGATTGCAGTCAGTGCGTCCTGTGTAGCCGTGTTTCAATTCCAAAATGGTACAATTAAAGTCCGTTGCAATAATATGTATAAAAACTTGTATTTCAAAATACTATTGCCAGTAATTTAGCAAAATACAGCCCCCAAAAGCGTCGGTCGCTCATAGCACGATTTTAACGGGGGAGCGACGACCGCTCTGTTTCAAGGGTTTGACGCAATTTGGACGATTCCCGAGGTTCAAGAAGGATAACCGGGAACCGATTTTTGCCAGGGCGACGACTACACAGCGGAGGTTGCTTGCTGTATTCGGGTTCAAACCTAATGAAGGGGTTGCTGAAACTGAATTGAATTATGTTTCAAGTATAATTAGGGGGGTATTCAAACCGAATTGAATTCAGGTTGAATACCCCCCTAATTGAGCTAAAAGGTAAATTGAATTTGGGTTGGAACGGGGGTAAACTATGTTTTTCGGGATGCGGGCGCTTGTGGCTAACGATGTTCGGCGTTGATTGCCTCCAATGCGTTTTTACCCGGATACAAATCTTTTTCCCGCAAGGTATTGAGTGGTTTTTCGGTGGTTTTTAAGTAATCGTGCAAATCCTGGGTTTTGGGGTCCACATAAATCAAGCCGGTGAGAATTTCGCCTTTGGCTTGCGAATCGTGCAGGCGACGCAGGGAAGAGCGGCGGTCGAGCGGATTCCAGTCGGGCGACAATTTGTGCAATTGGATGACCGAGCCATCGTGCAGTTCTACATTGGCGGTTCTACCGGCGCCGTATTCTACGGTAATCTCGTCTTTTTCAGGCACATAGTCAACGGCAGCGGTGGCTTCAATGTGTTCGCGCACGTAATCATAAGATTTGGTGGAGCCAAAATTATTATTAAACGTCACACAGGGTGATACCACGTCAATAAACGCAAAACCCTTGTGCGACAAGGCGGCTTTGATGAGGGGCACGAGTTGGGTCTTGTCGCCGGAGAAGCTCCTTGCTACAAAAGAAGCGCCCAATTCGATTGCCATGCCGACCAGGTCAATCGGGTGGAATTGATTGGCAGCGCCGGATTTATTGATCGAGCCAATGTCGGCGGTCGCGGAGTCTTGCCCTTTGGTCAAACCATAGCAGCCATTGTTCATCACGATATAAGTCATATTCAAATTGCGGCGGATGGCGTGTACGAATTGCCCCATGCCGATAGACGCCGTGTCGCCGTCGCCGGAAACGCCGAGGTAAATTAAATTGCGATTTGCCAGAATAGCGCCGGTAGCCACCGAAGGCATGCGCCCGTGTACCGAGTTGAAACCGTGGGAGTTACTCAAAAAATAAGTGGGCGTTTTCGATGAACAGCCAATGCCGGAGAGCTTTGCCAAGCGATGCGGTTCAATATTGAGTTCAAAACAGGCTTGTACAATCGCGCCACTGATCGAATCATGTCCGCAGCCGCCGCAGAGCGTAGAAATGGCACCTTCATACTCATGCTTGGCGTAGCCCAATTCATTTTTGGAAAGGGCAGGGTGGCGAAATTTTGGTTTAATATAAGTCATGATTTATTTTTTAATAGGACACCGATTATTATGATGTTTATGATTAAAATTGATCTTATGCTATCATAATTATCCTATCCCGAAGGGATGCCTTGGGCAAAATCAGTGTACCATTCCATTATTTTTAATACCTGCTACTTCAATTTTACTTAATATTTCCTTTTGTATAAAATCGGCGGTAATCGGGAAGCCATCATAATTTAAAATTGGAACCAACTGTTTGGGGTTGATTTCCAATTCATTGATTAATAAAGAGCGGAATTGTGCGTCCCGATTCTGCTCAATCACAAAAATCTTCTCGTGCTGCTCAATAAATGCCCGTACACTTTCCTGGAAAGGAAATGCCAGCACCCGCATCGCATCCATCGGCATGCCTTCGGCTTCGAGCATGTCCATTGCTTCGAGGGCAGCGTAAGTGGTGGTACCAAAGAAGATTAAACCGTACGGACTTTCGTTATTCGATTGGTAAAATTCTGGCTTCGGCACAAGGGTTTTTGCAGTTTCCCACTTTTTTTGCAGGCGTTGCATGTTGCGGACATACGGTGCACCTTCTTCGGTGTATTTGGCGTACTCGTCGCGCGAGGTGCCGCGGGTAAAATAAGAACCTTTGGTAGGGTGCGTGCCCGGTAAAGTGCGGTAGGGAATGCCATCACCGTCCACGTCCAGGTAGCGCCCGAATTGGGGAATTTGTTCCAAATCTTCTGCACTCAATACTTTACCGGTATCGTATTTTCGGTTTTCATCCCAGGTTAAAGGCGGAGATAAATGGTCGTTCATACCCAAATCCAGATCGGTCATCACCAGAATGGGCGTTTGCAGGCGATCCGCTAAATCCAGGGCTTCTGCCGTCAGCTCAAAACATTCCTTGGGATTGCTTGGAAATAGCAGGATATGCTTGGTATCGCCGTGCGAGGCATAAGCAGCAAGCGTAATGTCCGACTGCTGGGTACGCGTGGGCATACCGGTGGAAGGACCGCCGCGTTGCACATCCACCAAAACAGTAGGAATTTCGGCAAAATAGGCTAATCCGAGGAATTCATTCATCAACGAAACGCCGGGACCACTGGTAGCCGTGAAGGCGCGTGCGCCATTCCAGGCGGCACCAATCACCATGCCGATAGCAGCTAATTCGTCTTCGGCTTGTACCACTGCAAAGTTTTTCCGACCGGTTTCCGGGTCAATCCGCAGTTTATTCGCATATTTTTCAAAAGCCTGCACCAATGAAGTGGAAGGCGTGATGGGATACCAGGCTGCCACCGTTGCTCCGCCATACAATGCACCCAAGGCACAAGCGGTATTGCCATCAATGACAATGCGGTCGCCCACTGAATCCCGACGTTCCACGCGCAAATCCAGCGGAAAATCGTAATGATCGCGGACATATTGCATGCCCAGTTCCAGGGCTTTATAATTGGTGGGTATGAGCTTTTCTTTCTTGCGGAATTCATCGGCGATAATGCCTTTCAGCACCGCTTCTTCTATTTCTAACAACACCGCAAGCCCACCAACATAGACAATATTTTTCAATAAGTGCCGGACGCGCGGGTCTTGAAAATGCTGGTTGCAAATTTCCGTCATCGGAATGCCGATGTAATGTAAATCTTCCCTGATGAAGGTTTTATGTAATGGTTTGGTGCTGTCGTAAATAAAATAACCACCGGATTTTACCGATAGTACATCCTTTGCCATGCTTTGCGGATTAACACAAACCATGATGTCAATACCCTCGCGCCGACCGAGATAACCTTTTTCGCTCACGCGCACCTCAAACCAGGTGGGCAAGCCCTGAATATTGGAGGGGAAGATATTCTTTGCCGTGACCGGAATGCCCATCCGAAAAATGGATTTGGCAAACAGGTCGTTGGCGCTCGCCGAGCCGGTGCCGTTTACATTGGCAAAACGTACTACAAAGTCATTGGTTCCTGTAAGATGCTGCATGGATTTCCTGCTTTTGTAACCGAGTATAAAAATTGCTGCATGTCCCAAGCCGCCGTAGGGCAGCGTTCCGCGCACAAGCCACAATGCAGGCAGACATCTTCGTCTTTAATCATTACCCGACCGGTCGGCAGCGTATCCGAAACATACAAATCCTGATCTAAATTCATAGCTGGCGCATTCAAGCGAAGCCGAAGCTCCAGTTCATCGCCGTTATTGGTAAACGTAATACACGAAGTTGGGCAAATATCGACACAAGCATCGCACTCGATGCAACGGCTGGTATTAAACACCGTTTGTACGTCACAATTCAGGCAACGCTGCGCCTCCTTGAATCCTGTGGCACGATCAAAGCCCAATTCCACCTCCATTTTTCGATCTTTCAGCGAAACGTACTTATCGGCGTGGGGTACTTTGTAACGCAAGTCATTCGTCACATCATTGTCGTAAGCCCATTCGTGAATACCCATTTTCTGGCTGACGAGATTGGTAAATGGCGCAGGGCGTTTTTTGATATATTCACCTTTGCAAAATAAATCAATGGAAATGGCAGCCTGATGCCCGTGGGCCACGGCAGTAATGACATTTTTGGGTCCGAATGCTGCGTCGCCGCCAAAGAATACTTTCGGATGAGTGGACTGAAAGGTTTTGTCATCCAAAACAGGCATTTCCCATTTGCCAAATTCAATACCCAAATACCGTTCAATCCAGGGGAACGCATTTTCCTGACCAATGGCAATAATCACGTCGTCGGCTTCGATGAACACATCGGGTTCGCCCGTCGGTACCAGGGAGCGCCTGCCTTTTTCATCATAAACGGCGTGTACTTTTTCAAAAATTACCCCCTTCAACTGCCCATTTTCCACCACGAATTCCTTCGGCGGCATATTGTTTAGAATAGGAATATCTTCGCGCATCGCATCTTCGATTTCCCAGGGCGAAGCCTTCATATCTTTGAACGGACTGCGTACCACCACCGTAACTTGCTCACCGCCCAGGCGTCGTGAAGTCCGGCAGCAATCCATCGCGGTATTCCCACCACCGAGCACAATTACTTTTTTGCCAATTTTTTCAATATGACCAAACGCCACATTCGCCAGCCATTCAATGCCGATGTGGATGTGTTCCTTGGCATCCCAACGACCTGGTAAATCCGGCAAATCACCGCCACGTGGAGCGCCCGTTCCTACAAACACCGCGTCATAATCCTGGTCTAAAATTGCTTTCATACTGGACACATACGTTTTAAAATGCGTATGAATGCCCATATTCAAAATATAGCCAACTTCCTCATTCAGAACGGATTCCGGCAAGCGGAAAGATGGAATCTGATTACGCATCATGTCGCCATTCATGTCTTGATCATCATATAAATGAATTTCGTAACCTAAGGGAGCCAGATCGCGCGCTACGGTCAGCGAAGCAGGTCCACCGCCAATTAAAGCAACTTTTTTGCCGTTTTTAACGAGCGGAATTTCCGGCATATAGGCAGTGACATCCCCTTTATTATCGGCGGCTACGCGCTTCAGACGGCAGATGGCAACGGGTTCTTCCTCGATGCGACCACGACGGCAGGCAGGCTCGCAGGGGCGGTCGCAGGTGCGCCCCAGCACCCCCGGAAACACATTGGATTCCCAATTGACAATATACGCCTCGGTATAACGCTCCGCCGCAATCAGGCGAATGTACTCAGGCACCGGTGTATGCGCGGGACAGGCATACTGGCAGTCCACCACTTTGTGGAAATATTCGGGATTGGAAATATCGGTCGGTTTCAATGTTTGTTTATTTTACGTTTACCCATCAAGGCGCAATTTATAACTGAAAAACGGAAAATCAAAGTAATTCTATTTGGTATTTTAACAACTCAAATAAAAGAGATTTTTGTAAGCTACATATCATAATTTTCAAAAAAAATTATATGCCAATAAAAAAAGACCCCGGCATTTGCTGCTCAGGGTCCTATATTTACTCACACTCCCAAAAATGAATATTGCCGGCTCCCGTTAGGCAGAAGCACAGGCAAGATTGATTTTATTGAAAGTCAGGGAAATTAATATAGATAATTTTATTCATGTTATAATAAACAAGGGTTTAGTTTTTATAAATAAGCTTTTAGTAAGTTATGTATCAATTATTATGAATACAAAAATGAACTTTCATTGATAAGATATATGGCGTTGTGCAAATCTGGCTGGAAAAATGAATGATGATTAATTTCGATCAAAAGTAGGGAACAGTTTGTTAATAAAAAATACGTATATTTTGGTATGCCGTCTATATAAGCCCATGATCTTTGGCATACACCACTACATCCAAGGTGCGTCGGGCGCCGATCTTTTTTCGCATATTTTTCAGGTGCGTCTCCAATGTTCTCACTTGCATGGATAATCTTTCGGCAGCGACTTTTGGCGAATCAGTTTCACTCCAAACTTTTATTACTTGCAATTGCCGCTTGGTAAACTGAATGACTTGGTCCGTCATGATCATATTAAAATAATTTAATGCTGTAGCCCGCGTAAATGGGGCATCCTGGGGCAATATGATATCCAATGTAATACCATTATTAAAATAATGATTGCTTACATCCACGCAAAGACAATAATAAACCAGTAATTTATGATGTTCATCTAGTAAAAACGGGTGAAAATAGCGCAGTACTTTGATGTAAGTGCCATCGGCTTTACGCAACTGATGCCCCAGCACCAACCCAAATTTGATCGGCTCTATTGGATATTGCTTTGCAAATTCGTTCATGCGCCGGTATAAAATATTCAATTTTTTATGCTCATCCGGGTGTATAATATCATTTAAAAGCCCCATATTTACTTGCACCGGCTCATAATTTAAATATTCACAAAAGTTATATTTGTAAGCAATTCTCTGCCTTACCAGATCAACCGCATAAGCAAATTGCACCGTTTGCAAAAATGGACTCAGCTCATTGAAAAAATCTTCTAAAGCTTCGTCAATTCGTTCCGGGGGCATTTCACTGGGATTTATTCCTTGTAAATATTTATTAAAATCGAAGGGGGTTTTATTAATGTCCATTGGCTTTAAGATTATAATGCAATATCATGTGCTTTATATAGAAATGCAAGGAACAAATTTTACCCATTTCCTTTTGGAATTAAGTATTTTTTGGTAAGATTTAGACTGTAATACCTTGTAAATCAGTATTTTGTAACGAAACAGATGAGCTTGAAAGCGATGGGTTATACCGATTTTTTGGTATGTTTCAGGAACAGCGAAGTAGATGTAAAGTATAATGACTTTATAGCTATTAAATATAATATGAGTCAAAGACCTGATGCAATATAGAGATTACAGTAGTAAATGTAAAATATAATATCATTTTTTTTACTAATTGTAAAAAACACGATTCATTTAACCAATTTATGCGGTTTATTTACTGCTTCTGCTCCAAATGGAGGCTAATACGGCTGCGGAAATAAGGTGCCATACGCCCCACCAAGCCGCCACCATTGCCATTCCGCCTAATCCATTAAAAAAATTAAATATTAGTATTAATCCCAATCCCGAATTGTGAATGCCGGTTTCCAGTGCGATGGCTTTAGCGTCAAAAAAAGGCAGGCGATTGATTTTAGCAAAACCATAGCCCATTAGTAGTGCTAAACCATTATTAATCAAAACAATTATAAATACAAGATGAATATAATTGGTAATATTATCCCAATTTCCATATACTGCTACAATAACAAATCCGGCGAAAATAAGTAGAGAAAGCATCTGAATGGGCTTGAGCAGGCGTTGCGTCAGGCGCGGAAATTGTTGATTGACAATCATTCCGACACTTAATGGAATGAGAATCAGCTGAATAATGGTAATAATCATATCCCAGGGCGAAACGTAAATTTCCTGTTGAAAAGCTTTCCCGCCAGGCACCAGTGGTGTAAGTAAGGCAAATAGCAAGGGCGTGGAAAAAGTAGCCGCCAGCGTAGAAACGGAAGTCATCAATACCGATAAGGCGACGTTGCCTTTTGCCAGATGGGTTACGTAGTTGGACACATTGCCGCCCGGGCACACGCTCACCAGCAGCATTCCCAGGGCAATGGAAACGGGCGGTTGGAATAAAAAAATAAGCCCGATGGTGAGTAATGGCAGCAGGATCAACTGTGATGTAAAGCCCACTAAAGCCGCTTTGGGTTGTTTGTATAGCAATTTAAAATGCTCCGGTTTTAAATCCAATGCTACGCCAAACATTAAAAATGCGAGGCAAAAATTGAGTAACAGCAGTTGTTCCGGGTTAAAGTTGATTCTGACATTGTCAATGGTCTCCATACTTAAAAATTAGGTCGTTGCGCCCAAATGTAGGTAAAACTTTCTACTTTTGATAAAGCGGAAAGGGCACTTGCCAAGTTTATTGAATTCAGGTTTATTTATTATAATTGGTAAAAATTTAATATGATATGAAGCAAATTTTATTCACTTTTATTCATTTGATATTTCTTGCCGGTTTATTTGCACAACCTAATCAAAACAAAATCAAACAGTTAGTAGAGGCAGATTATTCCTATCTGGAAAAATTATATTTGCATTTACATCAAAATCCAGAACTGTCTTTTTATGAAGTAAATACTGCCAGGCGCATGGCGGATGAGTTGCGGGGCTTGGGTTTTCAAGTCACCGAACAATTTGGCGGCAATGGGGTCGTAGGTATTTTGAAAAATGGGACGGGTCCAACCATCATGGTGCGTACTGATATGGATGCCCTGCCGATTCAGGAAGAAACGGGCTTGCCTTATGCCAGCAAGGTGATGGCAAAAGATGAGACGGGTAACACGGTCAGCGTCATGCATGCCTGCGGACACGATACACATATGACCAGTTGGGTAGGCGCAGCGCGCAATTTAGCCAAAATGAAAAGCGATTGGAAAGGTACCGTGATTTTTATTGGTCAACCAGCGGAAGAGCGCAACGGCGGCGCTAAAAAAATGCTGGACGAAGGCTTATTTCAAAAATTTGGTAAGCCCGATTACATCGTGGCGCTGCACGCTGCCCCGAATGTACCCGCGGGTAAAATTGGCGTGAAAGCCGAATATAGTTTTGCGTTTACCGATTTTATGGACATTACTGTTTACGGGCGCGGCGGGCACGGCGCTTATCCGCACACCACGATTGACCCGGTAATGCTGGCTTCGCGCATTGTTATTGCGTTGCAGACCATTGTAAGTCGGGAAATTTCACCACTCGAACCGGCAGTGGTCACGGTAGGTTCCATTCATGGCGGTACCAAAGGCAATATCATTCCCAATGAAGTGAAGCTGGAACTAACGATGCGTTCGTTTAATGATGCGGTACGCAATGATATTATTAGCAAAATTCAGCGCATTTGTAAAGGCGTTGCCATGTCGGCGGGTTTGCCGGAAGAAATGTATCCCAAAATGACCCTGAAAAATGAATTCTGCCCTTCGGTGTATAATGAACCCAATCTGACCAATCGTTTGAAAGGCGTTTTCCAAAAAACACTGGGTGCCGAAAATGTAATGGAAGTGCCGCCTACCATGGCAGGGGAGGACTTTAGCTACTTTGGCAGAACGGAAGATAAAATTCCGACTTGTATTTTCTGGTTGGGTGCGGTTGACCCGCAATTATTGGCGAAAGCCGAGAAAGGAGAAGCGCCCATGCCAAGCTTGCACAATTCTAAATTTGCTCCGGTGCCAGAACCCACTTTAAAAACCGGCTCCATCGCAATGACAGCCGCTATTCTGAATTTATTAAATGGAAAATAATGAATGATGATTAACCATTAACCATTGATTATTTCTTAAAAAAATTATTTAGGACAATATAATATTTGCTTATTCTTTAATATTATTGGTTGCTAATTATATAAATTAAATGCGTTATATAATTAGCAACCAAATGTTCTATTAAATACTATTTACTTGTACGCATCATTTTGTACTGAATTCGGATTCGCATTTAATTCCGCACTCGGAATCGGAAGCACCTGCCGATTGGCTTCTGCCAGGGTTGCCGGTGCGCCGGGCGCGTTGGTGCGAGGCACCGATGCCAGTACCGTCAGGGCTTTTCCGGTGCGCAACAAATCATACCAACGCTGTCCTTCTACGGCAAATTCTATTTTGCGCTCGTTCAAAATATCGTCAATGCTGGTAATCGCCGTTAACGCTGGCAGGTCAGCACGCGTATGAACTGCATTCAAATCAGCCAATGGGTTGCCTTTGCCACTCAGATAATCGGCTTCGGCGCGAATCAAATACATCTCCGCCAGGCGAATAACGTGAATATTGTCAATATTACCGGCTTTGGCATATTTAGTCGGATAATAAAATTTGCTATTGGCATCAAATGCATATAATTTTTTGCGCTCATCATTCGCCGGAATGGCATTGTAAAACTCATCGTGAATGGCAATGTCGCCACGTCCGCCTGCCGAAGTTGGAATGTACCAGGTACGAATGGCATTCTGGTCAACATTATCAAACTGGAATTCCAGGATGGATTCTGCCGTCAATTTATTGTTGAAAATAGCTGTATAATCCGCTACCAACTGAAATTTCGTATTAGCAATCACCTGCGAAGCAAAATTGGAAGCCTGCTCGTAGTTTTTCAGATACAGATAAACCCGCGCCAGCATTGCCTGCGCCGCCGGTTTGCTAATGCGGGCGGGCGCGCCGGTTTCCGGCAACAAGGTTAATGCTTTTTGAAAATCGGATTCAATCTGCGCCCAGGTCTCTTGTAATGAAGCCCTTGGTAGCGCCACGGCTTGCCGCGAAGGTTCCAAGGGTAAGGTAATGCCCAGCGTACCATAAACGCCAGGAATGCCACCCCAGAGTAATGCTGCATCCATGAACGCCAAACCACGCGCGAAGTAAGCCGTACCCAGCGCATTGTTTTTCTGGGCTTCGGTGGCATCACTCACTCCCGGCGCCGCTGCGATGATGTTATTTGCCTGATTGACCACCTGATAAATAGTCGTAAAAAGGTCGCGATTTTCTACATTATCCGGGCTGACACGATAAGTATCCATTTCCCGGTAAAAATCCCAGGTACCTACACTTTGTGCTACATCCGCCGATAGATCATTGGCAAGGAAAGAACGACCGTTGTAATAGCCTGTATTGGCAGCGCCACCGCCGCCCTGCAAACGATCGTACAAGCCATTTACCGCCGCATTCAGACCACCGATATTGTTAATAGCCGTATCATCGGCTACGGCTGCTTCCGGTGCTACATCAAAAACATCACAGGAAAAAGCGAGCCATGATAAACTTATGATATATAATAGCTTTTTCATTCTTCTTTTTTTAATTTTTAATAATAATTCCTACACTTCATTATAGGTTACATTAAAAAGTGAGCGACAAGCCACCTGTAATTACGGTCGCCTGTGGGAATGTAAAGAATTCAATCCCTTGAGTCAGAATCGTCGAAGCTGTACCAGTCAACTCTGGATCCAGACCGCTGTAATTGGTCACCGTAATCAGGTTCTGTCCGGTCGCATAAATGCGCAGTTTTTGAATGCCCAGCTTGGATGTCAACGACGAAGGCAGGCTATAACCCAACGTTATATTCTTCAAACGCAAATAAGAGCCATCTTCTACCAAACGGGAAGGACGCAGGTCGGCGGCGTAGTTCTTCGCAGTCATACGCGGCACGTCCGTAATGTCGCCGGGCTTCTGCCATCTATCTAATTGGCTGCGCATGAAGTTGGTATTACGGGTACCACCGTGCTCAAGGAAGAAACGCGTCCAGTTTAACTGCTCATTACCAAGGCTATATTGCCAGAACATCGAGAAATCAAAGCCTTTGAAATTAATCGTATTGTTGATGCCGCCAAAAATATCGGGCTGCGCATTGCCTACGAAAAAGCGATCCCGACCGGAGTTAAAGGCTTCCGTTTGGGAAGTACCATTCACCGTTCTCCAGATGGCATCACCCGTTTGCGGATCAACGCCTAATTGCTCATGGAACCAGAAAGAAAAGATCGGTTGCCCTTCTTCCAGGCGGAAAGGACTGCGGTTATAAATCTCAATCGGTGCAAATAGCTTTCTGACGATGGCTTTATTATGCGCCACGTTGAAACTTACAGTCCAGTTGAAGTCTCTTTTTTGAATCGGTGTCGCATTCAGCGTAACTTCCCAGCCTTCATTTTCTACTTCGCCAAAATTCTGGAACTGACTGCTAAATCCTGTAGTGCGCGGCAGCGGTACTTCAAGCAAAAGGTCGCGGGTATATTTGTTGTACCAGTCAAAATTAACCACAATCCGCTCATTCAGAATACCCAGGTCAAAACCTATATCTACCTGGGAGGTTTCTTCCCATTTCAGGTCAGGATTTGCTAATTGCAGGGGGCGCGTACCAGCAGCAGTGGTATAATTTGCACCGCCGGTCCACAAACCCAACGAAGCAAAGTTGTCTATTCCATTCTGGTTCCCCGTTATCCCATAACTACCGCGAATCTTCAACTCATTGATGAAGCCGCCTTCAGGAAAGAAGGACTCTTCCGATAAACGCCAGGCGACACCTATAGAAGGAAACGTACCCCAACGGTTGGCTTCGCCAAATCTTGAAGAACCGTCGCGCCGTACATTGACGGTAACGATGTATTTTCCGGCAAAGTCGTAGTTCAACCGACCAAACCAGGAGGCAATGCCCCATTCGGTGCCCGTCGAATTAGCGGTCTGGATGGCTGCCGAAGTAATGCGGCGGAAATCATTGCTGGGAAAGCCTTGTCCCGAAGCGCGCGTCAGCTCATTTCGTGAAGTCTGGAGCGATTGTCCAAGCAATACGGTCAGATAATGCTCGCCGCCCAAGCCTTTTTGAAAAGTCAGGATGTTTTCCCAAATCAAATTGTCGTCTAATGTAACGGTGGAGCGTCCTAATCCACCAACCGCTACGCCAGAATTAAGCTGCGTGGGGAAATATGCATCCTCCTTGATTTCATTATAATCAACACTGCCGCTGGTTTTAAACTTCAGGTAGGGTAAAATCTCCCACTCCCCGTAAACATTTGCCAAAATCCGGTTAACATCCATTTGCAGGTCTTGATATTCAACAACAGCGATTGGATTTTCAAAAATACCGAACTTCGTAAAAGAACCGTCGGCGTTATACGGCGGTAAATTGGGCGGTAAAAAATAAGCGCCGCCCATTGCTCCATTGATGTTGTCATCATTATTAGCCCGCAGGCGCTCGTTGCGTGAGTACAACACGCTCGTTCCAATCTTAATCTTGTCCGATGCATCAAAATCGAGGTTTACCCGACCGGTGTAGCGCGTAAATTTATTGTTCTTCAGCACGCCATCCTGATCAAAGTAGTTACCACTAATAAAGTACCGCACTCTATCCGTACCGCCGGACACCGAAATATCGGTGTTGTACATCGGTGCACTTTCGTTGAAGATAAATGAATTCCAGTCGGTGTCATATTTACCGCTGTTGGCGTTCGGATACAAAGGCGCCGCGCCGGCATTGGCACGCGACTCGTTTATCAGCGTTTCAAACTCTGCTGCATTGACCAACTGGTCGGAAGGATTGCGCCAGAAGCTTTGTGCCCCAGCGTAAGCGTTGACAGTTACACGGGCATTCTGACTTTTTTTACCACGCTTGGTTGTAATCAATACCACACCGTTGGCTGCTCGCGCGCCGTAGATGGCAGTTGCAGAAGCATCCTTTAAAATTTCAACAGATTCGATGTCTGCCGGATTCAAATCCGCCAGTGGATTAGTCCGCTGCCCGCCCGTTCCTTCGGATTCTAGCGGTGTTGATACCACCGGGATACCATCAATTACATAAAGGGGATCACTACTAGCGGTAATGGAGGTTGTTCCACGTACACGGACAAACATTCCACCGCCCGGGGTACCAGAATTGGCGCTAATCTGCACACCCGCAGCGCGCCCCTGCACCAATTGATCCACACTGGCAGAAGGTAGATTCTGAATGTCTTCAGCTTTTACTGAACTCACTGCACTTGTCAACACGCGGCGTCCTTGTGTACCGTAACCGGTTACTACCACTTCGTCCAGAAAGGCAACATTGGCTTCCATGACTATATTAATAGTCGTGCGGTCGCCTACTGTAACTTCCTGCGTCTTTAATCCAGTGTAAGAGATGACTAAAACAGCGTCGTTGCCGGGAACGGTAAGATTGTACGTGCCATCTACATCAGTAACGGTACCTGTACTAGTACCTTTGATAAGAATCGAAGCGCCAATGACGGGAAGATTGTCTTCGCTGGTGGTAATTGTGCCGGATATCTCTTTTTGTTGTGCCCAGAGTAGCATAGCCCAAAAGAGCATTAGCAAAACCAATAGAGTTTTTTTCATAATTGAAAACAGGTTTTAAATGTTATAAAAAAAATGCTAAGGCTTCCTGTGTTTAATGATTTAGGCACTTTAAATACTGAGGAAAATTTGATAACAACGTTCTACTTTACTAAAAACAAGGATTATGTTTTGCAAAAAAATCTATAAAAAAACTTATATTTTGATGATAGTCACTGCGTAAATTTTAAAAATTTATTCTTTTAGTTTTAATTTTTATATCAATATGTATGCATTATTGCATTTTAGGTAAAAAAACTTAATCATTTTACTGCAAATGAAAAAAAACGGTATTTCAATTTGTCAAAAGAAGTTTTTTATCACATGAACCAACACCGCATTTTTTATTGTACATAAGAATATTGTTAGGACAAACTATCTTACCGATGTTTTCCGGGCTGCGTAAAAAAAAATTTGGTCTGGTCTTTTTACAAAAAACTTTATTATGCGCTACATGTCGATTGGCAATGCTTTGAGCGGCTCCTTTCTTCTTTTGCGCTGCTGCTCGTATTTTTCATAAATGCCTTTATAATCAGCGGCTTCGTAGCGTATAAATAACTCCGCCAGCACGTTTGGTAACTTGCGGTAAGGCGATACACCTAACTCCTGCAACATCACATCTAAATACTGCTGAAATCGGGTACTCACGGCGCAAGATCGCGCGTGTTCGAAGCGAATATGCTGGCGCTTCCAGGCTCTCATACGTTCAATGCTTTGTTCCATTGTTTCGACGGAGGGTAATTGAATTTCGTTGCGCCAATATGCACAAAGCCACTGCGTGCCTACTTCCACCGCGGGCACGTGCATATAACCGTGGTTGTATCCTGCAAAAGCCAGGCGCGGAATACGTGGATGCAGCAAGTGTCGATACAATTGTACGCCGTCGGTTTCACTTTCCAGCAAGGCTCTGTATTGATTCGGGAGAAAAGGAAAACTGGGCGTGAGAAAACCTATAGACATGACGACCAAATCTGTAGCAATCTTCCTGCCATCTTTTAAAAGCAGGGCGTCTGTTGTAAAACCGGCGACTTCTGAATGATAGGGCAGGATGCGTCCTTCGGCTACCAGGGGATAATAATTTTCAGGACCCAGGGCACCCGATGAACGCAGGTCGGCTAATAGTTCATGCCGGGGAATCAATGTTTCCAGGCGGTCTTTCGCCATTTTGTTCTTGTCGCGTCCATTACGACGCAACTGATATTTTATAACGGCGGTGATCATTTTCCAAAAACCGGAGACAACAAATTTTAATTGCCGGTGCAAAAATCGCTCCGCCAGGGTTGGATGTCCCCAACTCGTCATCATCACATTACCAAAACGGGTAAACAATGCATGCGTAAAGTGCGCTCCCAGAATCCATTCGGGAATCAACCAACTGGGCGTGCGAAAAACATGATGTACCTGGGCGCCTCTTTCAGCGGCTAACACGGTCATATCCAAAGCGCTCTTGCCAAATCCAACTACCGCCACTTGTTTATTGTCAAACAGGTCAAGACAATGAACATCCCGCTCGGTCAATATGGTGCCGGAGAACTTTTCCTGACCGGGAAACTGCACATTATTTTTGCCGTCGGAATATTGTCCGGTCGCAATGAGCACAAAATCAAAATGCTGCTCGTGGGTTCCAATTTTGTTGTGGTAACGTACCAACCAGCCGTCGGCAGTTTCAGTCATGGTCTGCACTTCGTGTCCGGTGCGGACATCTATTTGCAAATGCTGGACGGCTTCATTTAAGTAACGGAGAATCTGTTCACGAGTAGGGTGCAAATCTGGCTGAAACGACCAGGGAAAATCAGAGAGGCGGTACTGCGTGTAAATGTTTTGGAGATGAACATCAGGATAGGCGGTAAACCATACACCTCCCAGCTTTTCTGATTTTTCAAATACGACGGCTTTAAAACCGTTCTTCTGCAAGATATGCGCAGCAGCAATGCCGGATATACCGGCACCGATGACGGCAACGTTAAAGTCGGGCATAATAATTCGTTTTTCTAGCTTTATGTGAATAATAGAGTCGATTTGTTGACCCTTCCGGCACGCCTTTTTTTTAATCCGGGTGCCAATTGTATTAATATACAACGAAATTTACATTTCAATTGCTGCTACTACATTTATCCGGAACACCATTCACTGCAACAGAAAGACACTTTTTTTAAACGGGAGTTGCCTTCCATAAGCAAGCCCGGCGTTTGCAAATACAATCAGCGCTGCTCCACCTACAGAAGGCACACTCCGTTTGTTTAGGACTACTTTCTAATTCGTTGGTACGGTTCGTTTAAAGATCGTCTTTGCATTTTCAAGCATTACCGGGATTTATGATTACATGGCTATGATAATTTTATAAATCCGTATTGCTTTTTGTTACATCGGGGCGGCAATTCGTTACATCAGCATGACTATTCGTTCAATCGGCACGGCTGTTTGCTCAATTGACACGACCATTCATTACATAGGACTAATCATTCGTTACATCGGACTGGCTATTCGTTAAATTGGCACAACTGTTCATTACATCGGACTAATCGTTCATTACATCGGGCTGATCATTCGTTACATCGGAACGTCTATTCGTTAAATTGGTACGACCGTTCATTACATCGGGCTAATCATTCGTTACATCGGAACGTCTATCCGTTAAATCGGTACAATCGTTCATTACATCGGACAAGCTATTCGTTAAATTGGTACAACTGTTCGTTACATCGGACTAATCATTCGTTACATCGGACAAGCTGTTCATTAAATTGGTACGACCGTTCATTACATCGGACTGACTGTTCGTTATATCGGAACGGCTATTTGCTATATCGGTATGGTCATTCGTTACATTGGACAGACTGTTTGCGGTTTTATCAGTCTGCATTGTTACCAGAGGCTATTTATTTTACCTATCCGTTTATGTATTTTATACTCGTAGTCTATCTATTTACGCTTTGCCTTTTTCCGCGTAAAAACAATGCTTCTTATCTGAGCGTATTGCGGGCTGTTTACACCAAAAATTGCTTTTATGTACTTCTTTACGTCCTGCGCTACATCACAAATCCCGGTTTGTGCTCCATAGATGAGTGCATCTCGTTGAAGCAGGGTGTTGCTCCAATTAACTTTGTACTGCAAAAAAGCAGAGTTGGTGTAACGCATTTTTTCCAGGCGCATCAACATTGCATTGAACTGTAAATCTTCTTCGTTGGGATGATATCCCTGACTACTTTGCAACAAAGCAATCATCATAGCGAAGTGCTCATTAACCTGATCTCTGGATGTTTGTGCGGAAGAGATTTGCTTTTCTGATTCAGGCTTCCCGTTTTCAGCATCCGGCATAGTCGTTGTCGTTTCGCTCTCGTTATTTTGCGTGCCATTGGCGGCAGTTTCACTGGTCGCCATTGCTTTTTTCTTTTTATTTTTTCTAATTCCTTTAATCTTGCGTGCCAATCCTTTAATATCTTCTATCAATTGCTCATTCAGGTCGGATACCTCAGCAACGTTGACAATACGCGTAATGTATTTGTTAAAGCCTTTAAAAGCAAGGATGCGCTCATTTTTGATGGAGTTGTACATCTTATAAGCTTCGATAACCGTTGTAATACTCGCGCGTGCATCCATTAACAATTGCTGCATTGCACCAATCTGAATTGTGTACTTAGTAGGTCGGTAGGCGTTACCATAACCAAGGCAGTAAGCTAATAATGTTTCAAAGTTGCTTACATTTTTGACGTGTCCGGTTTCCGTATTAGAACCCATAATGTAAAAAAGTTTTAGTTATGAAATAATATTCAACAATAGCAATACTTGTGCTTTTGACTGCAAACTTTAGACGTCAGACCGGCAGATTGCACAAACCTTTTCTGCCGATTGCTACCAAAGCTGTGGTCAATCGTTTGACTAGTAATAATTTTTGTGTCTATTGTTGTGGGTTCTAAAAAATTGGAATATTACAAACAGCTTCAGGATGTAATATTTAAAAAATGTGCTGGTACATCCTATGTTTATACAGATAAGTCTATGGCAAAGATAAGCGAAATGTAGCATATTGCCAATAGTTTTTACTACTCTAATTACATTTTTATTGCCAAAACTTTAATTTTTTTGCAACAGCTTACTTTTTTTGTAATAAAGGTTCGGTTTTTCAAAAAAAAGGAAAGCGCATATAGCTTTTGAGGTGCTATATGCGCTTTCCTGATCGGATCTTTTAGCATAAATTTATCTGCCAATTTCAAACAGCAACCAGCCATCCGGGTCAACGACGGGTTTTACATCTTTGGCGAACGTAATTGTAACGCCCTGGGCGTTTACTTCTACGATCTGGCGCTTTTTACCGAGTTCTACCTCTACCGGCATGGGGAAAGGGAGCTCATTTGGCGTTTGCCAGCGCAGCGTTAGCTGATTGTTCTCTATTTTTGAATACAACTTGGGCAGCGCCGGCTGTCGCAGATAGACTTCAAACAACCAGCCGAGGGTTTTACCAGATTCCTGCTCGCAAATCTTGAGAAAATCGTCGGTCGTCACAAAGCGGGTCTGCCTGCCATCGGTTATCTGCTCCATCGCCGGATCGGGGTACGCCATGCGTCGCAACGCCCGGAAGAACGCTGCGTCGCCCATGACAAAGCGCAGCGTGTGCAGCACCCAGGCTCCTTTGGAGTAGATGGGCGCCCGATAAATTTCGTCGGCAGTTTTAGATTCGCGGGGCGCTACTGCTAGGGTATTGCTAAAATTCCGCATGGAACGGATGTATTCCCGATACTTTTCCTTGCCCCATTTTTCTTCGGCGTAGAGCGGTTGCATGTAAGAGCCAAAGCCTTCGTGAATCCACATGTCGCGCCAATCAGAATTGGTGACCAGATTGCCCCACCACTCGTGCGCCAGTTCGTGCTGGTGCAGCGCATCAAAACCCCAGTCTTTGCCGCCAGTCATGGAGCCGTTGTTAAATTTAGCGCCGTAGGCAATGATACTCTGATGCTCCATGCCCAGGTGCGGCGTCTGCGCTACTCCGTATTTGTCGGCGCGAAATGGATAAGGACCGCAGTATTTTTCGTAAAAACGGAGATGATCCAGGATTTCCGGGAAGAGTTTTTGACCTTTTTCGTAGTCCTCGGGCAGCACGTAGAACACCACCGGAAATTCGTCGCCCGCTACGCTTTTCATTTTGGTCTCAATGGTACGATACGGCGCAATGTTTAGCGCGACGTTGTAAATGTTAATCGGATTGGAGATAAGCCATTCATAAGTAGAGGTTTGATCTGCATGTTTTTGGGTGCCCACCAGACGTCCGTTGGAAGCCACTACGAGCGGATCGGGCACGCGTACATGCAGCCGCATGGAATCTGGTTCGTCGGAGACATGATCTTTGCAGGGCCACCACACGTCTGCGCCTTCCCCCTGGCAAGAAGTAGCAATCCAGTGCGCACCACTGCCGGTCTTCTCCCAAGAAAAGCCGCCCTGCCAGGGCGCATGAGGTGCGGGGCGCGGTTTTCCGTTGTATTCGATGCTCACTTGCAATAAGTTGCCCGGTTGCCGGGTTTGCTGCAAGTCAATCCATACTTTGCCGCCTTTGCGTTGAAAGGGCAGGGTTTTACCTTTTTCCTGAATGGCGCTGATGGTCAATAAAGTGTCCAAATCCATTACCAGCCAGTAGGTAGGATGCACAACGCGGGCGTGCATTGTCAACTTGCCCGCCAGACTTTTTTCGTCGGGGGATACGCGTATATCCAGGTCGTAGAAAGTTACATCGTACGCCGCCTGTTCCGGCATTAAAAGCCCGCCGGAATCGTAAATGCCGGTTTGCGTTACAGCTTTGGTGATTGCAAAAAGCAACAACACGAGGGTAGTGGTGTAAATGCGGTTCATTGAATGGTGTATGCGTTAGTAAATATGAAAGTTGTTCCCGATTCTTTTCTGACGAATCAAGTTACATTATTTTCCGGGAATTGCGTATTTCTATGCAAACACGATTTTTATTTACAGCAACTCCCCTTTTTTATAAAACCGGTAGGCTGATGTATTATATCACCTTTAATTGATAATGGCACATTGATTATTGCTGAATAATAGGATGTTCAACTATTGGAAATTGTCATATTTACGCTTTCTCATGTCAAATTTCGTACAATAAGGGTGGAGTAATCTACGATTGAACTTCTTGTTCTGATTAAATGGCTTTCCAAAAACAAAAAAATGCCCGGCACAAATCCACTGATGCACGTGCATTTGCCTGACCATCCCGGCTATTTGTGACAATAGAACCGGCGATTGATAAATTAACTCGACTTTTGAAGCAATGCGCTAGAAATAATGCACACTGTGCCGGAGGCTTGCGCCTTCGATCTCGATTTCCCGCAGGGCAATCTGGTAATGATCTATTTTGAACTCCAGCGCATGCGGATCAATCTGGAAATAACAGGAAGGGGTAATGTGCATGGTAAGGTTGTGCTGCTGCACGGTTTTTTCGATGTGGTAATGCCCACAAAAGACGTTGATAGGGTAGGGGTGAGCGAAGCAAATTTCCTGAAAAGCATCGGTAAGTCGGAAGGGGTACTTGCTGTCCATCCAGGGCATGTTGGCTAACATTGGCGGGTGGTGCATAAAAATGACGGCATCGTCTTGCATCAGCGAAAGCTGGCGGCGCAGCCATTCGAGTTGCTTTTCGCTCATACTGGCCACGGTGGTATCCAGAAACAAGACGGTTCTCCCCGCACATTCGCGGTTGAAGTACAATTCGCCCTGGCGCAAAGATTGTTGTACGTCGAAGACTTCTGCCATGAGCGCGGGGTCATCGTGATTGCCGGAGATGACGTCATAAGGAATGCCGCTGTCATCCAGATGTTCTTTGAGCCATTGATAAATGACGGTCACGCCAGTGTGCAGGCACAGGTCGCCGGTAATAACGAGCCGGTCGGGTTGCAAAGCTTTAGCGGCTTGCAATATTTTCAAAAAGTTGGCACGAACATCTACACCGAAGCTCTGTGCTCCTTCCTCGCCCACGTGCAGATCCGTGAGTTGAATGATTCTCATAGTATGATCGGATTATACATTAACGGTTATAGGGGATCATTCATCGCTGAATGATTCGTGAAACGGTAGAGCGTGTAAGATAATTGTAATGTAGTAAATAAAAAAAAGCCTTCTGATAATTTCATATTACCAGAAGGCTTTTCTACCAATGCGGATGGCTATTTTATGTTATTGGACGGCTTATTTATTCCCGTTCCAGGGGAATTGCCCGCAGTCGGTTTTTAAAATGGTAATGATCAGTTGATCTGTAAAATCACAATTGGTCAAATCGGAATCCGCCGTGAGGGTCAGAATTACTTTGCCTGTTTTTTTATCATTTACACCGGGAATATAAGCAGTGGTTTCGCCAAATTTCGTGCCGCCCACGAACTGTCCATCGCCGGAAGTACTCCAGATACCCGTTGCATTGTTCACCTGACCGACGCCGACCAGATTCACCGGTTTGGTTTGGCAGATTGTAATGGTATTACCCGCTTCCACGCTCGGATAATCACATTTATTGGAAATAGTTTGCGGATCATTCGGGTAGAATTCACTGGTAGCGGTAATGTTGAAACCTACGCCCGCAGCGTGCCGCCCGACCAGGGAATACTGGTTATTGCCAATATAAATGAAAGCCGTGCCGCTTGGGTAGGGATTGCCGGTAGCAGGATCGAGGAAACCACTGTTGGCACTGAGTACCCAGTTTTCATTCTCCGCATTACCCGTAATGATAATTTCTTCATCGAACAAGCCCGGCACGCTGCTGCACGTGCAAGGATCGGCGATGCTCGGTCCGCCCGCATTGGCAATCGTCACTTCACAAGCGGCAGAAGCCAGCACGGTTATTTCGATGCTGCATTCATCCTTTAAACCCGCCGCGTCTTCTACGGTCAGTTTTACCAGTTGCTTGCCGATATCGGCGCAAGTGAAATCAGTTTGACTTAAACTATATTTTACAATGCCGCAGTTATCAGCGCTGTTGTTGTCAATCTCCGATGGCTGCAAGGTATAAGTGCCGGTGGCATTCAAGGTAATAGTCGCCGTCTTGCAGGCGGCTATTGGTTCCTCTGTATCGCTGATGATGACTTTCTGTTCGCAGTTAATGGAATTGTTCGCCTTGTCTGTAAACGTCCAGGTGATGGTGGTCGTGCCTACGGGATACGGATCACTCAATGCTTTCAATGCTTTGTTGTCGCTGCGCGTGCCAGTAGCAATGACCGTGCCGTCGCAGTTGTCCGTCGCCTGCGGCGCGTTGATGGTGACGCTTGCTTCGCACTTTCCAGCATCGTTGGCTTGGGTGAGGTCGCTCAAGGTACTGCAATCAAACACGGGGTCGGTTACATCTTCTACCGTTACCACGGCGCTACCGTTGAGGGTTGTTGCCACACAGCCATTCGCATCGGTGACGGATATTAAGGTGTAAGTTGTGCTTGCACCAGGCATCACGGCGATGTCATCTCCACTTTCGTAATCGTTCACCGTTACTTGCGTCGTGCCGCCATCGGGCGAATACACAACAGTGTAAGGCGCAGCGCCGCCGGTGATGGTAACGGTAACATTGGCGCTGCCGCTTGGACAGATGCCGGTCGTACCGGCGATTTCCGCCGTGATGGTTGGACAAGGCGATTCATACGCGCCCATATCTACTGTGTTTGCCACAATACGCTTATTCCCATCCAGATCGATCGGGTCGCCCTCGCCATCCGCCAGGAAAGGCGGCACGGTGACGACGGCATTATTCCCCATATTGATGGCAGGAGAGGTAGGCTGCAGGCGCAGGTTGCCCGCGGTAGTCGGGGCAGTAGTAGGATCAACCGGCGTGACAAAAAGCGGATCTCCCTCCTTATTATTACCCCCATCGGTACCGAGTGAAGTTTGCCAACCTGCACCGCTACCGCCAGAGCTTTGGATTAAGCTGTAGGCAATGGTCGGGGTGGAGCTAGCATTAAAAATAGAAGCGCTGGCAGTGCCTGTACCCCTGTCGTCTCGGTTATTCCAGATGATGGTATTGGTAAGGCTGGGCGAGCTACGATCATTGGACATCCCGCCGCCGAGGATAGCCGAATTCCCAGAGAAGGTACAGTTGGTGACGCTGGGCGAGCTATTAAAAAAGTTGTACATCCCGCCGCCGCTACTAGCGCTATTCCCGGAGAAGGTACAGTTGCTGACGCTGGGCGAGCTACGATCATTGAACATCCCGCCGCCGTCACTAGCGCTATTATTCCCCGAGAAGGTACAGTTGGCGATAGTGGGCGAGCTATTTCCATTGTACATCCCGCCGCCGGAGCTACTAGCGCTATTCCCGGAGAAGGTACAGTTGGTGAGGCTGGGCGAGCTATTGGTATTGTACATCCCGCCGCCGAAGATAGCCGAATTCCCGGAGAAGGTACAGTTGCTGACGCTGGGCGAGCTACGATCATTGAACATCCCGCCGCCTCTGCCGCTATTACTACCACCACCTACATTGGCATTCCCAGCCGTGATGGTGAAGCCGTCGAGCAGGGCGGTAGCGTCGGTGCCGGAGCCGGTGACGACGTGGTAGGCGTTATCAGCACGGGAAGGGGCATCGCTTAAGTTCGCAACTGCGATATTGGGAGCATCGTCTTTTTGTAAATCCCCGCTGAGAATGGTGACATTGGCAGTGACGTTGCGCTGGCTGAGCATTGTTTCCGTGCCATTGAAGCCCCCGTAGATAGCTACGCCGTTGCACAACTGGAAGGTGCTGCTGCGGGCGTTGTCGGTTTGGTTAATGCCTTCGTCAGGGTAGTAGGTGCCGGCGGCGACCCAGATTTCCTTTATTTTATCTGGACAGTTGCAAGCCACGGTGAGCGCCGATTGCAGGTCGGTGAAGGCATTCGTCCAGTCGGAGCCATTGTTTGAGCCAAGCGCATTCACATTCACGTAAGCAATTTGATTCGTAAAGCTGTAAGCATCACAACTCAACTGCTCGTACGCCCCCATGTCCACAATATTTTCCAAAATCCGGGGATTGCCGCTAAGGTCGGTCGCAATGTCTTGAATAGTTTGAGTGCCATTGGTGCCGTCAATATCAGCCGCGTTATTCCCCATATTGATGGCAGGAGAAGCAGGCTGCAGGCGCAGATCGCCTGCGGTGGTCGGTGCATCGGCAGGATTGACTACTTCCACAAACTGCGGATCCACATCCTTATTGTTACCCCCATCGGTGCCAATTATAGCGTTCCAGCTATCGCTGCCGCCAGAGCTTTGGATCAGGCTGTAGGAAAAGATCGGGGTAGCTCCATTATTATTAAAAACAGAAGCATTGGCAGTGCCGGTACCGCTGTTGTCCTCATTATTCCAGACGATACAGTTGGTGAATGTAGGAGAAATGGCAATACCGCCGCGATTATGTATCCCGCCGCCGGAAATAGCCGCTTTGTTACCCGAGAAGCTGCAATTGATGAAGGTGGAATTGTTACCGTTTTGCACCCCGCCGCCTACCTCCCCAGCCTGATTACCAGAGAAACTACAGTTGATCAAGGTAGAGAATCCGACATTGCGCATTCCGCCCCCCCACTCTTTGGCACTGTTACCTGAGAAATTGCAATTGATCAAAGTAGGGGTAGAACCACCTGCATTCATCATCCCACCACCATCTCCATTTGAGGTATTCTGCAAGAATTTACAGTTGATCAACTCCGGAGAAGAACTGTTGCTATTGTACATTCCGCCGCCGCCGTCATTAGCGTTATTTCCTGTGAAGTTACAATTGGTCAGGGTGGGAGAAGCACCGCTAATATTGTACATCCCGCCACCGTCGCCGTTAGCGTTATTATCTGTGAAGTTACAGTTGGTCAGGGTGGGAGCAGCATTAGTAGAATTAACCATCCCACCACCCCAGTCTTCGGCACTATTGCCCCTAAAAGTACAATTGGTCAGGGTAGGAGAGCTACCGCTAATATTATACATCCCGCCGCCGTCGTCATCAGCGCTATTACCCAAGAAAGTACAGTTGGTCAATGTAGGCGAGCTATTGTCGTCATTGTACATCCCGCCGCCGAAGCCAGCCGTATTGCCCGAGAAGGTACAATTGGCAACGGTAGGCGAGCTACTTCGATTGTACATTCCGCCGCCATCGTTGATTGTAACACTATTGTCGGAGAAGGTACAGTTGCTGACCGTAGGCGAGCTATTGTTGTCATTGTACATTCCGCCGCCTGCAAATCTACAAGTATTGTCCGAGAAGGTACAGTTGGTAACGATGGGTGAGCTATTGTTGTTATTGTACATCCCGCCGCCGTAGATAATAGCCGTATTGCCGGAGAAGGTACAGTTGCTGACCGTAGGCGAGCTATTGTTGTCATTGTACATTCCGCCGCCGTCAAATCTACTAGTATTGCGCGAGAAAGTACAGTTGCTGAGGCTAGGCGAGCTATTGTTGTCATTGTACATTCCGCCGCCGAGAGTACCCGTATTGCCGGAGAATGTGCAGTTGGCAACTGTCGGCGAGCCGGTCACATTGTACATCCCACCGCCTTTACCACCCGCATTACCAGCAGTGATGGTGAAGCCATCCAGCAGCGCAGTGGCATCAGTACCGGAGCCGGTCACAACATGGTAGGCGTTGTTGCCTTTGATATGATCGGTTTCAGAAGGGGTATTGGGATCATTGTCATCGTCATTATCAGGGGCAAAGGGATCGTCATCGCCGTCAATATCACCGCTGAGGATGGTCACATTCGCAGCAATATTGCGCTGGCTAAGCGACGTTTCGGTGCCATTGCCACTAAAGCCGCCGTAGAGTTTTGCATTGTTGCACAACTGGAAGGTACTGTTGCGGTTGTTGTCGGTTTGGTTAATGCCTTCGTCGGGGTAGTAGGTGCCGGCGGCGACCCAGATTTCGGGTTTAGTACCGACATTGCAGTTGCAAGCCAGATTCAAGGCATCCTGCAGTTTATCAAAAGCCGTATTCCAACTCAAGCCGTCGTCGCCGCCGGGTGAATTGGCATTTACATACACAAGACCCGAGGCCGGGCAGGCAATGTCGTCATTTTGGATGGTGCTGTTAGCGGTAGCTGTTGTAAGCGAAACGTCACCGGTGGGCATGGACAAAGTGACCGTAAATGTTTCGTTGGGTTCTATCGTTAGATCTCCCTGCACAGGTATGGGAATAGTCTGCATCGTTTCAGTCGCATTGAAAGTAACGGTGCCGCTTGGCAAAGTGCCGCCGGCAAAATCTGCCCCATCTACCGAACCGCTTACATCATATTTGATGCTAACTGTGCTATTGAGATTGCCGGTGCGTGTGACGGAGAAGGTAAAATTGGTGGTGCCGCTATTACCCTCTGCTTTGTTGGCGTCTAGCGCGCTTATGGCAAGCAAAGCCGTACAGACGCCACCTTCGTCGGTCATGCCATTACAATTGTTGTCTATTCCGTCGCACACTTCGGTAGCATTTGGACGAATGGTATTGTTATTGTCATTACAATCGCCGGAGGTACTGATAAGGTTGGCAGCGAGTTGATAACCGGCAGGCTGTGTACATTGTGTCAAGGTCGTACCGTCGGAGTAGCTGTCGTCGTCGGCGTCTTTGTACCAAATTGTATTGGGATTGATGTCATTTTTTGTATCATCACAATCGGTATTATTTAGCACATAACCCGCTACTGTCGGACAATTACTTTGGATACTTGAAGCCGGATTGCCATAAGTATCGCCATCGGTATCAGCATACCAGGTAAGCGTTGCTCCTCCTGTTGTGATTTCTATGCTCCAGGCTTGCAGGGTGCCGTTATCACCTGCTGTGTAATTATCTACAATGGTAAGGGTCCAGGTGCCATTTGGATCGATTCCATTAAAAGCAGCAAAAGCATCCACCGGCTTGAAACTACCCGAAATAGCTGGAGGGGTAACGTTACAGGTATTTTCTAAATTTGCAGCAGCAGCTTGGTCATCTAAATCAACCGCTATATTATCGCCTGAACATCCAAAAGTGCTAACAGGTATCCCCGGTTGATCAATCAATCTAATACTGACATTGTTTGGTGCCTTTAAAGTGACATCCAGATCGCCTACCCAGGTATGGTTAATATTTAGATTTTTGATATTTACATCCGAGATAGTTCCCGAAAGTCCACTGACATTAATAATAGACGTGTGAGTGGAGCTAATGGATTTAGGGACATCGGTACTGGCGTAAGTATTAGCACATGATGTAAAACTGTGATTCGGTGCTATAAACTGCGCTGGTTGCTGTGAAGAGACACTGTTATAAATAGTAGAAACGGTAACCGTATTAGCCTGTAAAATAAAAATTACCAGGCAAAGCCATGCAGGCTGCATTACAATTCTTTTCATGATTATGATTTGTTAGTGTAAAGCCGCGGGTCAGGCGGCATTTTATTCTTTGAAATTTGTAAAATAGGTCGTTTTACAAGCGTAAAAATCCGCAGTATTTTTTAGAAAAGCTGCGTCTATTGTCTCAAAAGTTTAGTCTATTGTTGCATCAGGTATTTTTTGTGCAGATTTCGTAAATCTTTGAGATTTGCTAAATCTTGGTTCCACAAGCGATTTACTACATCTTGGAGATTTAGCGAATCTGCTTCCTACTGCATTGGCTCCAGCCCGTAGGCTTCCAAAATCTTTCGGAAGGCAGGATGTGCTTGCAACGGGGCAAAGCGTATATCCACGAGTAGGTAATCGGGTATCTCGCCTTTGTCGGCGGCGGCTTGCAAGTAGGTTATTCCCGCCTCTATTTGTCCCAATCCGGCGTACGCGGCAGCGGCGATAAGGCAATCTCTGGCACGGGTGGTATCCAGTGCAGCGATGAAGGTTTCTACTTGTCGATGTTTGCGGAGTTTGCCCAGACAAAAGGCACGGGATATTTCGGGCGGATAATAACCGGGATTCATCATCTGGCAGGTGTCGAAGTATGGCAGTGCGCTTTCGTACTGTTCTTTTGCAATCAGAAGCATTCCCACCACGTTCGGATAAAGAAAAGAGCGCTTAAAATCGGAGGTGGCGTTCTGTATTAAAGTATCGGCAAGCTCCAATTGCCCGGCAAAAATGGCAGTATAAATATATCCGGTGGCAATGACCGAATAGTTGGGATCCAGTTCGTGCGCTATCCGATTATAATGCAGTGCCTGTTCCAAACTGCCGGTGCTGCGCAGGGCAAGGCTGTACCAGTAGTTGGTTAGGGCATCCTGGGCATTGAGTTTTAGTGCAATCTGGTAAGTTGTAAGCGCTTCCTGCCAGCGATACTGTTCCTGATAAATGTTGCCCAGTACGGCATACGCCTGGGCATTGTCGGTGCGGTGTTTGATAGCCAGGAGCGTGAGTTGTTCGGCTTCGCGCAGATCACGGGTTTCATCAGTGGCGTATTTCAGTGTAACCAACAAATTCAGCGCATTGGCTTTGCCCAGGTAGGCATCGGAATAGACGCTGTCCAATTGGATCGCCTGGTCAAAAACGTGCAGGCTCTCCCGCAAAGATTCCTGGGTGCGGTTTTTAAGCAGATATTTGCCGCGCAGTACCAGTTGATAAGCTTTGGCGGAAGAAGTTGCTTGATATTGAATGCGTTGGGCGAGTTCATCGCTGAGGGATTGCTTTAGAACGCGGGCTACCTGGGCGGCAATGTTACCGGCAATTGCGGCAGCATTTGTTTCCTGGTAGTGGTAGCGTTTTTTCCAGATTTGCCGATTGTTGGCTATCCGAATCAAGCGAACTGTTAGGCGTGGCTTTTGTTGTTGCAGCGTCCATTCGCCTTCCAATTGGTAGTCGCTCCTCCAGGTCGTGGCTTCGCTGTCTCCGGTATTGACTTCAAAAGATGCCGCGGGCAGGATGGTTAAAGATTCCACTTGCTTCAAGCGCAGCAATACGTCTTCCTGAATGCCCGTGCTCAAAAATGAATCGTTGGCAGTCGCTTGATTTTCAAAAGGAAGGATAACCAGGGTGGGAGGAGTGGTGTCGGTAAACTGATCTTTTTGGTAATACAATCCAATCATAACGCTAACACCGACCACTGCGCTTAACAACAAACTGACCAACTTCCACCGGCGACGGCGGGGGGAAGCAATTGGTACTGGAATATCAGGCGCTTCTGGCGTAGGCACGGTCAAAACGGTTAGTTCCGCCGGTTCTTCGGTAGCGTTGTGTTGCTGTTTGCGATAAGCGCTGGGACTTACGCCATAGGTTTCCGTAAAATACTTGCTGAAATTTTGGGGGCTGCTAATGCCAATTTGATACGCAATTTGAGAGATATTCAGATTAGTCGTATCAAGCAATTGTTTTGCATGTTCCATCCGCATTTGGCGAATGAAGCGTGAAGTGGAAAGCCCGGTGGCGGCTTTGACTTTGCGGTGCAACTGTGCCCGGCTGACGTTCATTTCCGTGCAAATCTGATCGATAGAAAGATCGGGGTTGCCGAGATTTTTCTGGATTGTTTCCTGCAGCTTTTCAATAAAGTTATTGAAAAATTGCTCTTGGTTAGCCATTAGTAATTTATGCTTTACAATGCCTTTTTCAGCACTCAAACATACAAACTAAATTGAATAGAACAGCATATCCATCTATCATTTTCTTGTTACGAATCAACTGTAGTTAAGGGCTTGGATTTTCAAAAGAAACTAATTTCCTTCTTCAGAAGAAAAAACCAGTAGCAAAAATGGCGCTGTTGGTTTTGAAATTTGATGCATCGGCTTTATAATATTCTAGTAATCAAATTCAAATATCATGCGACATACTCAAAATTATGATGTGTTCATATCAACATATCATTCAGTTATACAGCTATTTTTGAATCATTATTTACTTGGAATTTAGAAATTATTGCATCACTTTTCTGACCTTATAATGAGAATCGTTTCGGTAAGATCAACGGCGGCAATTAATGGCAGCGCGGATACTTGCTACGCCAAATAAAAACCAGGCGTTCGTGCACTCAGTAAGGAGGTACGAACGCCTGAAGGTCACACAGCTTGGATCAAAAAGCGGATCAAAGTTGCGTTTTACACCAATTTTTTCTAGTTCCCGTTCCAGGGGAATTGCCCGCAGTCCACATTTAGTACAGTAATGGTCACACAATTGCTCGCCGCTTCGCACTGCAAACCATCACGTGTGGAGAAGACCCGGCGGCGGAAGTAAGTGGTTTTCTTCAACGGTTTGGTGAAGACCAGGTTTTCCGCAGTATCCGATTCTACACCATCGGTAATTTCGGTGAAGGTGCCCTCGCAACCTTCGGTACTCATTTCCCACTTGTACGTAATGGTGGCGCTGGAAGAAGCTGCAATAGTGGTGCCCAGCGTGGCTGGCTTCTTCGTTACACACACCGTCTGATTGTTGCCCACGGTGCCTGGGGTGACACCATCTACGATCACCGTTGCCGTGAAGGTATTGCCTGCACAGCCATCAGCGCTGATGGGCGTAATCGTATAGGTAATGGTCACGTCCTGACCGGTGTTGTTCACATACGTATCGGTGATGGCAGCAGCGCTGGCGGTCGTGCGATTGGCAGCCGCCGGAACACTTGCCTGATTCGTGCTTGATACGGTATAGGTGAAGGTCACTCCAGCTAAACCATTGGTAATTTGATTTTGCAAATTGATGTTCAGTACATCGCCGGAACAAACCGCAGTTTGCAGATTGCTACCTACTGGCTCCGGTTGGATGGTCAAAGTCACGGTAAAGGCATCGCCTTCGCAACCTGCCGCGCTCACGGGCACAATGGTGTAAATGACTTCCACCGGATTGGAGTTGGTATTCGTCCAGGCATCGTCGGCAATGGCATTGGCGGTTAAGCCTTCGTCCTCAGCCGGATTGCCTGCGCTAGCGCTTAAGCCGTTGGATTGAATATTAGTAATATTGAAAGTGGCGGCTGGTTCGGCGGAGCCAGCGGGCAGCGTTAAGTTGCTGGCGACTTCTGAGCAAAGCGTAGCGTTTTGATTGCTGACCACCGGCTTCGGCAATACCGTAATGATATTGGTATCCCCCGGAACAGCTTCACCCGTTAATTCGAGGCAGAAGACGAGCCCCGCGTCATCGGATTGAATTTCACTGATGTTGGTTTTGCTCGTGATGTAAGCGCTGACGTCACTGGGCGTATTGAAACTGGCGTAAGATAAGCCATAAACCGTGTACGTGCCCGGGGCAAGCGTCGCCAGATCGAAATCGCCGTTGGTATTGAAAGTAACAATTTCGCCGCTGCTGTTGGTCAAGATGAAAGCATAGACATAATCGGCATCCAGTAAGGCTTCTTCCCCCACGAAGGTAAAGCCCGGATCAGTGCTTTCGCAAATGACCAGTTCATCATCGGATGGGGTGACGTTGAGCAAACCCGCTTCAGCTACACAGGGTAATTCGTAAGCGCCCATATCGACCATACTGCTGATGAATCGTTCATTGCCAACAATGTCAGTCATGATACCCGCAGGGACGCTGGAATCGTTCCCCTGATTGATAGCGGGAGCGCCGCCGGTGAGGGCAAGTCCGTCATCCGCCGTGCGCCAACAGTTATCAACTCCGTCGGGATCATTTGCAGCGAAGTAGAGCGGAAGTTGCGCATCATAAGTCAGATTCCCCCCCCTGGTCATCAATGGTGCCGTTGTTATTGACGATACCGGCTATGCCGTCTCCCAGCAAGCTATTGCGAATGTGGAGGGTTGCGATATTAGAGCCCAGTTGTTCATTGAAAATTGCGACAGGTGTATGATTGGTAAAAATGCTGTTGGCAATGGTTGTAGTGGCATAAAAGGTCATAGGAGGCTCACTTTCTAAGCCAGGCGCAAGATTGGCAATTGCCCCCCCGTTTACACCGGCGGTATTACCGTCAAAGGTACAGTTGATGACGGCGGTTTTGGCAATAACATTTCCGATGCCGCCGCCTATATTCGTTACAGCGGCATTTTTACTAAACACACAGTTAGCAAAAGTGACCAGGCTTTGCTCAGCGATACCCAATTCGATCCAGGCACCGCCACCGTTATTGCCAGCTTCATTACTTTCCATTACCGAAGACAGTATTTTCGCTTCTACATTGCCGGCAATGAACATTCCACCGCCATCTATTCCTTTATTGAAACGAAGGATACAGCGCCGGATGACGAGGTCGGTTATGTCTCCCGTTGTTACTTTTATGTGAATACCTCCGCCACCTCTGATGCCGTTGTTATCATCGCTGGCAGCATTGCCCCCCTGAATGATAAAGCCGTCAAAAATCATATTTGAACCGCTGTCGTCCAGGGTCACCACATAGAAAGCATTATCCTCATAATTGGTAAAATCAGTACCGTCATTTTGCTGTAAATCGCCACTGAGGATGGTTTTGTATTTTGCCGGATCGGCATCACTCAGGTCATCATCGTCGGCAATACCCTGAAAGCCGCCGTAGAGTTTCACATTGTTGCAAAGCTGGAAAGTGCTGCTGCGATCGTTGTCGGTTTGGTTGATGCCTTCATCGGGGTAGTAGGTGCCCTGGGCGACCCAGATGTCCGGTTTAGTGCCAATGTTACAATTGCAGGCAAGGTCTAAAGCATCTTGCAGTTTATTGAAAGCCGTTGCCCAACTCAAGCCGTCGCCGCCGTCGGGTTTGGCAGCATCTACGTACAGTCTGGGGGTAGCCGGACATGGGAGGTCGTCCTCCTCAATGTTGACCACAACGGTCTGCGAGGGCTGAAAGGGTGCACCGACATAGAACGGATCGGTGCTGCCCACCGCGAGCGAGATATTAGCCGAACCGATGTTCTGCAAAATGAGGTCATTTACAGCTTCGACGTTGACCGTTTGCGGCGTGTTCCAGTTCAGCGGCGTGAAGACGAGTATCTGCGGTGTCCCCCCCGGCGTGGGCGAGCCGGCGCGGATTTGTCCATCGTTAAAGGTCATACTCACTTCCACATCCGCGGTGGGCTGTGTGTTGAGAACCACGTTAAAGCTGCTGCCTGCGCCACCCTCGACGACGGTGATACTGTTATCGTTCGCCGTGCCGCTGGCTTCGGTAATGGTGACACCTGCGACATCGTTATCGGTGATGTTAACGGTAACATCGGCTGGATTTACGCCGCCGGTTGCGGTGTTGTAATTTGCGTCGGTGCTGCTAAAGGTCTGTATGATATTTGTAGTATGCGGATTAGTTTCATCTACATTGTCGTCTATGGCGATCACTTCTACGGTTTGCAATACATTCCAGTCGTCCGGAACAATAGTAAACGTAGCCGGAGAAGTCGTAAAGGTAGTGCCATCTGCCACGAGGCTAATCTGTGCGGCATCGAACACGATGTTCACCGTGACATTTTGCGTCGGACGCGAGTTAAGACGGATGGTGTAGCTGTCCGTTGCAGCGACATTCGCTTCGCTGACGTTGGTGCTGCCACTGCTTTCGACAACCTGAGATCCCGGTGTATCGTTGTCGGTGATGTTCACCGTGACATCCGCCGGATTCAGGACGTTGTATTTCGCGTCTG
>JBKBWT010000004.1:34872-38827 GCA_046314415.1 Saprospiraceae bacterium
CTGCACTGGTTACTGTCTGTGTAATCGTGATGCTATGATTGCCTTCGGTGATGAAATCATCAACTGCCAGCACGGTGACGGTTTGCGCGGTGTTCCAGTTTGCCGTGGTGAAGGTGAGTGACAATGCGCCATCCGTATCTCCGTTGACCGTGATCTGGAGTGGATCAAACGAGAGGTTGATGGTAACGTTCGCAGTCGGCTGTGTGGTGAGAACCACGGTGTAATTCTGGCTGGTAGGACCATCCTCATTGATTGCGACTGTCGTCGGATTCACCGTGATGTTTGCTACGTCGTTATCGAGGATCTGGACGGTCGTCAAACCACGAGGAGTTACAGTGATGTTGGGTGCGGATGCGATTACCGCTTGATTGTTATTGAGTTTTGGCTCAAAGAACTCGGCATCTTCATCAATGAGATCGTCGATGATGTTCACCTGTGCCTGAATGGTTGTGCCATTGGCTGAACCTGCCGCGAAGTCAATCGTTGTTCCGACCACCGTAAAGTCTTCCGGTTCGGTCGCGCTGAGTTCATCGGCACCATAGGCAATACTCAATGCTTCTGCCAGTGTACCACCCGCCGGATTTGAGGTAATGGTCAGCGTTACGGTCTTATTGAAGACTCCGACTCCTTCTGAAACCGTATCGTTTCCTGGGCCAAACGTAACTGTCGCGGAGTCGTTTTCATCAATCGTGACGGTATGTGTACCCGTTGCATTGATGGTACCTGCACCGGTGACTGATCCAAAGCCGAGACTAAAGTTTTCGTCAGTGGCTTCCACTAATGCATCGTTCACAATTGTATTAGCCACTGTCCCGCTGATGGGGGAGTTTGTACCGGATGCGAAAGTGACACTGGTACTGGTGGTAGTGTAATCGGCGGGAGTCGTCGCTGTCCCTGGAGTATTGTTGATTGCAACAGTAACATCGTTTTCAACCTGTGCGTTACCTGTTCCTGTGCCGGAGATCACAAGCTGCACGCCCACATTATGCGGCGTAGTGCCTTCGGGAGCGGTGCTGCTTGCCGCGGTAAAAGTGATCACACCGGATTCGTCATCGGTAATGGTCACCTCATGGCTTCCGCTTGCAGAACCCGCTCCCGAGACCGTACCAAAGCCAAGCGTGAAGGTTTCATTGCCTTCCAACAGACGGTCATTCGCCATAGTGAAGCTTATGTTCTGTGTGGCACCGTTTGTAGATCCTGCTGCGAAGGTGACTTGGGTGGTCGTTTGCGTGAAATCTGCAGATTCGGCTGTGCCGAGTGTCACATCCACGTTTGCAGTCAAGGCGCCACTTAACGTACCGCCCGGTGATCCGTTGGTCACGAGATCGAGGCGTGCGGTGACATTGTGCGAAGCAGTGGTTTCCGCCACATTGCTGTTTGCATTGGCAAACACAATTGTTGCCAGGTCGTTATCGGTAATGGATACCGTCACATCCGCGGGATTGATTGCATTATAAATCAGATCCGTACTAGTAATGGTTTGAGTAATTAAACTCGTATGCGGATTCCCTTCTACCAACACATCATTTACTGCAAAGACGCTCACATTTTGCGGAGTAGCCCAATTCGCCGTGGTGAAGATCAATGACGTTGCACCATCGGTATCGCCGTTTACGGTGACTTGCGTCTGATCAAACGAGAGATTGACGGTGACATTTGAGGTGGGTTGAGTGGCGAGTACAACCGTATAAGTGTCACCTGCGCCACCTTCCACGACCGCAGTGTTCCCACCAGATTCCGTGACAACCACGTTCGCTTGATCATTATCGAGAATGATTAAAGTACTCCGATCACGACACGAGCCTGGGAGATTGGGTAATCCATTAGTCCCATCACAATTATCATTAGCAGACTGCGGTATGAGAATCGGCACTCCAGCGTAAGCCGCGCGAATTGCCGGAGCGTTAAACCCGACATCGAAGAATTCACGATTTTGATTGAAGGAGGATAATGCTCCGTAGAATTCATCAATGTTATCATTGATGACGGTCACAGGAACAGGCTGCTGGGCATTGTTCACTGACCCTGCGGGGAAAGTGACCGTTGTCGAAATGGCGGTGAAATCCGTGCCAGGGGTGGCATCATTCAACAGACCCAAGCTTGCGCTTTGTACCGGAACGGTAAAAGCATCCTGTACTTGTTCTGTTCCGGTGCCATTCGCAATGATGCGCACCTGAACGTTGGTGGTTCTGGATGTGTTGGACTCGATGTCCGTCACATCATTGATAGTAAACGTCGGGGTCATCGTAATATAGGCAAAGTCGTTTTCGTCAATGGTCACGGTGATGCTACTCGTGGTCGCACTCACAATACTCGGCAAGGTGCCAAGCGTTACATTGAAGTTTTCCGGCGTGTTAAAGCCGGTAGAACTGCTGGTACTGGCTTCTACCGTCCGATCATCATTGATATTGATGGTGACGTTTTGCGTTGCGCCATTGCCGGATCCCGCCGGGAAGGTGACGTTGGTTGTATTCACAGGTGAGGCGGATGTCCCTAAATACATATCACCCGTCGCGCCGCTGAAAACTGCGGTGTTACTCACAAGATTCACGGGGAAAGTAAGCGCAGATTCGAGCGTTGCGCCGCCTGAAGTCGTCAGCGTGACTACTCCGTTATGTGTCCCGACGGCTTCGCTGATGATTGCGCTGCCAGTGAGGGCAACGGTTGCGGTATTCGCATCGGTGATCGTGCCTGTGAAGTTCGTGCCAGAAACCGTTACACCCGTTGGACTAGCGCCAAGCACAATCGTATAGGTATAGGTTTCAGTGCCTTCCACTAATGCATCCGTCAGATGCGTGATCGTGATTACGTTAGCGGCGAGATCATTAACGTTATTGAAACTCAACCCGCCTGTTACTGTGCCGATGTCGCCTGCTTCCGCCGTGCCTAAAGTCTGAATCAACGTATAGTTGATCGTGCCTTCCAGCGTGGGCGTGCCACCTATCGGATCTGCGGTGATGTCCAGTCGAACGGATGGGGTGTTATTTGCGCCTTCGGCTGCACTCGCAGCCGTCAGATTCCATTCCACCAGACCTGTTTCGTTATCGGTGATGTTCACCGTGAGGTTATTGGTGTTAGTTGTGCCATCGACGCGCGCCGTCGCCCCGTTATAGTTGGCATCCGTGCTGAGGAATGCATGGGTAAGGGTAGCGGTGTGATCGCCTTCTAAAGCACGATCATTCACTGCCGCAATCGTGATCGTCTGCGGCGTATTCCAGTTGCCCGTGTTAAAGATGGTGGCAAATAAGCCATCCGTATCCCCGTTTATGGTCACATCCGAGGCAGGGAAACTGATTTCGTAGGTGACAGAACTGGTTGGTTGGCTGTTCAGGCGGATCGTGTAAGTATCCGTAGTGCCGTTTTCGCTGACTGTATTTGATCCGCTGGATTGAGTGATGGTGACGCCCGCCGCGTCGTTATCCGCAATGCTGACTACTACATCATCAACCGAAAGATTATTGAAGAGGGAGGATGCGCTTGAGGTGGATAATGCGGTAATCGTTTCACTGTGCGGATCTGTTTCGTCAATCGCATCATCAAGTGCCTTTACGGTGACCGTAACCCCGCTTAAGGCATTCGCCGGTGTAAGGGTAATGGTTTGCGGGGATGATCCCAAACCACTACCGGTATTAACTTGCAACTGAGCGCTATTGAAAACCAATTGAATGGTCACATTATTGGGGGGTGTTGCATTCAAGCTTACCGTAAAGTTTCCGGTAGTTTCACCCGTTTCATTCAAACTGAGCATGGTGGGTGAGACCATAACTGCTGCCAGATCATTATCCGTAATCGTCACCGTAGCGTTTGTCGTGGCACCCAGATTATAACTAGCCGTAGCCGTCAGCGTAAGGGTCACCGTTTCATCCCCTTCTACTACGTTATCATCTTCCGGGGTAATGGTGATGTCCACAAAGCTTGCATTGGCAGGAATGGTAGCTGTACCCGTTAGCGTTGG
>JBKBWT010000005.1:0-37341 GCA_046314415.1 Saprospiraceae bacterium
AGTTTTTTGCGGATGAATTTCAAAAACAACTCAATGCAATTCGCTCCAACAATCAATTTCAGGAAGTAGTCAATCGCCCGGAGCGGTATTTGGAGTGGGGGAATCGTTTTCTGGACAGAATTTATGCTCGCGGTATTATACAACGGGCGCCCGAACATGCCGAAGCCGATGAGAATTTTGTGATTAATCTGGTAGAAGGTAATACCACCGAGCAGATGACGCTCGAATATTTTCTAAGCCTGGAAGCAGCGCGGTCTTTTTTAACGGATACCTTGCCTAACAGCACTTTACGCGAACCAGAATTTTTATATCCGTTGTTGGAGAGCGCACTTACCCCCAATATTTTTTACAATAGTGAACTTACCCAGCAGTTTTTCCGGGAAGCCCAAGCGAATCTCACCACAACCCAAGGGCTCGTACGGCAAGGGCAAACCATTATTCTGCGAGGCAATGTAATTACGGACGAAGCTTATCAAAAATTAGCTTCGCTCAAAGAGCAATACGAGCAGAGTGTAGCCACGCAGCGGTCGCGCTGGTTTATTTTTGGCGGGTATTTTCTGCTCACGGCTATGATTGTAGGCATCTTTGCGGTGTATTTATCTATGTTTGCATTAAATGTTTTTAAAAAGCCTAAAGAGCTGTTTTTTACACTATTATGGCTGGTGATATATGGGTATTTAGTATATGTTGTAGAAAGAATAGACGGGCTGAGCACCTATATGATACCTTTTTGTATCGTGCCCATTGTTATTAATACTTTTTATAATAATCAACTGGCTTTTTTTACACATATTAATGTTGTATTGATTGCGAGTTTTCTGACAACCTTAGGATACGAATTTACTTTATTACAAATTTTAGCCGGCATTGTCGTGTTATTAAGTAGTATTGATAATCGTAATTGGTCGCGCTTTTTCTATTCTATGCTTTATATTTTTCTTACATATACATTGTCGTATTTAGGGTTATCCTTGATTCAGGAAGGCTCGTTTGAACGGATCGATGGTTCGGTATATGTAGCGCTTTTTATTAATGCGTTCTTAACGATGTTGGCGTATCCGTTGATTCCGTTGCTGGAGCGCTTGTTCCGTTTTATTTCGCCAATTACGTTGATTGAATTGTCAGATATGAATCGCCCGATGTTACGAGAATTGGCAATCAAAGCGCCGGGTACCTTACAACATTCTTTACAGGTGGCAAATCTGGCGGAAGCCGCAGCACGCAAAGTGGGTGCTGATCCATTATTAGTTAAAACCGGCGCGTTATATCATGATATTGGAAAAACATTACATCCTAGTTATTTTGTTGAAAATCAGAGTTCCAGGAATCCACATGAAGGAAAAACGCCATTAGAAAGCACCGAAATTATTATAGAGCATGTAACGGAAGGGGTGCAAATGGCAAAGAAACATCGGCTTCCCAACGTATTGATTGATTTTATCCGAACCCATCATGGCACCACGCGGGTAGAATATTTTTATCGTAATTATAAAAATGAACACCCGGATGAAGAGGTGGATGAAGCGTTTTTCCGGTATCCCGGACCTAAGCCTCGCAGTAAGGAAGAAACCATTTTGATGATGGCGGATTCGATTGAAGCAGCTTGTAAAAGTTTGAAAAATCCAACGGAAGCGTTGATTGATGAAACCATTGAAAAAATTATAGCCGGTAAAATTACGCAAGCACAATTACAAGATTCGCGGCTGACTTTCAAGGAGTTAGAAATGTGTAAGCGCGAATTTAAAAAGATTATAAAATCCATTTACCACGCTCGCCTGGAATACCCTGAGCAAGCAAAAGTAAATAAGGAAATAGGAGAATTATAATATATTTTCAATTGATAATGGCGTATTGATTATTACTAAATGATTTAATTTTCATGTTTACGCCTGCTCATTTCAAATCTGGAATCACCATTTAAATATTTATTTAAGCTACTGATTATTAGCTTTTTAAATAAATGCGTCACTCCTTATTTAAAATACTATAATAATCTTAATAATCACGAAAGCCCGTAAAGCTGCGATACCTTACGGGCTTGATATAAATATATATTGAAATGAGTTTGTCAAAAACAAACACCTCTCTTCAAAGCTAGAACAAAATAGCTTATTTCTTAGCCGTTTTCTTGGGCGCTACCACAACTATCATGCGTCGCCCTTCGAGTTTAGGCAGTGACTCTGGTGAACCAAGTTCTTCCAGTTCTTTTAAAAAGCGCAGCAGTAGCAACTCACCCCGATCTTTAAATACAATAGCTCGACCTTTGAACTGCACATACGCTTTTACTTTGGCGCCCTCCTCAAGGAAGGTTTTCGCGTGGCGTACCTTAAATTCAAAATCGTGGTCGTCGGTATTCGGACCGAAACGAATTTCTTTAAGTACCGTTTTCGCGGTTTTTGCTTTGAGCTCCTTCTCTTTTTTCTTCTTTTCGTACAGGAATTTGTTGTAATCGACGATGCGTACTACCGGCGGGACGGCATTAGGGGAGATTTCCACCAGATCAAGTTCCATGCGCTCAGCCCATTCGCGTACTTTACGGGTGGGATACACCCCGGCTTTTACCTCTTGACCAACTGTAGTGCCAATTTCTTCGAGGTTTTCGCCTACCAAACGGACTTCAGGTACGCGGATCTGGTCATTGATTCTATTTTGTGCTTCTTGTTGTTGTTGCGGACGAAATTCCCGTCTTACAAAAGGTCTCTTTCCCAAATGTTGATTTTTTTCTTAACAAATAAAGGTTTTAACTTTAGCAATGCGAAAATATCAAAAAAAGTTCGCTTCTACTACTGAAATTATGAGCATATTAAACAAAAAAATACACCCGTCCGTAAAGACGGGTGCATTTTGTATCAATTGTCTTGATTATTCTTGTACATTAGACTTCACTTCTTTCGCCACAGCAATGACTAAGCCATCTTTGGCATCATTCATTACTGCCTCCAACATAGCACCTTCCACCGGATTTTCATTTAAAATGTACTCTGCCAACGGATCTTCCAAATATTTTTGGATCGCCCGGTGCAGCGGACGTGCGCCAAATTGGGGGTCGAAGCCTTTCTCCGCCAGGAATTGCTTTGCTTCATCCGTGAGCGTGAGTCGGTAATTCATACCTTCCAGGCGCTTGTGTACATCTTTCAGCGTAATGTCAATAATGCGGAAAATTTCTTCCTGACCCAGGCTGTTGAAAATCACCACATCATCAATACGGTTGAGGAATTCTGGCGAGAACGTCCGTTTCAACGCGTTTTGAATAATGGTTTTTGAATGTTCTTCCGCAGCATCTACGCGTGCTTTCGTGGCAAATCCAACCCCTTGACCAAAATCTTTCAATTGACGAACGCCAATGTTAGACGTCATGATCACCAGGGTATTCTTAAAGTCCACTCTGCGCCCCAAGCTATCGGTTAATTGACCGTCGTCGAGCACTTGTAAGAGAATGTTGTAAACATCCGGGTGGGCTTTTTCGATTTCGTCCAGTAGAATCACTGAATAAGGCTTGCGTCGTACCCGTTCCGTTAACTGACCGCCTTCTTCGTAACCAACATAGCCCGGAGGCGCACCAATCAAACGGCTGACGGTGAATTTTTCCATGTATTCACTCATGTCAATGCGAATCAACGCATCTTCTGAGTCGAAGAGATAACGTGCCAGTGCTTTTGCCAATTCGGTTTTACCCACGCCGGTTGGACCCAGGAAAATGAAAGAGCCAATAGGCTTTGAGGGATCTTTCAAACCTACGCGGTTACGCTGAATGGCTTTTACCACCTTCATGATCGCCTCGTTTTGCCCGATGATTGCCCCTTGAAGGTCTTTCTCCATGTGCACCAACTTCTTGCTCTCGCTCTGCGCCACGCGCTTCACGGGAATGCCGGTCATCATGGAAACTACTTCGGCAATATCTTCTTCCGTTACCGGATAACGTTTCGTCTTGGCTTCTTCTTCCCACTGTACTTTGGCGAATTCCAACTGACGTGTCAGTTTAGATTCTTTGTCGCGCAGATCAGCGGCTCTTTCGTACTGCTGGTTTTTAACTGCCTGATTTTTAAGCTCTTTGAGCTCTTCAATCTGCTTTTCCAGTTCCTCAATATGCTTCGGTACGTGGATATTTTTCAGGTGAACGCGTGCACCCACTTCGTCCATGACGTCAATGGCTTTATCTGGTAGGAAACGGTCGCTGATATAGCGGTCGCTCAACTTCACGCAAGCCTTGATTGCCTCGTCATCATAAGTTACATTGTGGAATTCTTCATATTTCGGACGAATGTTGTGCAAAATATGAATGGCTTCATCAGCCGAAGGTGGATCTACCATTACTTTCTGGAAGCGGCGGTCTAACGCACCATCCTTTTCAATGTATTGGCGATACTCATCCAAAGTAGAAGCACCGATGCACTGAAGTTCTCCGCGTGCCAAAGCCGGCTTGAAGATATTCGAGGCATCGAGCGAGCCTGTGGCGCCACCCGCACCAACGATGGTGTGAATCTCGTCAATGAACAGAATCACATCACGTGATTTTTCCAACTCATTCATAATCGCCTTCATGCGCTCTTCAAACTGACCGCGATACTTCGTACCCGCAACTAAAGCCGCGAGGTCCAGCATCACAATACGTTTGTTGAACAGCGTGCGCGACACTTTGCGTTGGATGATGCGCAATGCCAATCCTTCTACAATCGCCGTTTTACCTACCCCCGGTTCACCAATGAGAATCGGATTATTTTTCTTACGACGGCTGAGGATTTGCGATACGCGCTCAATTTCATTTTCCCGGCCAATGATCGGATCAAGACGATCTTCTTCTGCCAGTTTTGTAATATCCCGACCAAAATTGTCAAGTACCGGGGTACGTGATTTCGTATTACCCTTGCGTTGCTGATAGCGTCCAGCCTGGCTTTCTTCCTCTTCGTAGGGGTCATCCTGGTCGGAGGGAGCCTGCATGTAAGGATCGGTTTTTGATTTATTGGTGCCGGTAGAAGTAAAGTCTTGTTCATACTTTACATATTCCAGTTCGGCTTTGTAAATCTCGTAGTCCACATCAAATTGCTGTAGCACTTTCGTTACCGGATTGTCCTTATGTTTGAGAATGGACAAGAGCACGTGCTCCGGGTTTACCTCGTCGCTTTTCAGCATTTTAGCTTCCAGTACGGTTACTTTCAATACTTTTTCAGCTTCTTTATTGAAAGGCATACCGCCTATGTTCAATTCTGCTTTATTGCCAGGTACCCGTTGTACGGCTTCCTCCACAGACTGGCGCAGGTCATCTTCATCCACATCAAGCGAATCTAATACCTTTACTGCCAGGCTGGTTTTTTCCGTCATAATGCCCAGTAGCAGGTGTTCGGTGCCGATGAAGTCGTGCCCCAGCCGGATGGCTTCTTCCCGGCTCTTGTTGAGGATTTGTTTGACTTTCGGTGAAAACTTTCCGTTATTCATATTTTTTATCGAATTATCAAGTGATCTGGTGATGAAGTAATCTTTAGGATTGGTTAGAATTTTGACCTCAAAGCTGCCTTTTGATTCTTTCCAAGTTCGTCTGCTCACTGAATCACCAACTAACAAACAATATTAGTAGCAATTATTTTTAAAAACAATACCTTTTTGCAGTTTTAAGAAATTGTAAACAATTACAATAGACAATAAGGTTTCAATTTCAAAAAAATTCTTGACTGTGGTATTCAAATTTTCAATCCTGAATCTTTCTTTCATCAAAAATCATTCCATAAAAAAAGACCTTTGTAAATTGCTGCTTTATTTCGCCTGCACGATTATCTAACAAAAGTAGCTAGGGGAAAGTTGAAAAAAAGACCAGCCCCCCTTTTTACCTGCTTTTGCAAGGAATTCAACAATGTAGAGTGGAAATTAGGTAAGCTTATCTAGAATTAATACTTTTGCAGCATTGTGGAAAAGAAATTAGAAAGCTCGTATGAAATATTCAGTTGATAAAAAAGAACGCTACACGGTGTTCCAGATCCAGGAACCGAACGTCAACTCATTGATTGCCCCTAATTTGAAATCGGAATTTGTAATTCTTGCCAATGAAGGGGTTAAAAATTTGATTTTGGATTTGTCTGAAGTTCAATATGTGGATTCATCTGGCTTGAGTGCCATTTTGACGGCTGACCGCCTCTGGAAAAGTGTCGGGTCGTTCATTCTTACCGGTATTCAACACGCCAGTGTAAAAAAATTGATTGAGATTTCTCGTCTAAATTCCGTTTTGACTATTGTTCCAACCGTTGAAGAATCTATCGAGTATGTCTTTATGGAAGAAATTGAAAATGAGCTGAATGTGGATGGAGATGAGGATTAATAAGACTATAGGTGTTAGAGCATAGACCATGGACTCAAAAATGCATCATTATGTATATAAAGGGTCTGAAGTCTAAAATCTGATTTCTAAAGTCTTCTCGGATGCGATTTGAATTAACATTATTGGGCACTGGCGCAGCGTTGCCAATGCCAGGGCGTTTTACTTCGGCTCAGGTTTTGAATGTGAATGACCGCCTCTATCTGATTGATTGTGGGGAAGGTACCCAAATGCGCCTGACAGAGTTTCAGATACGCCGTAGCAAAATCGGACAAATTTTCATTAGTCACCTGCACGGTGATCATTTCTATGGTCTGATGGGTTTACTTACTTCTTTTGCCCTGAATGATCGCACTCAGCCGCTCGATATTTTTTCACCGCCAGGGCTGGAGGAAATAATTCGGGTCATGCTGCATTATCAAGGTAGTGGCTTAAGTCCTTATCCCATTCATTTTCATATTGTAGATACAGCGCAGTATCAACTCATTTTTGAAGATAATCAAGTAGAGGTTTATTCCATTCCTTTGCAGCACCGTATTCCGACCAGCGGCTATCTTTTTAGAGAAAAGCCGAGGCTCCGCAATATTTTACCAGAAAAGATTAAGGAGTATAATATTCCCTTCCCGGCAATTAAAAAAATAAAGGAAGGCGCTGATTTTCTGTTGCCGGATGGGCGAGTAATTGCAAATGTCGAACTTACAGCTGCGCCGGTAAACCCGCGTGCTTATGCCTACTGCTCGGATACCATGTACGCGCCAGAAATTATACCGTATATAAAAGGTGTGGATTTGTTATATCACGAAGCAACTTTTTTGCACGAAGATGCCAATATTGCTCTTGAAAATTCGCATAGCACCACGCTACAGGCTGCCACTATTGCCAGGGAAGCTCAAGCTATTCAATTGGTTATAGGTCATTTTTCTTCTCGTTACAAAGATGCGAGTTTGTTTGTACAGGAAGCACGGACTATTTTTCCTGCCACTGTAGGTGGGGAGGATGGTATGGTATTAGAGGTGCCTTTTCGGAGGGAAACTTGATTGATGTTTATTGATACTGTAGATGAACATATCTAGAGCATCCACAGTATCAATATATCCATCGTGTTTACCGTTAAGCCAGTTTGGCAAGGTCTCGTATCAGAATGCTGCGCCGATTAAAATAAATCAGATTAGATTTTTTCAAATCGTTCAGCACCGAAGTAACGGTTTGGCGGGAGGTGCCCGTCAAATTAGCAATGTCCTGTTGCGTATAGCAGTGCTTTATAAGCATTTCGTACCCTACACGTTTGCCCTGCTTGGTGGCTGAATCTTTTAAGAAATCAATAATACGTTCGCGGGCATCCTTAAACATCAGCGCTTCCAGTCGATCTTCCACGCGGCGCAACCGACTGCCAATCATGTTGATGACGTTCATCATCAAGCGATTATTACTTTCCATGAGGCGGTGAAAATCGCTGATGGCAATCCGATATACATGCGTTTCTTCCAGCGCCTGCGCAAAATCCTGCCGTTTTGGCTCACCAGCCAGCGCCAGCTCACCAAAAACCGCCATCGGATATAAAATATGCTTAATAATTTCCCGTTCGTCGTCTGCCTGATTGCCAATCTTCACAATTCCCTTCACAAGTACGTATATGGCGTCAGAAGCTTCGCCACTCTTGAAAATACAGGCATTTTTTTTCACTAATCGGTATTCGGTCATCGTCTCCAGTTGACGGAATTCCGCCTCACTCAAGTCTTTGAACAAAGGCAAGTGCCGCAAAAAGCTGGTCGAATTGGATTTAAAAGGTTTCATACGCCTGATTTTGTTCCAGAACAATAATTCACGCTACAAAAATGACGACTTTGTCACTTAAAAAAAAAGACAAATTTTTTGATTTGTCGGCGTTTTAATTTTCATAAAAAAAATTAAATAGTTGATTTTCAATTTTTTAAAATATTTATAATCTGAATTTTGTTCCAGATGAAATAAATATGACACAAAATTGTATTTGAAAAAAAGCGCAGAAAAGCTCAATTTGACCGGTGAAGGCTGAGTTCCGACTTTGAATTTCCAACATGTACGACCGCAAAATCATCCACATTGACATGGACGCGTTTTATGCCTCCGTAGAGCAGCGCGACAACCCGGAATTGCAGGGTAAACCGCTGGCAGTGGGCGGTGCAGGGGCACGGGGAGTAGTTGCTTCGGCGAGTTATGAGGCACGAAAATTTGGTGTGCGTTCGGCAATGCCTAGTTCTACAGCGCGGCGCTTGTGCCCGGAATTGCTGTTTGTAAAATCGCGTTTTGATGTATATCGACAGGTATCCCACCAAATTCGGGATATTTTTTATGATTATACGGATTTAGTCGAGCCGCTTTCACTGGATGAAGCTTATTTAGATGTTACTGACAATAAAAAAGGCATTAAATCGGCTACGCTGGTCGCACAGGAAATTCGTCGTCGTATTCAGGAGGAAACACAACTGACCGCTTCCGCTGGGGTTTCCTTCAACAAATTTTTAGCTAAAATCGCTTCGGATATCAATAAACCCAATGGAATTAAAGTGATTACGCCCGCGGAGGCGACCGATTTTCTCGAAGCATTGCCCATTGAAAAATTTCACGGCGTGGGAAAAGTCACCGCAGATAAAATGAAACGGATGGGCATTCTGACGGGTGCAGACTTGAAAAAAATTTCGGAAATTGAACTGGTACAGCGTTTTGGTAAAGTAGGGGCGCATTATTATCGCATTGTGCGAGCCGAAGACCAGCGTCCGGTGAATCCGCATCGGATTCGCAAATCCATTGGGGCAGAGCGTACTTTTTCCGAAGATTTGACAGAAATCAGTGACATGCAAGAAAAACTCCGCTACCTTGCCGGTGTTGTATTTGAATACATGCAAAAGTCCGAAAATTTTGGGCGTACCGTGACCTTGAAAATTAAATCTGCTGATTTTAAATTGAGCACCCGAAGTCGCACCTTTACTACAGAAGTAATTGATTTAGAACAGTTAACCCATATTGTGTTTGAATTATTACATGAAAATCAGCAGGAAATAGACCAAGTACGTTTGTTGGGGGTAACGGTTTCTAATTTACAAAAAGAACATGAGGTGGAAGGAATTCAACTCCGCTTGGAATTTGACTTGTAGCCTGCACCCTATTTTTTGGAGACTAGAATACCCGGATTTTTGCGCTAATTACGTTAACTTTGCGACAGACCATGTGGATGAATTATTATACTTGGCTTTTTTATTATATGATATAGGCTGTATTCATTCATGAAATTCTTTAAAAACTATTTAATAAACAAGCAAATGAATAGTCGTTTTGGAATCATTGTCCTTTTGATCGTAGCGGCTGCAATGAGCCGATTGTTACCCCATCCGTATAATTTTACGCCGATTGGTGCCATCGGATTGTTTGGCGCAGCTTATTTCACCAAGCGTTATCTGGCTTTTCTGGTGCCTTTTGCAGCCATGTGGGTGAGCGATTTGATATTGAATAATGTGGTGTACGCCCAATATTACACAGGTTTTCAGTGGGGAGGTAATACGTCTGTTTACGTAAGTTTTGGCTTAATTATAATATTAGGATCAGTTTTACTGCGTAAGGTGAACACTAAGAACGTTTTAATGGCTAGCGTGTCTGCTTCATTGCTATTTTATCTCATTACAAATTTTGCGGTTTGGATGGGTAGCACGACCTATCCCCAAAATGCAGTTGGTTTATTAAGCTGTTATGCCGCAGGATTACCTTTTTACAGCATGGAATTGGCGCCGCCGTTTGGATTTTTATTGAATGGCATAGCTGGTGATTTATTTTATTGCGCAGCATTGTTCGGCGTGTTTGAGTTATTAAAAGCGCGTTTCCCGAAATTGCAAGAAGCTTAGAATGGGTAATAGGTAGATGGGGTGATAGGGTGATGGGAAAAAAGATAATTTAAGCGTTAATTAGTTGAAAATGAAGGCAAACGAACCACAACAACCGTTGGTGGAGGGTGTGGATTATTATATTGAAAATGGTTTATATGTGTTCACCGCCTATTACCTCGAAAAGCGGGGTTATTGTTGTAAAAATGGCTGTCGGCATTGCCCCTATGGATTTAAAAAAAAGATCAAACAATCGCCAGAAGAAAAGAGAGAAACAGAATAAATTTTAAATAAATGGAGTTTTAAACCAGGATTCCACCACTCCAAAAATTCCATTATTCCAATATTCCAATCAAAAACATGGATATTTCCGTCGTTATTCCGCTGTTTAATGAAGAAGAATCGCTGCCCGAACTCGAAGCCTGGATTCGTAAAGTTATGGAAGCCAATCAGTTTACATATGAAATAATTATGATAGACGATGGCAGTAAAGATCGTTCCTGGCAGGTAATCGAGCAACTGACGCAGGTGAATCCGCAGGTACGCGGGATTAAATTTCGAAGAAATTATGGAAAATCTGCTGCGTTAAATGTTGGTTTTCAGGCAGCTAAGGGCGATGTGGTCATTACCATGGACGCCGATCTCCAGGATAGCCCTGATGAAGTGCCGGAATTATATCGGATGATAAAAGAAGACGGATTTGATATGGTGTCGGGCTGGAAAAAAAAGCGGCTGGATCCGGTGCTGACTAAAAATCTGCCCAGTAAATTTTATAATTGGACGGCGCGACGCATGACCGGCATTATGCTGCACGATTTTAATTGTGGTTTAAAATCTTATAAAAACAGCGTTGTCAAGAGCATTGAGGTATATGGCGATATGCATCGCTATATTCCGGTATTGGCAAAATGGGCGGGTTTTAAAAAAATCGGGGAAAAAGTGGTGCAGCACCGCGAGCGTAAGTACGGCGTAACCAAATTCGGCATTGAGCGCTTCATTCGTGGACCCTTGGATTTGATGACGGTGATATTCATTTCCAAATTCGGAAAACGCCCTATGCATTTATTTGGCATGCTGGGTATTCTGTTTTTTTTAATCGGGTTTATCATATTAGCTTATTTAAGTATAGAAAAAATAATTTATAATAAATACGGCATCACTGAATTGCCGATGTTTTACCTTGGAATTTTAACCTTAATCGTTGGTTCTCAATTGTTTCTAACCGGATTTTTAGCCGAATTAATCACCCGCAATGCGCCGGATCGCAATCATTATTTGATAGAGAAAGAAATATCGAAAGGAGAAACCATTACCCAAACAACTACTTTTAGTTAAAATTTTTGCTACGCGGGTGCAACTTTGCTGCTGGGTTAACCTTCTTTATACCCAAAACAAAAATTATGAAAACGATCCTTTTATTTAGTTTTTTATTATTAGCGATATCATATAATTACGCTCAAACCTATGCTGAACTCATAACGCGCGGAGATTCATTATATCAGGCGAAAGATTTTATTCACTCGGCGCGGGCGTATAATGAGGCATTTCGGGTAAATGGAGACAAAGGAAATGTAAACGATCGGTATAACGCGGCTTGTTCCTGGGCGCTGGCGGGGCAGCCCGATTCGGCTTTTGTGCAGCTATTTCGCATTGCCGAAAAAGGAAATTATACAAATTATAATCATCTTACAAAAGATAGCGATTTGAATTCGCTTCATTCGGATGAGCGCTGGAAAAAAGTAACGGCTTTAGTTTTACAAAATAAAGAAAAAGCCGAGGCGAATTTAAACAAGCCGTTGGTAGCAGAATTAGAAACGATTTATGAAGAAGACCAGAAATACCGGCGGATGATAGACAGTATCGATCGGAATTTTGGAATGGAATCGCCGGAAATGCAGCAGTTATGGAAAATTATTGCTGAGAAAGATTCGATTAATTTAATAAAAGTCAGCAAGATTTTAGATCAATATGGCTGGTTGGGACCGGATGTCGTCGGCGCTCAGGGAAGTGTTACCTTATTTTTGGTGATTCAGCATTCACCTTTGGAGGTGCAATTGAAATACGTGCCGTTGTTGCGTGAAGCGGTTAAAAATGGCAAAGCCAATGCAGCAAATCTGGCATTGCTCGAAGATCGCATTTTAATGTTTCAAGGCAAGAAGCAACTCTATGGTAGTCAGCTTCGTATGAATCAGCAAACAGGTAAATATGAATTAGCCCCCATTGAAGACCCTAAAAATGTGGACAAACGTCGTGCTGAAGTGGGGTTGGGACCATTGGCGGATTACGTAAAACGCTGGGGCATCGTGTGGGACGCGGAAGCCCACGAGAAAGCACACGGTAATAAATAACCGGCTGGAGAATGTAATAAAATTTATAAAATTGGACGAGAAACCTAAAAAATTAAGCGCTAAACGAATTATTATTATATCTCCTGCGCATCCGTTGCGGGGTGGCATTGCGGCGTTATCCGAACGCCTGGCGCAAGAACTGCAATGCAACGGAGCGCAGGTCACCATTTACTCCTTTAGCTTGCAATATCCCGGCTTTCTGTTTCCGGGTAAAACGCAATTTACCGATGATCCGCCGCCTAAAGACCTGAAAATTAAGTCAATTATAAATTCAATTTATCCACTTAACTGGTTGAAAGTAGGGCAGATGATTCGCCGGGAAAAGCCGGATTTAGTAATCATTCGCTACTGGTTGCCATTTATGGCGGCGAGTTTGGGTACCATTGCCAGAATTATAAAGCGTAACAAATTTACTAAAATTATTACAATCGCTGATAATATTCTGCCGCATGAGAAGCGTCCGGGCGATTGGCAACTCACCAATTATTTAGTGCAGGCAGTAGATGGCTTTATTGTTATGTCAAAATCGGTAGAAGCAGACTTGCGTTTATTTACTAAAAATAAGCCTGCTGTTTTTACACCACACCCGATTTATGATAATTACGGTGCAATTGTTACACGCTCAGTGGCATTACAATATTTGCAACTGCCTGAAAGTGAGCATTATATTCTGTTTTTTGGTTTTATAAGAAAATATAAAGGATTTGATTTATTATTAGAAGCGATTGCCGATAATCGCATAAAAAAATTGAATATAAAATTAATCATTGCCGGTGAATATTATGATGATCCCAAATTATATGAAGATTTAATTATAAAACATAAGCTACAGGATTGCGTCGTTTTACGAACGGATTTCATTCCAAATGAAGCCGTAAAATACTATTTTGCAGCGGCGGATTTAGTGGTGCAGCCTTACCGGTCAGCTACACAAAGTGGTATTTCACAAATGGCGTATCATTTTGAAAAGCCTATGGTGGTAACGAACGTTGGCGGCTTGCCGGAAATTGTCGAACATGGGAAAGCGGGTTACGTTGTGGAAGTAAATGCGACAGCGATTGCCGATGCAATAGTCGATTTTTATGACAATCAACGGTTTGCAACAATGCAACAAGGTGTGCGCGAAGCGAAAAAGCGATTTGAATGGAGCGCGATGGTTGAAGCGATTGAGCGAGTGAGTGACGAAGTGACAAAAACACTATAACACTATAAAACCATAACACTAAATAAAAAAATGGCAAAAACAAGAATGAGCGCTACCGCGCATGAGCATGTGGATACCGATGTGACGCTGCGGGCGGCAGCAATTGGCGGTACCATCCTGGGCGTGCTGCTGGCATTATCATATTTGTATGTGCCCGATTTTTTGGGTTATTCTAAATTTGCCAAGGCGGCGCAGATTGGGCTGGAATTATTGTTGATGTGGTTGGTTATTACAAGCACCATTCGTAGTATTCATAGTTTAAGGGCTCGGACCCCCGGCTGGAAATTATTGGTTGGCGGGTGTTTGACCGCCATTTTTGGTGCGCTAATTCGGGAATTGACGCTGCGTATCGTGGCGAATTTCAATGAAGGTACGACCGTGGAGCCTTTTCAATGGCGGGGTTTGTTGTTTTTTGCCGGGCTGGGGCTGCTGGCGGCTCTCATTGCGTTGATTCGCTTAAGAGTAAGAAATCGGGCATTGGGGAATATGCTGGAGTTTGCATTGATTGCGGCGGTGGCTTTGTTGTTTTTTTATCTGATGCAGTAAATGATGTTATTTTTATATTAATCATTCTTTATTTATAATTAATTGTAAAATAACGTCAAATAAAATATAATAAATGAATAAACGAATTCAGGAGGTGATTGCGGCGAGCATTGCGGTGAAGCAAGCGGTGCTGGCGGATGAGCGCTTACTGGCGACGGTGGAATTGGCGACGCAGGTGTGCGTGGAAACGTTTGGAAAAGAGGGCAAAGTGCTGTGGTGCGGCAATGGCGGCAGTGCGGCGGATGCGCAACACCTGGCGGCGGAGCTATCGGGGCGATTTTATGTTGATCGGGAACCATTATATTCGGAAGCATTACATGTAAATGGCTCCTATGTAACGGCGGTGGCGAATGATTATTCATATGATGAAATTTTTGCTCGTATGGTGCGGGCAGCCGGTCGGAAAGGCGATGTATTAATTGGATTGTCCACATCGGGGAATTCACCGAATGTAATCAAAGCGCTGGAAGCGGCGCGCACCATTGGGATGCGCACCATTGGTATGACGGGCGAGACCGGCGGTAAAATGAAAGATTTATGCGATTTCTTGATTAATATTCCGTCAACGGATACGCCGAGAATTCAGGAATGTCATATGTTGCTGGGGCATCTGATGTGCGAACTCATCGAAAGTTCGATGTTCAAGATGCAATAGTATAATATTAGTTTTTTATTACCTATTATGTGTAAATTCTATCCTTTTAATAGTTTTTATGCAATTTGATACAAACTGGACCTTATTCCTCGACCGGGACGGCGTGATTAATAAAAGATTGGTGGATGATTATGTAAAATCCTGGGCGGAATTTACATTTGAATATCATGTTTTGGATGCGATTGTAAAATTTTCAAAGATTTTTGGTCGGATATTTATCGTGACGAATCAGCAAGGGATTGCGAAAGGATTAATGACCGAAGAAGATTTACATATTGTTCATAACCAATTAGTTGCAGCGGTGGAAAGGGTAGGAGGGCGGATTGATGGGATTTACTTTTGCCCCCATTGGTCGGGCGATGGTTGCAATTGTCGGAAACCCAAAACGGGAATGGCATTACAGGCAAAAGCTACATTTCCGGAAATTGATTTTACAAAGTCAGTAATGGTAGGCGATTCGCCCTCGGATATTGAGATGGGGCACCGGCTGGGGATGAAGACCGTTTTTATCGGCAAAGATAATCCGCCGCCGCATAGCGATTGGCAATTTGAGCATTTGTGGGCGTTTGCAGATTCAATGGTACACTGATTTTTATGATAAAGCTGATTTGGACTGTCTTTTTGGTTGCGAATTGGCACATTGGCAAATCGGCCTATTAGAAAATCACCTCCGTCGCCCCGTACCCATATCGCGGATGATACTCATTTTTAAAAGATTTAACCTCAGGCATTTGTAATAAACGGGTAGAAATGGCATCCCGGAGTTTACCCTCACCTACACCATGAATCACAAAGACCCGCTCCACACCTAAACGTAAAGCTTTATCTATGAATCGTTCAAAATGAAGTATTTGTATATTTAAGATTTCTGCTTTATTTAGTTTTTTAGGATTTTCTACTAAATTTTCAATATGAAGATCAATCTCAGGATTGAAATGCGCCAGCTCTTCTACTTCATGTTGGTCCTTTTGATAACGCCAGGAATTTGTCGGGCGGGCATTGCGTTGCGTATAAGTTTTCAAATCTTCTTTCTCTTCAGCCTGGGCAGCAGCTTGTAAATTTTCAAACACCCGGAATAAATGCACGGGTTTATTTAGCAGCGGAGCCGTTTTTACCTGACTAAAAAATTGCTTTGCTCTGATTTTCAATGTTTTGTGCATTGGTTTTTCGACGCCGGCGGTTGTAATTAATTGGCATTCCATATCAAATACCGGGGAATCATTTAGTTGGTCGAATAACATTTCGCCGATGAAGAGATACGAAACGCCTTTGAGTTTGCCATTGCCGGTAATGGACTTGCCATTCAGGATAGAAAATTCATAATCATATAATATATCATATCGCGTGTCGTTTAGTAAATAAATCCGGTATTTATTTACATTCCCATCCTTGTCCCACATCGGTTCAAACGCGAGCTGAATGCCAATGCTTTTTAAAATGGTGTATTGTGTCTCCACCACCAGTTGCGGTGCGGGTTCGGGCGTTTTTTCCTGCTTGCCCTGAATCACCTTAGCTTTAACGGTAGATACATCATCTATACGAATAATATCATCCATAAATGCTGGAATTTCAAAGTCATCCACGCGCACGTTGACCATGCCGCCATCCAGCCAGGCTGTGACCACGCCCACTTCACCGGTGTGAATAAAACGAACTTTTGTGCCGATTGCGAAAACCATATTTATTGTGTTAGGGTGTTTTTGTATTCGTGTGTTTGTGTACACCTAGCAAAAAACATCTATCTTTAAAGCTCGTTCAAAAGTAATTAAAAATTTGATGACTTTACGCTGGAAAATTGCGCAGGCGCTGGAAATCCGCTGGTGGCGAAATTATTTAAGATATAAAGAAACGGAAAATTATTTAGCTGCTAAAAAAGCATATTGGCAGCGGGTTTTAACAACATTACAATTCAATGTAAAACCGGGGGAAAAAATATTGGATGCAGGCTGTGGTCCGGCGGGTATTTTTATCATTTTAAATGAATGTGTGGTAGATGCTGTTGATCCTCTTTTAGATAAATATGAAGAAAATTTACCGCATTTTAAAAAAAGTAATTATCCGTATGTGCAATTTTATAATCAATCTTTAGAAGATTTTATCATTAAAACATCATATAATAAAGTTTTTTGTTTGAATGCGATTAATCATGTGGCGGATTTGGATAAAAGTTTGGATAAAATTGTAGCGGCAACCCCAACGCAGGGTCAATTAATACTGTCTATTGATGTACATAAATATTCATTTTTAAAATATGTTTTTCGCGCCATTCCGGGCGATTTGTTGCATCCGCAGCAGCATGATTTACAGGATTATATCAAAATGTTGAAACAACGGGGATGTAATATTGTGAAAAAAGTAAATTTGAAGCCAGGACGGATTTTTGATTATTATATTTTAGTGGTGGAACGGGAGGGGTAGATTGAGGTTGAGGTTAAGATTGAGGTTGAGGTTAAGATTGAGGTTGAGACTAAGGGGGCGTTACATGAACACATGAACACATGAATACTTGAACACATGAATACTTGAACACATGAATACAACAAAAAGAACGAATTATTCATCGGGGGCGCAGTGGGAAGACATTGTCGGTTATTCCCGCGCGGTGAAAGTGGGCAATATCATTGAAGTAGCGGGCACTACGGCGGTGGAAAACGGCGAACTTATTGGTAAAGGTGACGCTTATTTACAAACGAAAACGATATTACATAAAATTGAAAAAGTATTACATGATGCGGGTGCCAGCATGGAAAATGTAGTACGTACACGTGTGTATGTGACCGACATCAGCCGCTGGGAAGAGATCGGGCGGGCGCATGGTGAGTTTTTTAAATATATAAAGCCAGCTTCGGCGATGGTGGAAGTGCGTGCGCTGATTGACCCAGAAATGCTGGTTGAAATAGAGGTAACGGCAATTTTATAAAAAATGGATGTCAGAATATTAAGTTCGTAACATCCATTTATGATATAATTTACAGAAAAATTCTATTTTTTATAAGTAATGCGTATCTCCACCCGGCGATTTTTTGCTTGAGCAACTTTGTTTGTATTTGCAACTGCCGGTTCGGATTCACCTTTTGCAGTAGTGTTCATTTGAATATTTAATCCTTTCTCTTTCAGGTAAATGGCGGTGTTACGCACTCGTTTTTCCGAAAGCATTTGATTGTATTCGGAGCTACCTACCGCATCCGTATGACCCACTAATTCGATCCGCTCAATTTGAGCCGGGATTAGTTCATTAAACAAAATATCGAGCGAATCTTTATCAGTTTGCGATAAAACAGCCTGATCGAAATCGAAGTAAATGGTTTTTTGCAACTGCACTAAAACGGGTTCCTTTACCAATATAACAGGTTGATCTACAACAGGTTCTACAGTCGGAGGCGCTACTTTTTTAGGCTCCAGCTTTTCGAGTTCACCCACGATAGGAATCTCTATTTGTGGTTTTGTATCGGCTGTAATCGTAAGTTCGCGCTCTTCAACATAGGAATCATTGAATTGAATCTGTTGCCTGTAAATCCCTTCTTTTTTTGGAATGGTTAAGGAATACTCGCCCGTAATTGCATTACTGCGTGCCAGGCTAATGGTATCTTTTTTCGCGCCATCAATGATTCTAACAATCGCTTCCCGCGGTTTTCCGCTGGAATCGGTTACTTTACCATCAATTACCACGACTGGTGTCGGCTTAATCCGTTCATCAGCTTGTTCTCCTAAATGTGCGTAGAAAATATCGCTGTTGCGAACAAAAAAAACATCATTTCGCACCGCATCAATCACAAAGCCATAATCCTCTTCGCGGGTGTTGAAAGGCTTACCAATATTGATAATTTCGCCACATTTGGTGCCACCTTCGAGGGTCGTTTTAAAAATATCGAGTTTGCCAAAACCGCCCCAACCTGCCGACCCAAAATACAGGGTTTTATTGTCTGCCGCTATAAAAACCGATCGCTCATCTTTGTCCGTCGAAATGGCTAATTTTTGTGGATAAGACCAAACACCGGCTGCATTTTTTCGGCTAATGTAAATATCCAATTCACCATCATAATCCGCACCGGCGGCAACGACAAAGATTTTCCCATCCGGAGAAATCGACATTCCATCGGTGGCAAAGCCATTTTCACTAAAAAAAGCGTTGATGCCACCGCCCATTCCAACCGGATTTTCCCATTTATTGCCGCGCAATTCTGCCCGATAATACGGACCACCATCATAACGCCAGCTTGACTTCCAGCTTTGAAAATAAACGGTTTGCCCGTCTGCCGAAATGTTGGGTTCGTCTTCGCCGCTACTGGTGCACACCGGACGACCCACACACTGCGGGGGCTGCCAGGTACCATCCACCAATTGGCTATACCACAAGTCTCCGTCGCCCTCCGGCTTACCCCGGAAAGTGGTGTAATTGTTGTTCGACCAAGGCATACCGCCCCGACCACTCATGAAATAGAGGTATTTGCCGTTTGGTGTGATAGAAATATTTACATCCCGAAAAGCAGAATTCAATTGTTGCAGTTCAATCGGCTGCACTTTCCAATCTGGTAAAGTCGTAGGCTTTTGTGAAAATGAAGACGTAAGCGTAAGACTGCAAAATGCTAATAAATACAAGTGTTTGTAGCGTATCATTTTTCCAGGGTTTAATTAAAAAAATGGAAATTAAAATAATCTTCCCAAAAATAAGGATATTTTATCAAAAAGTAGATATGAAAATTTAAAAACTATGATGGACGCATAGCAATTTTAATACCAGCTATTTCTGTTGGCATAATGAAATTATAATAACGCCGCCGCTGCTTCATCCACCATCCAAAGTAACTCACCATCAATGGGTTGTATCAATTGCGCGGGGTATAATTCTGGTTCATAATCACCTTGCAGTACGGTTTTTAGCATTTCTGCCTTATTTGCCCCAGTAACTAAAAATATAATATGATGTGCTAAGTTAATTAACGGTGCGGTCATTGTAATACGATACATTTGAACTTCTGCTATGTATTCTTCCTTGACCATCCGGGTTTCTTCATGCAAAACCTGCGTATTGGGAAAAAGTGAAGCCGTGTGTCCATTGTCGCCCATGCCTAACAACATCAAGTCAAAACGGGGCGGGGCATCACCAAATAAATCCTGAATGGCTTGCTCATAATGTTGGGCTGCTTCGGCTGGTGATAAATCCGTTTGAATTCTTATAATATTTTCCGCCGGAATATTTATTTTACTAAATAACAACTGAATGGCTTGATGGGCATTATTACGTGGGTCGTCTAAGGGCACGTGGCGCTCGTCGCCCCAGAAAAAATAAGTGTTTTGCCAGGGCATGCGCTCCCGGTAGGGCGATTCGGCGAATAATTTGAATAAACGCTCCGGCGTACTGCCACCCGACAGCGAGACTGTAAAGCGCCCCTGCATCTGCACGAACTGATTTGCTAAGTTAATCATGCGTTCAGCCGCAGCAATGCTCAACGCTTCCGGGGAGGGAAAGGTTTGTATCTGTACCGACATGGTAGTAATTTAGGTGTCTCTTATTATTTGATAATGTAAAAAAAATAATGATTTTTATTAAAAAAACAAAAATAATGTAAGAGTTATTTAATAATATAATGGAATTAATGCCCGTTTTTACCAAAGGACATGGCAATCCAGGTATGCCCGTCTTTAGCGATTAGTGCCTCGGCTTCTTCCGGGCCACGCGAACCGGCAGCGTAATTCGGGAAATGCACAGATGGATTGGCTTCCCATTTTTCAATAATGGGCATCAGCACGTCCCAGGCAGCTTCTACCTGGTCAGCACGCATGAAAAGCGTTGCATCTCCGCGCATTACATCTAATAATAAAGTCTCATATGCTTCCGGTGTGCCCGTTGTATAAGTTTCTTTATAATCAAATAACATATCCACGGGATTCAATTGCATTTTCAGACCTGGGCGCTTGGCTTGAAAAGTCAAACGGATGCCCATTTGCGGCTGAATGTGCAGGATTAAGCGGTTGGGTTGCCAATTTTCGGCGGCAACAGCCGGAAAAGATTGGTGCGGCACCGGGCGGAATTCAACAGTAATGACGGAAATCGTCTCACTCATACGCTTACCGGTACGCACGTAGAAGGGCACTCCCTGCCAGCGCCAGTTATCAATAAAAAATTTAATGGCGGCAAAGGTTTCGGTATTAGACTGCTTGGCTACGCCTGCTTCTTCGCGGTAACCCGGCACTTTTTTGCCTTGCAACCAACCCTCGCCATACTGACCGCGCACCGCGGAGAGATGTACTTCATCACGCTTGAATTTACGTAGGGCATGTAATACATCCACTTTTTTATTACGTATTTCGTCAGCATTAAATGAAACCGGCGGTTCCATTGCAACATAACATAATAATTGAAGTAAATGATTCTGAATCATATCACGTAATGCCCCCGAATGATCATAATAGCCGCCACGATCTTCGACGCCCAATTGCTCAGAAACTGTGATTTGCACGTGATCGATATAATTCCGATTCCAAAGTGGTTCGAATAAAGCATTGGCAAAGCGAAATGCTAAAATATTTTGCACCGTTTCTTTACCTAAATAATGATCGATGCGGTAAATCTGGCATTCATCAAAAATGCTGAGTAATGCCGAATTTAATTGCTTGGCGCTTTCCAAATCCCGCCCAAAAGGCTTTTCCACAACCAGACGACTCAGGTTTTTATCAGTAGCTAAACCATTGGAATGCAGTTTGTTAGCAATAATTTCCACGGCAGTAGGCGGAATCGACATGTAAAAAATACGGTTAACGGGTCCTTCCCACTGCGCTTCAAGCTCTTCAATACATTGTTTTAAATTTTTATATGATTGGTCGTCATTATAATCTGCTTGAGAGAAATGTAATTTTTCGGCAAAGTTAGACCAATCTTCAGGGCGTGATTTGCCCGAGCGGGAGAATTTATCCACGCCATCCAATGAATATTGGCGAAACTCGTCGTTGGTCATCGCGGAACGCCCCACACCGATCACCGCAAACTGATTGGAAATCCATTTATCCAGGTACAAATTATAGACAGCGGGGACCAGCTTGCGCCAAGATAGGTCACCGGTTGCACCAAAAATCACAATGATAGTAGGCTTGTTTTTTTTATTTGATTCCATTATATAATGGCGTTAAATTTTATTAATATGATAATTTAATTAGTTGGTTTTCAGGTATTAGAAGGAAAATATTTTGGCATTATAATATTTAATATCTAATTAATATTATAATCGCTTCAGGGTATATTTACATTTTTACTGCACCTTTACACCCCATTCTGTGTGGAAAATGCCCTCCTGATCGGTACGCTGGTACGTATGTGCACCAAAATAATCGCGTTGCGCCTGAATGAGATTGGCAGGCAACCAACCCCGGCGATAGCCGTCAAAATAGGTCAATGCCGCCGTGGTCGCTGGCATCGGAATGCCCGTCGATACTGCGGTTTGCACCACTTTGCGAACGCTTTCCTGCAAGGTATTGAGTTGTTGTGCAAAAATCGGATTCACCAGTAAATTGGGTAAACTTGGGTTTTCTGTCAATGCTTTGCGAATGTCTTCCAACAATGCCGCCCGAATTATACAGCCACCCCGCCAGATTTTGGCTACTTCTGCCAGATTTAAATCATATTGATATTCGGTAGAAGCGCGTTGCAACAGCGACATGCCCTGCGCATAGGTTACAATCATGGCAAAATGTAAGGACGCTCCCACCTGCTCAATGAAGGTATTTTTATCGATTGAAACAGCGCTTTCTACCCCTGTCAACTGGGCTTGTGCCGCCACGCGGGCGGATTTATTCGCCGACAAATCTCGCATAGAAACCGCGGCATCAATCGTAGTAACCGGTACGTGCAAGGACATGGCGTCTTGCGAAGTCCACATCCCAGTGCCTTTTTGTAAAGCGCTGTCCAATATTACATCTACTAAATGTTTACCCGTCAAATCATCTTTTTTGGCAAATATCTCGGCGGTAATTTCAATCAGAAAAGATTGTAATGCACCTTCATTCCATTTAGTAAAAACTGCATGTAATTCATCGTTATTTAGTCCGCCGCACTCTTTTAGTAAATGATAGGTCTCGGCTATTAATTGCATCAAGGCATATTCAATGCCGTTATGCACCATTTTTACATACTGACCGGCAGAACCCGCTCCCAGGTAAGTCACACAGGGTTCGTCATTTACTTTTGCTGCTACTGCTTCAAACATTGGGCGAACGCGTTCATAAACTTCCTTGTTGCCGCCAGGCATGATGCTCGGACCGCGCCGCGCGCCTGCCTCACCTCCGGAAATCCCTATGCCCATAAAGTGCAGGTTTTCGCTAGCTAACTGCTTGATTCTGCGGTCGGTATCTTTGAAATAAGAATTGCCGCAATCCACTAATAAATCCCCAGGCGATAAAAGTGGTTTTAAATCTTCGATCACGGCATCCACAATCGGACCCGCGGGCACCAGCATTAAAATGACCCGCGGTGTTTTTAATGCACCTACGAATTCTTCTGCCGTACTTGCACCAAGCACATTATGATACAAAGATGCTTTTGTGAATGCTTCCACTTTCGCCGGGTCTTTGTCGTAACCCGCCACTGAAAAGCCGTGGTCACTCATATTATATACCAGATTGCGCCCCATCGTGCCCAATCCGATCATGCCGTAGTCGTAGCTTATTGCAGCCATTGTATTGATTATTAATTGATAATGGTTTATTATTAGAATAAATATTATATGGATATAATATAATATTTTTACCTCATGTTATCCTGTTCAATTTGGAGTATTTTCCCCAGGCGACGCTGGTGGCGATCTTCCTTTGTAAAATGAGCATTTAAAAAAGATTGGATAATTTCCCGTGCCAAGGCAATGCCGACTACGCGCTCGCCGATGCACAATACGTTCACATCATCATGTTCCACCGCCTGGTGGGCCGAATAGGTATCGTGGCATACGCCCGCGCGAATCCCCTTGAATTTATTAGCCGCAACGCTGACACCCACGCCACTGCCGCAAACCAGAATACCGCGTTCGGCTTGTCCGCTTTGAATGGATCGTGCAATATCGGCAGCGTGGTCAGGGTAATCGGATGGCGATTCGGAATGCGTACCCAAATCGAGGATGGTATAACCGGCTTCTTGTAATTCTTTGACTAAGAGTCGTTTATACTCGAATCCGGCATGGTCGGAAGCAAAGGCGATTTTCATACGACAGGAATAGGATTTTCAATTGAGTTTCTTAACACAACTGTACGAAGTGGTCTTTTGTTTTTGCATTTGAATTACCCGGCACAAAAGATTAATCATTTGTGCCATCTAATTCGGTATTTGTAATGTTTAACACCATTTCCGATAACTTTTTGCCGCCTTTGATGCCAAAATCCAGCGTGCGAATCGGGAATGGAATAGTAATATGATTTGCATCATATGCTTTTTTAATTAATGTAATGGCTTCGCTTCGGGCTTGTAAAAAAGTGATTTCCTCCGTGTCTTTCAGCCAGATACGCAGGGTGAAATTTATTGAACTGTCGCCAAATTCCGTATAAAATAATTCAATATCCCGACTCGTATTGCGCGTACTGACTTGCCGCGCCGCCTCCAGGGTTAATTCTTTTACTTGTTCCAGGTTTTCACCGTAAGAAATGCCGATGGTTAAATCCAGTCGCCGCTGTAAGGAAGACGTATAATTTTTAATTGGCTTTTGAAAAACGTCTTTATTCGGAATTATCACCCGTTGTCCCTGCATGGTCATAATGGTCGTATCGCGTAGATTGATGACTTCGACGCGACCATAATAACTGTCCACCTCCACCAGATCGCCCACTTGGAGCGGACGGCGAAACGAAATAAAGATACCGGAAATAAAATTCGCTGCAATGTCCTGAAAAGCAAAGGCTAATGCCAATCCCAGAATGCCGGCGCCCGCCAGAATGGAGGTAACAGCCTTGTCTAATTTTAAGATGCTTAATGCAACAAAAAATATAATAACAATAAAGGCGATGTAAATAAAAGAACTAAATAATTGGTTAATCGTTTCGACTGCCGATATTTTACGAATAAGCTTTAAAGCTATTTTCTTTACATAACGTGCTAAGAATAAGCCAATTGCGAGAATAAGCGCGGCGAGAAAGATATTAGGCAACAGCCGAATAAATTCTCGCATCCAGGTCATTAATTTATCAAATATCAAGGTATAAATTTCTTCAAAAGTCATGTTTATGTAATCGTGTGTCCAATTGTGCCGATTTCGTCAGGCGACTTAAAAATCATTTTCTGTAAGCAAAGTTAATCCCTTTACCGGCTTTCAAAAGCGCTTTGCAAAATTTAATAGTTGGTTTACTCTTTATTTAAAATAAACATTTACTCCTCCAATATTATCTCATTGTTTGTCTTGAATAAAAATATTTTTTCCTTGGAAAGGAACTGTAAATCAATTTCTTATGAAGATTATTTTCCAGACAAGAACAAGAGAAAAAATGTAGTGTAAACCGGTTTTAGTACAATGCTACCGTTTACACTACATTGCGCAAGAGGATATTTAATGGATGAGTGTAATTTCACCTTTTAGTACAATGGTCTGACCATCAGCGCGTTCCAATTCGGCATAATAGATATAGACGCCATTCACCGGGCGGTGCCCGTCGAAAGTACCATCCCAACCAAAACTAGGGTCATTGGGGGTTACATTTGTAACATTATACACCAGGTTACCCCAGCGATTGAAGATGCGTAATTCAATTAGTTTAGTAATTTCCTCACCGGCATTGATATAAAAAGTATCATTCACGCCGTCGCCGTTGGGCGAGAAAGCCGTCGGCACATAGATGCGCTGGGTTTGCTGTACAAAAAGCAGCAGACTGGCATTGACCGAACAGCCATTTATATCGGTTACTCTTACTGAGTAAGTCGTTGAGGATGTGGGACTTACCACAACCGAAGTACAGGAGTTACAACCGATGGAATCCGGCGTCCACACGATGGATGTAATAGACTCCAGCGGTTTGCTTAACAGAAGGTTCAGTTCTGTGCTCGTGCCAATGGGTAGGGTAGGGGGATCGCCGTTGAGTTTGGATTGGATTTGGGCATTCAGGGCTTCGGGTTGCTCCAAAGTAGCTTGTAGCGTGGTGTCGCAACCATTGTTATCGCGCACTGTAATGAAATAATTGCCGGGTTCGAGGGATTGAAATTCGTTTTTGGCACTAAAATTCCCATTGTCCAGGGCATAGGTAAAAGGTCCGGCGCCGCTGGCATTCACCCGAATGGCGCCACCGCGGGTTTGATTACAAGTCAACTGCTTGATTTCCAGGCTTGCCGAGGGTTTTGTAATATTCGAGGTAACGGTTACCGTATCGCGATCGGAGCAACCGGTGGTTAAATCCGTGACAATCAGCGTATAAGTATCCGGTTGTTCTACTTCCGTCATTGGTAGATCGGCATTTACAATGGGGCTACCACTGGAAGCCGTCCATTGATAGGTAAAATTATTTTGCGCACTGGCTCCGCCAATCGTCACCATATCAATTTGACAATTCAACTCCAGATCATTACCGGCGTTGGCTGTCGGGGTAGTTTTAATTTGCACATTTACTGTTACTTCTGCATCCGGGCACGTGCCGGGTGAATCCACTTTATAATTAAATTGATAGATACCTGCCGCTTGATTGGCGGTTCTAAACGTGCCATTGGCAGCATTAAAAGCCCCGCTCGTTGAAGCTACCATTGAAATCTCCGTCCAAATGCCACCGGCATCTTCATTTTGAATCAAATCGGCGAGTCGAATGGTTGTATCCGTTTGGGCGCATACTTCGGGCGTAGCCAGCACCATACCAGCATTGGCGGGCGTGGTAATCACAATGGTACGTTCGGAGGTTTCTTCACAATTGGCTACTTGAGCAGTGTAGCGTATGCGGTGTGTCCCTGGGGTCAGTTGTGCCGGATCCAGTGTTGTGGCGGCAGTGCCATCAATCGTCCAGGTGCCGTTGGGCGTCGTTGCAGGCGTAAGCAGGGTATTCAACGCAATTGCCGGTTCGCTCTGGCAAATGGTATCGCGTAAAGTGAATTCCGCGTTGAGATCAACGACGTTGATCGTTACTTCGTCCGTCGTTTCACAAATTTGACGAAAACTCAGGTCGTCAATTGCAAAATCATTCCCACGTGGGGTATTATTGACATTGGCAATACAAATTTGTGCCGTGCTAGCCGTATTGGAGCGCCAATTGGCAGTAAACTGTTGCCAGTTGCAGGTTTGCGCCGAAGCCGTAAATACATTGCCAATCAGGATATTATTGATCGAAAATTGTAATCTTGCCGGATTTTCGGATACCATTGAAGCCGCCCACGCGCCAAATAAATACTCTGTATTAGGCTGAACGGTAATGGTTTGACACCAAACATTGCTCGAATCGCCCGACGCATTGACCACCATCATAAAACCGCCGCCGGTATGGTCGCTACAATTGGTAAAGCTGTTTCTTACATCACGTGGGCGACGCACCACGGCGTATTTGCCTTCTTGTCTAATGTCTTGATTATCATGCGTATAGTCGCTGGTAAATCCTATATTACCCGCATCAAAATTACTATTGCTAATTAAATTCTGGTCATTGAGGCTGCGCACCGTCATGCGGTAAGTGATGGTAGAATCTACCCTTGCATTTGTTGCCAATAGACTGGTATCTGCAATACCGGTGCGGGGCGACCAGGCAGCGCTTAGATAATTGCCGGTGACGACGGCTGACAAGTTGACGACCTGCCCCGGGTTGCAAAGGGTTTGATCGTTGCCTGCGTTCACGGTCACGTTGCACGCCAGCGGCGAAACGGGATCAGAAAGTTGTTTTTGAAAAACAGCGGTTGAAGTACCTGCCAAAATCACCAGCCAGAGCCAGGAAATAGCGTAAAAGTTTCTCATTGTACGTGATTTTTAAGACAACAGAAAATAACATTTGGAAGTCGAATGGCGCTGCCGAGTCGCACCGGAGCAGCTTTATACATAGCTCACTTCGACTTCTGAATAATAGGCTGTCTTTCTTTCTGAAGGGCTTCACATAGAATGGTCAAATATAGAAATTTTCCGACGATGTTGCTGTTTTTTAACTTGCTAGTTGCTGTGTTTAATTTTAATTGCGAAATTTAATATTAAGGTGTAAATTTTTATAACTAAATTTAGAAACAAATTGATTATTTTCAGGACTTTATAGGTTAAACTTACTGCTAATATTACATTGTAGGATAAATATTATAATTCCAGTTCCAGATTCATTTTAGCAGAGGATAATTCAGCCAGGGCGTGCTGGTCACCCAACTGTCGTGCAATTTGCATGCCTTTTTCGTAAATTTCAAGTGCCTCGGTAAATTGTCCCCGCTTTTCGTACAATTTTGCCAAATGGTAATACGTGCCTACATACTGGGGGTCAAGTTGTAGCAGTTTGTTGTAGTAAGATAAAGCTTTCACTTCCTCCTCCAGCTTTTCCTGCTCTTTAGCAATGGCGAATAAGAGAAAAGAATCCGTTGGGCTGCTTTCCAGCAGTGCTTCCAATTGTTGTAAACGCTTAGAACTCATTGTTTTGTTAGCTTGTTGTAAAATTAGCGAAAATTCGCTAAAAGTATAAGCCATTTTTTAACTATATTTGCGCGGCTTTGTTGAAAGATGAATTGAATGCCGTCGCAAAGCTCGAAATAATACGCTAACACAAAAATACAATTGAAAATGAAATTATTGGTTTGTGTAAGTAAAACGCCGGATACCACCAGCAAAATTGCTTTTAAAAACGATCAAACGGAGTTTGATGCTGCCGGGGTGCAATTTATTATGAATCCGTATGATGAGTGGTACGCGCTGGTGCGTGCGCTGGAACTCAAGGAAGCTCAGGGTGGCACCGTTACGCTGATCAATGTGGGTCCGGCAGAGAATGACCAAATTATTCGCAAAGGTTTGGCGCTGGGCGCAGATGATGCGGTACGTATTAATCTGGATGCCAAGAGTTCGCTGAACGTAGCAAAACAAATTGCGGAGTACGCCAAGAATGAAAATTACGACATTATTTTCCTGGGCAAAGAAAGTATTGATTACAATGGCTCCGAAGTGGGCGCGATGATTGCCGAATATCTTGATTTGCCTTTCATTTCTTTTGCCAGCGGCATGGAAATCAATGGCAATACGGCTACGATTGCGCGTGATATTGAGGGCGGTACGGAAGTAATAGAAGTAGAAACGCCGTTTGTGATCAGTGCTGCCAAGGGCTTAGCTGAACAACGCATCGCCAATATGAAGGGTATTATGATGGCAAAATCAAAACCCTTAAAAGTGGTAGAACCCATTGGTTTTGAGGATGTTACCGTAGCGACAAAATACGAATTGCCCAAGCCAAAGTCAGCAGTAAAAATGTTGCAACCGGATCAAATGGATGAACTGGTGCGCCTGCTGCACGAAGAAGCAAAGGTGATTTAAATAAATGATTGTCAATTGATTACTTACAATTGACAAGTTTAATAAATATTAATCAATCGTCCATAATAAATAATCAATATAATATGGTACTTGTTGTAGCAGAAAGCCAAAAAGGACAATTCAGAAAGGCTGCATTCGAGGCAGTGACTTATGGATATAAAACCGCGCAGGCACTCGGCACCGAATGCGTGGTGTTGACGTTCGGCTCCATAGCGGGCGCGGAAGAACTTGGTAAATATGGGGCTTCCAAAATATATAATATCGCGGATGCCGGCATTAAAGATTTTGACAGCCAGGTTTACACCGCAGTAATTGCCGAAGCCGCCCAGCAATTGGGTGCCAATGTGATTGTGCTGAATCACTCGGCAAATGGGCGTTCATTGGTTGGACGTTTAGCTGCGCGTTTGAATGCTGCCTCTGCGCCGGGCGTCAATAGCGTCCCGACTGTAGATGGTGGAAATTTGAAAGTGAAAAAATCGGTTTACTCCGGGAAAGCAATCGCCGAGTTGGAATTGAAATCACCGATGAAAATCATTTCATTGATGGGCAATAGCTTGCAACCACAGGTAGTGGGCGAAGCGGGTACCGTTGAAAATCTGAGTATCAGCGTGCCACAAAGCCGGATCAAGGTGAAAGAGGTGAAGCAACTGGAAGGTAAAGTATCCTTGCCGGAAGCCGAACTCGTCGTATCGGGTGGTCGCGGGCTGAAAGGTCCGGAAAATTGGGGCATCGTCGAAGAATTAGCGGAAACACTGGGCGCAACGACGGCTTGCTCTCGTCCGGTGGCTGATGCACACTGGCGTCCGCATCACGAACACGTGGGACAAACCGGCATTGCCATTCGCCCGAATTTGTACATTGCCATCGGCATTTCCGGTGCTATTCAGCACCTTGCCGGTGTAAACAGCTCCAAAACGATTGTGGTGATTAACAAAGACCCGGAAGCGCCGTTTTTCAAAGCGGCGGACTACGGTGTGGTAGGCGATTTATTTGAAATTGTGCCCCGCTTGACGGAAGCGGTTAAGCAATTCAAAGCAGCGCATTAAAATTATATTTTGTAATAATTTCTTTGTTCAATTAAATGGGACATGTTCCAGCAACATGTCCCATTTTTTTTATAATTATTTCATTAACAAGAAGAAATGTTTAATTTTTTATACAAAAGTAAATGTTTCTTGTGATTATTATATTGTAATAAGCAAGTGTTCTAATCTAATTATAGGTTATTTTGGTTTAAATCCATTGGTCATTGGTCTTCAATAGGTTATTGGCAAATTAGCACATCGGCAAATTAGCACATTGACTTAAGCATAATTATCCAGGCTCTAATTCCTCCAATTCGCCAATTTGTTGTAAATAACTAAACGTTTTTTCGGCTTCGGCTTCATCTACCACGCTAATGGCAACCCCCACATGCACCAAGACATAATCGCCTATTTGTGCCTCGGGCACCATCGCCAGATTCACCTCTTTTACAATACCGCCAAACGATACTTTTGCTACCCGAAAAGTGGCATCTAGCTGTGTATCAATGGATTGTATTTTACCCGGTATGGCTAGACACATTTTATAATAAATTTGAAATGTGAAATGCGAAATGTGAAATAGGAGATGATAATATGAAATATTTTATATTTCAAATCTCCAATTTTATATTTACTTTAATGAATATGCTGATATTTTATAAAATGTTTTAATGATTTGCGAATCCATTCATACCATTGATCCAGCCCTTCGCCGGTAGTTGCTGAAAGCTCGATGAATTTCAGATGCGGATTTACTTGTGCCGCGTAATTTTTTGCTTTTTCTACACTGAAATTAACATAAGGCAGCAAGTCTATCTTATTGATAATGCACACTTTAGACCCGTGAAACATATCGGGGTACTTGATGGGTTTATCGTCGCCTTCGGTTACGCTGATGATCACGACGCGCCCGGCTTCACCCAAATCAAACATGGCAGGGCAAACCAGATTGCCCACATTTTCAATCATCAAAACCGACGACTCTACCGGTTTTAGTTGTTTCACCGCTTGATTGATCATTTCCGAATCCAGGTGACAACCTTTCCCAGTGTTAATTTGAATGACGGGCGCGCCGGTTTGGGCAATGCGGTCGGCATCATTCGTGGTTTGCTGATCGCCTTCGATGACACCGATCGGAAATTCTGCCTGCAAATCGGCAATGGTACGTTCCAATAAACTCGTTTTACCCGACCCTGGCGAACTCACCAAATTGAGCGCCAGTATGCCTTTGGCTTCAAAATAGCCGCGATTGCGCTGGGCTAATAAATTATTTTTATTTAAAATATCTTTTTCCAATTCAATGGTCACGGCATCATGATGGTGTCCATTGCCATGATGGTGATGGTGCTCGTGTCCGGGTTGGTCGCGGTAATGACCATGCTCATGACGATGATTTACTTCGCCCGGTTTCGTTATAGTGACGGCTTCTGCCGGTTGGCTGCATCCACAGGTGGTACACATGGTGTTTTTAATTAAGGAATGAGTAAATAATTAATTAATAATGAATAAAATTAAAGAATGAATAATATGGTAATAAATACTAATGCTTAATTAAATAATCAAGTAATTTAAATAAAATAAATTTATAATTAAATGAATATGAATACTTTACTTAAAAATAGATAACAATTAACAATGCTTATAACCTTAATTGATGGTTATGGCTTTTACCCGTAATTCCTGCCCTTGTAATATTTCGCTGAAATAGGCATTACATTTCGGACAGGCATCATATAATTGTTGCATCAAAAACTCCGTCCCGCAGGTGGTGCAGCGGGCTTTGCCGTTGACATGGTGAATGAGGCGTTCGGCTTTTTGCAGTATCGTATTTTTCACGGCAGCGTCCCAGGCGAATTCCAGCGCATCTACCTGTACGCCCGCCAGTTGCCCGATTTCCAGTTCGATGCGCTCCACGTTATGTGCACCCGCCTGGCGTGCGGCTTCCTCGGCAATATCAATGATGCTCAGAACGATGGATAGCTCGTGCATGTAAGTTGTTGATTATGAATATTTAATACAATTATTCATCTTGCTTGCTTGCCAGGGTAGCATGGTGATTTTTTCGGATCAATTGCACCATTTTAAATAATATAACAGCTAATATTAATACCAATGTGATGACCGGAATGGCATGTTCAGTTGAATACCAATAATGACGAATATCATCACCATGATAAGCACCGTGTCCTTCATGCGCAAATGAAACAACCGGTAGTGCTGCTAAAAACAGGGAGGCTAATTTTTTAGTGGAAATAGTCATAAATAATTTGTTTTTAGTGTGTTATGAATGCTATTTTATTTTATTGTAAATAGAATCTATCCAAAAAAAGCGGCATTTATGTAATTGCATACCATTTTCCAACCAAAGATAAAATGCATTAAAAAATTTTGGAGATGACAAAAATCACTGGTAGAAATGAATTAAGTCATTCAGGTATTGTTAGTATATATTTTACTTTGACGTCATAAGGCAAAATTTTCTTTTCCATCACATTAAACACCTAAGTAAATATGGCTGAATCAGCTCACCAGCGACCAACTTATTATCAGGAATTGCGCGGAAGAGGTTATTCCCGGCGGGATTTTATGAAATTTTGTACGATGATGGCAGCTTATCTCGGCCTGGAAGCCAGCGGCGCGGCGCAGATTTCTAAAACCCTGATGAATACTTCCCGTGTACCAGTGATTTGGCTCCATTTTCAGGAATGTACCTGTTGTAGCGAATCGTTTATCCGCTCGTCACATCCCATTGTAGCCGATATTCTGCTCGATAAATTGTCATTGGATTATACCGAAACGCTTATGGCAGCCTCGGGGCATTATGCGGAAGCTGCCAAAGAGAAAACCATGAAAGATTACTATGGTGAATATATATTATGTGTAGAAGGTTCTGTACCAGTAGATAATGATGGGGTTTATTGCTGTATTGGCGGTAAGTCGGCATTGCAGGTGCTGGAAGAAGCGGCGGCTGGTGCCAAAGCCATCATTGCCTGGGGCAGTTGTGCTTGTAACGGTTGCGTGCAAGCGGCAAAACCCAATCCGACGAATGCGACGCCTATTCATAAATTGGTGAAAGGCAAGCCGGTAGTAAAAGTACCAGGTTGTCCGCCGATTGGGGAAGTGATGGCTGGCGTTTTGGTGCATGTAATAACTTTTGGAACCTTGCCGGAATTGGATCGTGCCGGTCGTCCTAAAGCCTTCTATTCCAAGCGAGTACACGATAGTTGCTATCGTCGTCCGTATTATGATGCTGGTCTGTTTGTCGAATCGTTCGATGATGAAAATGCCAAAAAAGGCTATTGCCTTTATAAAGTCGGTTGTAAAGGTCCGATGACGTATAATGCTTGTGGTATTATTAAGTGGAATGATGGTGTAAGCTATCCGATTCAATCGGGACACGGCTGTATTGGTTGTAGCGAAGCCAATTATTGGGATAATGGACCGCTGTATCGTCAAATGGCAAGTTTCCCCGGTTTTGGTATTGAAAGTGATGCTGATAAAGTCGGTATGGCGCTTGGTGCCGCTACAGTGGCAGGTATTGCTGCCCATGCTGTTGCTACGAACATTCGCAAGAAAAAATTGATTGATGACCTGATCGTTGAAGGTAAAGCATCCGAACAGGAATTATCGGAGTAAAATAGCAGCAAAATTCAAGCGGCAAGCCACCAGCCAGGTTCAGCGCATTCTTGTGGCTTGAAGCTCATTGCCTTTAGCCATTTAACAAACAAGAAACTAGAAATTATGAGCCAGCGAATTGTTATAGACCCGATTACCAGAATAGAGGGTCACTTGCGAGTAGAAGTAGAGGTGCAGGATGGAAAAATAAAAGATGCTTATAGCGCCGGTACAATGGTGCGTTTGTTGGAAGAAATTTTGCGCGGACGCGATCCACGCGATGCCTGGGCATTTGTAGGGCGCGTGTGTGGTGTGTGTACCTCCGTGCATTCCTTGACTTCCTGCCGTGCGGTGGAAGATGCGCTCGGCATTGTGGTTCCACCTAATGCAGAAATGGTGCGCAACATCATGTATTGTGCGCAGCAACTGCACGATCACGTGGTGCATTTTTATCATTTGCATGCATTGGATTGGGTGGACATTGTCAGCGCTTTAAAAGCTGATCCGAAAAAGACGTCGGAGATTGCGCAAAGCATTTCCAATTATGCCAAAAGTTCACCGGGATACTTTTCAGATTTACAAAAGCGACTGACCAAATTTGTGGAAAGCGGTCAACTCGGCATTTTTGCAAATGGATACTGGGGGCACCCTGCTTATAAATTGCCACCGGAAGTCAACCTGATCGGGGTAGCCCACTATCTTGAAGCTTTAGAATGGCAAAAAGAAGTGGTGAAAATTCACGCTATTTTTGGTGGAAAGAATCCGCACCCCAACTTCCTGGTAGGCGGTATGGCTTGCGCCATTGGTTTGGACGAAGCCAGCGCCATCAATGCCGAAAGATTAGCTTACGTACACCAATTGCTGAAAGATGCCAAAGAATTCGTCGAGCAGGTTTATATTCCTGATTTAATGGCGATTGCGCCTTATTACCTCGATTGGGCAAGTATCGGCGGCGGTTTGGGCAATTACTTAGTTTATGGGGATTTACCAACCAATGGTTATAATGATCCTTCCAGTTTTAAATTCCCCTCTGGTGCTATTTTGAATAAAGATGTAAGTAAGGTTTATGAGGTAGATTTAAAGAAAGATGATGAAATTCAGGAATTTATAAAACATTCTTGGTACTCATATGATGAAGGCGATGATAAAGGATTACACCCGTGGAAAGGCGAAACGAAGCTGAATTATACGGGTCCAAAACCACCTTATAATCAACTCAATGTAGCCGATAAATATAGCTATCTCAAAACACCGCGCTGGAAAGGCAATGCCATGGAAGTAGGCCCGCTCTCCCGGATGCTGGTGGGTTATGCGCGTGGACGCGAAGATTTTAAAGAAGTGGTGGACAGCGCTTTGGCGAAACTCGGAGTACCGATCACGGCACTTTTCTCGACGCTGGGCAGAACCGCCGCACGGGGCTTGGAAAGTGTACTGGTGGCGCAATGGGGCTTGGAATTCTATGATCAATTGATTGCCAATATTAAAGGAGGCGATACCCGCATGGCGAATACCGAAAAATTCGATCCCAAACGCTGGGAAAATTCGGCAATGGGTGTTGGTCATTCCGAAGCGCCGCGTGGTGCCCTGGCACATTGGATTTCCATTGAAGATCAAAAGATTAAGAATTATCAACTCGTGGTGCCTACTACCTGGAATGCGTCACCGCGTGATCCCGCCGGTAAAATGTCGGCTTACGAATCTTCTTTGATGGATACACCGGTTGCCAATGAAGAACAACCTGTGGAAATCCTGCGCACGATTCACTCATTCGACCCTTGCATGGCTTGTTCGGTGCACTTGTACGACGAAGACGGTAAGCATATTTCCAGAGTGAAAGTTTTATAAAAATACGAAAGGTGAAATGTGAGATTTGAAATCATTATATTCTTTCTCACATTTCCGATTTCACATTTCAAATTTTATATTATGAAAGGCAAAGAGCATTTCCTGCGGCGGGTATTTGTGTGGGAATTACCTGTGCGTATCTATCACTGGCTCAACGCTTTAGCCATTGTAGCACTGTGTGTTACGGGCTATTTGATCGGCAATCCGCCGGGTATTATGTCTAGTGCGGAGGCTTCGCATCGCTACTTATTTGGCACCATTCGTTTTATTCATTTTATAGCCGCTTATGTGTTCTTTTTCAACTTTTTATTCCGTATTTACTGGGGATTTGTCGGTAATAAATATGCCGGCTGGCAAAATTTTATTCCTACGAATAAAAAATTCTTCCAGGAAATGTGGAATGTTATAAAGATTGATATTTTAATGATAAAAAATGGCGAACATTTATCGATCGGACATAATGCGTTGGCAGGTTTTATTTACTTTCTTACTTTTTTGGCATTTTTATTACAATGTGTCACCGGATTTGGCTTGTATGCTGCCATGAGCGATTGGTGGTTCCCCAATCTCTTTGTTTGGGTTTCGGATCTGTTCGGGGGTGATTTTGCACTGCGCAACTGGCATCATGCCGCTATGTGGTTCTTTATTTTATTTGCAATTGTGCATGTTTATTTAGTATTCTATCATGATTATGTAGAAGGCAGAGGTGAAATCTCTTCTATTGGTGGCGGCTGGAAATTTGTCGAGCAAGAGGTATTCGAAGCCGAAGAAGCCGCTCATCGGGAACAAATTACTATTAAAACGGATAAATTGCGTCGTCAATTATTAACAAAAGCTACCAAATCAAAAACGGCGGCTAATTAGGTGTTTATATTATATAATTGGTAAAGTATTTATAATCAGATGTTTATAGTGAAATAATTTTAATTTTACTTGACTTAATTATTGAAAGTATAATTCATAGTAATATTATATTGGTTTAATAATATTAGCTGTGGCGTGTTTCAAAATATGTCACAGCTAATTAATATAATGAATAATGGATAAGCAAATTTTAATACTGGGTTTGGGTAATTATTTAATGGGGGATGAAGGACTTGGCGTTCACTTTGTCCAGCAAATGGAGCGTGAAGCCCTGCCGGAAAATGTCAGTGTGCTCGATGGCGGCACGGGCGGCTTCCACCTAATGAGTTATTTAGAGGATTTTCCCCTGATTATTGCTGTAGATGCTACGCTGGACGAGCGTCCTGCCGGCACAATACGACTGATTCGCCCGCGTTTTTCTAAAGATTTTCCACGTGCACTGAGTACCCATGATGTGGGTTTGAAAGATTTACTCGAAGGCTTACAAATTTTGGGTAAATTTCCGGAAATTCATTTATTTGTGGTTTCGGTTGAAACGATACAGCCTTTGTATATCGGGCTTTCCGACGCAGTGGCGGCAGCCATGCCCGAATTAATCAGCCAGACCAAGTTATTAATCAGTCAGCTGAATAAACACACTACAGCTCCAGAT
>JBKBWT010000006.1:0-1665 GCA_046314415.1 Saprospiraceae bacterium
GGAAGTGTATCTCCAAATAGATTTGAAGCAACGAGGTGTGGGCGGTGACAATAGCTGGGGAGCATTGCCGCATGATGCGTATCGCTTGTTGGAAAAGAAATATACGTATGCTTATGTTATTCGACCAGTTAAGTAGGTAAAAGCATGTTGAAGGCTTGGGAAATTTTTGAAATTTCCTAAGCCTTATTCACTAAATCCCTTACCGCCGCAATCCACTTCGGATTATCATTCAAACTCGGCACCAAATCTACTTTCTCGCCGCCCATTTCTTCAAATTCTTCCTGGTATTCGACGCTGATTTCGATTAATGTTTCCAGGCAATCCGCAACAAAAGCCGGGCTGAAGACAAGGAGTCTTTTCGCACCTTTTTTTGCTTGATGTTCAAGGATTTCACTGGTGTAGGGTTGTGCCCATACTTCTTTGCCAAGGCGGCTTTGGAAGGAGGTGGTGTAACGGTCGGGTGTTAAACCCAACTTATGAACAATGGCGCGGGTGGTGGCGTGGCATTGCGCAGAGTAGCAAAATTGATTAACGCTGGTGATATTTTGACAGCAATTTTCTTTTTGCAGGCAATGATTGAATTCATCCGCTTTGCGCAATTGGCGTTGCGGCAAACCATGATAACTAAAAATAATATGATCGTAGCTGGAAAGGTCGAACTGACGGGCGTTTTCGACAAAAATGTCGATCATCGGTTCATAATCATAATACGAATTGATGAATTTTACGGTCGGAATGGTATCGCGTTTGCGTAATAAGCGCATCACTTCATCGTGTACCGAGCCGGTGGTCGCTGAGGCATACTGCGGAAACATGGGAAAGACAATAATTTCCGACACTTGCTTTTGCATCAATTTATTTAAAGCCGACTCAATCGAAGGATTTTGATAGCGCATGCCGAGTTCGACTTCATATTGGTCGCTCACCAAGTCTCTCAGTCCTTCGGTCACCCGTTCTCCATAATATTTTAATGGCGAACCATTTTCCGTCCACAATTCCTGATATAATTTCGCCGACTTACCCGAACGAAACGGAACAATAATGCCACGCACCAATAAATTTCGGGCGAGCCAGGGATAATCAATCACCCGCGGATCGAGCAAAAATTGTTGTAAATAGCGATACACCGCGGAGCGGGTGGGTTCGTCGGGCGTGCCGAGATTGACAAGTAAAATGCCTTTTTTAGCAGTCATGCTGCGTGTTTGAATTTTGAATGTTTGGTTTTTAATGTTAAATGAGCGTGCTAGAAGACATTTAACATTAAGCATTTAAAATTAAAAATTTGCACTGTGAGCGAAACTACAACATTGGCGGCTTTTTACAGTTTAATTTAACGGTAAAATAACTGTCATAATCAAAATAAGGGGCATACCTTTGTTCTCCTGGAAGTCAGAAGCGGGAAGTCAGCGGTCGGATCTTTAGGCAATATTTATCTGACTTCTGTGTTCTCACTTCTGACATTAAAAAATTAAAATATGCAAAAACCATTAATATTAGTAACAAATGATGACGGAATCACCGCGCACGGCATTCAAGCATTGGTAGAAGTAGCGCTTACCTTGGGTGATGTATTGGTGGTAGCGCCTGATGCGCCGCAAAGTGGCATGGGTCACGCCATTTCTATAGATAAACCGATTCGTTTGCGCTCGATGGCTCAAGTGTTTG
>JBKBWT010000006.1:1675-37238 GCA_046314415.1 Saprospiraceae bacterium
AAGGGGTGGAAGCGGCGTATGATTGTTCGGGCACACCGGTGGACTGTGTGAAACTCGCGAAAAATGTGCTGCTGCGCGATCGCAAAGTAGATTTGTGCGTGTCGGGTATTAATCATGGTTCGAATGCTTCGATTAATATAATTTATTCCGGTACTTTATCGGCGGCGATGGAGGCATCGCTGGAGGGCATTCCATCCATTGGCTTTTCGTTGTTGGACTACTCGCCCAATGCTGATTTTGAGCCAAGTAAACCCTTTGTACGGCAGATTATGCAGTATGTATTGGAAAATGGCATGGAACACGGCAGTTTACTAAATGTCAACATTCCAAAAATGCCGGGCGAAGCCATCAAAGGCATTAAAGTTTGTCGGCAAGCCGATGCGCGTTGGGTCGAAGAATTTGTGGAAGCCATTGATCCACGCGGGCAGAAATATTATTGGCTCACCGGGCGCTTTGAAAATGATGATCTCGGCGATGATACCGATATTTGGGCGCTGGAAAACGGCTACGTGTCGGTGGTGCCTTCCATGCACGATCTGACCAATTACGAGGCATTGCGCCGAATGAAAGATTTGGAATTTACTTTAGTGCCGGGCTCAAAAGTTTGATAAAAGGAATATAATATTAAATATTTTCTTTTAGTATAAGAAATTGCTTGTTAGTTTTTTTAAATAATTGTTTAATGATTTTATTATTATAATAACACGTTTGAGAAACGATGAAAATTGCATTGATTGGTTACGGTAAAATGGGCAAAACCATTGAACGACTGGCATTGGTGAAAGGACACGAGATTGTACTCATTATTGACAAAGACAATCCACAGGATTTTACCGCTGAAAATTTGAGCAAAGCCGACGTTGCCATTGAATTTTCTCAACCCGAAAGCGCTTTCACAAATGCAAAAACTTGTCTGGAAGCTGGCGTGCCGGTGATTGTCGGAACGACGGGCTGGTTAGATAAACTCCTGGAAATCAAAGCGATATGTGAACAATCAGGCAGCGCGATGATTCAGGCAACGAATTATAGCATCGGCGTCAATTTATTTTTTGCACTCAATCGTTATTTAGCCAAAATGATGAATGCTCAGCCGCAATATGATATTCAAATAGAAGAAATCCATCATACACAAAAGCTGGATGCTCCAAGTGGTACGGCGATTTCGCTGGCAAACGGGATATTGAGTGAAGTAGCACGTAAAACAAAATGGGTGAATTATGATACAGATGTACTAAATGAATTGTCCATTATTTCCAAACGCATTGATCCGGCACCGGGCACGCATGAAGTAACGTATCACTCTGAAATTGACACGATTAAGATCAGCCATGAAGCCCATTCCCGCGAAGGTTTTGCGCTGGGTGCACTCACTGCTGCCGAATGGATTGTCGGGAAAAAAGGCTTTTTTACCATGCAGGATGTGTTGGGATTTTAATAAAGATTTACGATTTACGATTTACGATTTACGATTTACGATTTACGATTTACGATTTACGATTTACGATTTACGATTTACGATTTACGATTATTTGATTAAAGTTTGTAAAAATTATAAAAAAGATGCGAAAACCCCTCCTTAGAATTGTAATAAGTGTAATAATTTTGTTGGTTATTTACATTGTTGGCTTACTTATTTACGGTACAGTAAATGATTATCAACCGGAATCGGTCACTGCCTTGAAAGCCGAGCAGACTTCGCCGGTGAATGTAATTCAGGATAGCATTTTGACTTTTACCGTCTGGAATCTGGGCTACGGGGGCTTGGGTGCGGAAGCCGATTTCTTTTTTGACGATGAAGGCATGTTGTACAGTGGTGGCAGCATGGTGCGCCCGCCACGGGAGTTGACCGAGCAGTATATCGAGGGTTCGGCTAATTTTGTAAAAAGCATTCAATCCGATTTTTTCCTGTTTCAGGAAGTAGATGTAAATTCCAAGAGAAGTTATTATATTAATCAATTTGCTAAAATAAAAACCAATGTGCCCCAATATGCTGCGTTTTTTGCACCGAATTTTGATTTGCCCAATGTGACCATTCCCTTGCTAGAACCCTGGCATTTTTATGGTAAAGTAAATAGCGGTATTGCAACATTTAGTAAATATCAACCCAGGGAATCCACCCGTTATCAATTGCCTGGCAGTTTTGGTTGGCCCACGCGCATTTTGCAATTGGATCGCTGTATTTTATTACAACGATATAATATTAAAAATAACAAGCAACTGATTGTACTGAATATTCATAATTCGGCACACGATAAAGACGGCAGCCTCAAGCGCCAGGAAATGGCGTTCATCCAAAAACTAGTGCTGGAAGAGTATGAAAAAGGCAATTATGTCATAGCCGGTGGCGACTGGAATGAATGCCCGCCTTATTTTCGTTTTGATACCTTTATGCCCGGCAAAAGCGGCGATTATCATCAGTTTAATATCGAAGCCGAATTCCTGCCCGAAGACTGGCAATGGGTGTATGACCCCACTGTACCTACCAACCGCAAAGCCGCCGATCCCTATCAGAAAGATCAGACTTTCGTGACGCTGATTGATTTTTTCCTGATTTCTCCGAATATCCAGGTCACCAAAGTAAAAGGCATCAACCAGGGCTTTCAATATTCCGACCACCAGCCGGTGTGGATGGAAGTGCGGCTGCGTTAATTATCAAGTTCTGCAACTTTTTGCAATAGCCAATTTCGGCTAACTACATTTTTTGTAACTTCTAGTTCTTGCTTTAACTTTTGAATTGCTTTTTTATCGCCAGGAATTATTTTGGTTAATTTTTTAGTGAATTTTATTAGGTTAGCGTAGTTCTGTCGGCGGTCTGAAGGTATATCTTTGTGTCGATTCAGATAAGTTCTGAAACTTTCAAAATGAGAAAATAAAGGCTCTATTTCATCAGTTTCATAATAAATAGCTAACAGCATTGCTTTTGAATTTAAATTGTAACTAAAATCGTCAAATTCTACTTCTTGTAGCAAAACCTTTACATCGTCATACCTTTTTTGATAAAAATATACTTGAGCTAGATTGTATGTTACTGCATTTTTTTTCATTTCTTCAGGAAGTTTATCTTTGTATTGAAGAATGAATTGTTCCGTCCATTCATTCTCACCTAGTCTTAATGCAATTGTTATAATATTTCTAAAGTACCATGGCGAAAGCATTCCTTCCAATAAAAGAATTTCCTTATTAATAATATCTTTATATAGATCAAACAGTTCTCTTTGAAATTTTTGATCACCTTTATTTATTTTATCGATACAATAATTGGTCGCAAATTCATACATTTTAACAGCCTCTTCCTGTGGAAATTTTAGGCCATTTTTTTCGAGCAAGTCTTTAAGTTTGTAGTAGTGATCTAGATTTTGGTCGTTGTGTAGAGCTAAAAAAACTTGATAATAAACCGAAATAGAGGGAATATGAGAATAATCATTTTTCTCTATGTGATCTATGACTTCTTGGATGAATTTTAAATCGTATGAATATGTTTTGGTATATTTTTGATCTAATACAGTACAATAATATCGAAGTTTTTCTGAGAAAAAGAATTGATTTAAATATTCATTTATTTCTTCAATATTACGTTTTATAGAACGATCAAATTCACTTTCGTAAGCATCTTTACTTTTACTAATTAAAAATTGATTAAGATAGAACTCAGAAGAGCGATGAGTAGTTTGTTCAAATGTACGATGAATCTCTTTTACTGTCCCACTGTAGAAGCGGTTCAACTTTCTTTTCTTAATAGCTTCTAAAAGATAATCTGCTCTGGTAATTGTTTTTTCTTCGTATACTTGTTGGGCAATAAAGTTTTCGATCAACTTAAGCAGATCAGAGCAATATTTTCTAAATCGGACATCATCATAAGGATCTTCCGGAATAAGGATCTTCCAAATATGGTCTTTTTCTAATTCTTCTTCATGTTTCAAATTTATGTGTTCTGACAATAACTCGAAAAGTTGTATTATTACTTCACTTTTATTGAAGTAAGGCGACTGCAAAAATTTCCGCAATCGGTTCTGTTCATATTTGTCAAAATTTTGAAGTATCCAATACAATTTTGTGTTGCGCATACCAAACCTTTTTCTTAACTTAGCGGCGTGAAAGGGCGAACTGAGCCCAAAGATAAAAAGAAATTTTTCACATTTGTACCCCCTATTTTTTATTAGAAAAGCAGCTTGAAGGGGGAAAACCACGAATAAAGCAAGTAAAAGTTTTTTCACAAATGTGAGAATCACGAAGGAAAACTAACAAATTTGAGTTAGATATATCCACGATTTTTGTATTTTTATAGCAATGACAAAATCCACGAACCATGAATGTATTTCTACGAAAGCAATTGTTACTGTGTTGTTTGTTGACTCTTGCCTCCATTTCCTTGCAGGCACAGGTTAGCTCCAGACTTTTAAAGGCTTTTGACGGACAAACTATCAGAGATACTTTTGAATCTGTAAATCCTCCGGCTTGGGCAATCACTCCAAGCAAAGGTACTGCAGGCTTTAGAAAGCTATCCAATTCAAAATATGAATTGACTTATACCGCTCCAGTAGGAGTGTCTAGTATAGATTCCTTCCGCGTCGCACATTTCCCATGTTCACTTTGTAGTTATCTGATCAATTACAAAGTAGAAATTTCTTCGTCTAGTATTATTGCCAATCACGATTATACTTTTGGTGCAAAAAATAGTGCTGTTAGTATTGATGTGCTAACCAATGATGAAAGTAGCAATGGTGTTTTAAAGCTTACCGCTATTACACTTGCTAATAATGGAACGGCTACGATCAATGGTAATACTATTCAGTTTACACCGACGTCGGATTTCGAAGGGGTTGCTTACTTTAACTATGTCGTTTGCAATGGCAATGGTTTGTGCGACAATGGAACGGTGACGGTACAAGTGTTGGGCGCAAATGCAACGAAGAGTGATACGCTGCGGGTTTTTACCAAGAAGAATCAGTCACAGGTTATCCTGATTCCCAATACATTTTCGATTGTAGGTAATCCGAGTAATGGTACTTACACCACTGCCGGGGATGCGCCGACCTATACACCAAATGCCGGTTTTACGGGTACAGATTATATTCGCTTCCAAAGTGGGAATGTAAACAAATGGGTAGAAATGGTAGTGCTGGATGCCGTGCCTAATACCCTGGCTTTTGATGATGAGGTTTATACAACGCCGGCAGAGCCGATCGAAATCAATGTGCTGGCAAATGATTTACATAAAGAACAATCCGGTTGCTTCACCATTCAGGATCAACCGCAAGCAGGTACGATAGAATTTGACGAAAGTGGTTTGGTAACTTACTACCCGGCAGCAGGCTTTAGCGGTGTGGACTGGTTTACTTATACGGTGCAGGCACCTGGTTGTGCTGGTGCTGCAGAAACGGCTACGGCTTATGTATATGTAAGTAATTTTGAGCCGGCTTATACTAAGTTCCGCATGTACACGCCAAAAGGGACGCCCTTGGTCATTGGTAATAATGTGCCCATCGCCAATTTTATGTATAAAGTAAAAGTACAGGGCGATCTGGGACGGGTGGTTATTCTGGAAGGTACACGCGATACAACCATTCAAGGGAAAACGATTTCCGGTAATAATATTATTTTATATCAACCGAACAATGGTGTTCCGTCGGGTATAGACGAATTTGAATTAACCTATTGTGTGCTAGACGGATTGAATGGCTGTGCGTATGAAAAATCTATTAAAGTAGAAGTAGAAATTTTGAATATTGGTGGTAATCCTGATACAAAAGCTTGTTTGGATGATTGTGTTTGGCCCGGTGATACCAATCTGGATGGAGAAGTTAATTTGGAAGATTTGCTACCGCTTGGCGTAGGAATGGGCGCAGTAGGGGTGCCACGCAATCAGAATACTTCGGTATGGTTTGGGCAGTATGGCAATGATTGGAATGAAGATTCCAATGTCAACTTCAAGCATTTGGATACGAATGGTGATAGCATTGTAACAGCTTTGGATACAGCTGCCATCAGCGCTTACTACGGTAAGACCCATGGTTTGAAAGCTTCAAAGCCGCTGTTTTACAAGTATAATTTGGAATTACAGGGCGATGTGTTTATTAATCCGGGCGATGTAGTGGAATTGGACTTGATATTGGGCAATGAAGATCAGCCGATTACCGATTTATATGGATTCACCTTCCCGTTTGAATATAGTCCACTTGTATTTGAACCGGAAAGTGTAGAAATTGATTTTTCGGGTGATAATTGGTTTAATTACAACTCACCCACCCTTTACATGACTAAAAATAATGGAAAAGGATTGATAGAAGGAGCGATTACCCGGACGAGTGGGGTATCAGCGAAGGGATTTGGGGAAGTTGGTAAGGTTAGGTTTGTTACTACCAATGATCTTGATGGCTGGCGTACTGATGGAGAGGAAGTAATTCTTGAAATTGGAGGGGGTACTTCTTTAACTACAAACAGTGCAGGTCAAACAATTGGCGTAAATGTAAAGCCTATTCAGCTTCACATCATCCGTAAGAGTGAAGAAGAAATCCAAAATACACCTCTAACGGAAGACTTATTGAAAGTTTATCCAAACCCAACCCGTGATCTGCTGAATGTACACCTGAATGGTGGGCAGGAGTTTGAAAGAGTGGTAGTTTACAGCATGACAGGTCAGCTGGTTTATAACTCTGGAAATATGCTGACAAATCGGGTACAACTGAATACCAGTAACCTGCAAGATGGCATGTACATTTTGAGTGTGCACAGCGCCAAAGGTGTGCTGAATAAGAAATTTGAAGTGATTCGATAAGAAGAAACTCATGGATATGGTACATTTTCAAAATGTGCCATATCTAATATACTATTCCAGAAACGGGAAACGTTTCTAACAGACTGAATTTTATTGCTTTATTCATATTCGTGGAATTATAATCATTGCTAGTGAGTCGTCCCACCTTATGGCGTGGACGGCTTTTTTTTTAGTTAAATTTTACTTCCTTTTTTATAATCTTTTCACATCTTTATTACTTGGTTCCTTTGCTATAAAGCGTTTTTGTTGTTTTTTATAAATGTTTTTTTTTCACAAAAAGCTATTTTTGTCTTTGCCTATTGGTCAGAAATGTACCATATTTGTATCGTGAAGGTGAGACAACGGTGGCAGATCGAAAAGAACCGGTTAGATGGACTGGTGAATCAAATTGATTATGTTCATGGGATTATAAATTTGTTGATGGTAGGTCGTCTTGCCTGAATTGCCGGGCGACTTACTCTCTCTTTAAATTCCTGAGGACGATTGACAAGAGATGCGTGAAAAGGAGTTGCACAAAGATTGGATATGTTCATGTGATTATAATTAATGTACCGGTCTTCCTGCCATTGGCAGGAAGACTTTTTTGTTTTATATAAAGCTATCACTTCCGCAGTTATTCCAATGCTTGCGCCAAGTCTGCTATTATATCTTCCACATTTTCAATGCCAATTGATAATCTTACCAAGCCATCGGTAATGCCGTTTTGCAACCGGATTTCCTTGGGAATATTGATATGTGAACTGGAAGCCGGATGTAAGACCAAGGTATCTACATCGCCCAGGGTAGGAGCGAGCGTGCAGAATTGAATTTTATTCATAAAACTAATTCCAGCTTGTAAGCCACCTTTGAGTTCAAAACTCAACATTCCACCAAAATCGCGCATCTGGCGCTTGGCGAGTTCGTGGTCAGGGTGGGAGGGAAGACCATTATAATTCACACGTTCTACTTGAGGATGTTGTTCCAAAAAGCGAGCGACCGCCATCCCGTTTGCACTATGCCGATCCATGCGCAGTTCCAGTGTTTTTAAACCATTATTAACCAGCCAGGCTTCCCAAGGACTACAGTTAGTGCCGGCGAGTTTCATGGTTTGCCAGATTTTGCCATTCATCAAATCGAGATCACGACCAACCACCGCACCGGCAATAGAATTACCATGTCCATTTAAGAATTTCGTAGTGGAATGAATAATAAAATCAACCTCAAACTGAAACGGCTGTTGTAAATAAGGCGTGCAGAAGGTATTATCAATAGCACTAAAACGGTGATATTGTTTTGCAATATGCACCAAACCGGCAATATCAACACAGGCAAGCGTAGGATTGGCGGGGGTTTCAAAATAAAGCATGCGAATGCGCGGATCATTTTTGACCAAATCTTCGACTTTTTGTAAATCCTTAAGGTCGGTAAGGATGGTTTCAATGCCCAGCGGCTGAAAAATTTTAGTAAATAACTCAGTAGTGCCGCCATAAAGATTACCTTGGGCGAGTATTTTATCACCACTGCCGAGCGTAGCCATAATCAGCGTAGCAATGGCGGACATGCCTGAACTAAAGAGGATCGCTTTGGCGTCAAGATTTAAACCGTGTGTTTCCAGCAGCGCAATTTTGGTAGCAACCGTTTCGACCGTAGGATTGCCATAGCGGGCATAAACGTGTCCCTTTTCCTTACCGGTAAAAATATCAATACCCTGGTTAATAGATTCAAACTCAAAGGATGATGTAGCATAAAGCGGCATAATATGCGGCTCGGTGGTTTTTTGGAAAGGTAATTCGTGGACACATAAAGAACCGAAACTAATTTTACTTTTCATTGTTGGTGTTTTATCTTGTGAAGAAGTTATTTAGTAAAATGGTAATTTAGCGTTAAAGATATTAGGAAATTGGGGAATAAAATATAATAAAAAGCTCAGAAATTAAGACTTGACATCGGCTGATGACAGAAGCACAAGCTCATCCAAGAAAAATTGCCAGGCGGATTGGCTTGATTTACTCGTTTATTTTTAGGAAAGTTGGTTGAGTTGTCAAGAAGCTGTATTTTTGTTAATATTAAGATACGAATTGATAAAAATACCCTTAAAAGCTGTGAAAATCAATAGAGTATGCAGGAGGAAAAACAATATGATGCGTACTCGGACGAATTTTATGACCATATTGAAATAAGAGTGGACCCCAAACAGTCGCCAATTCGGATTGATAAGTTCTTAATGGACCGACTGGAACGGGCTTCACGCAATCGAATTCAAAATGCTATTCGTTCGGGTTCGATTCGGGTGGATGACAAGGAGGTCAAGCCGAATTTTAAGGTGAAGCCAGGTCAGGTGATTTCGGCAGTGGTACCTCGTCCGCCAGGCGAGGGCGTGGGGGTTGTTCCACAACGCATTCCCTTAGATATTCGTTACGAAGACGATGATTTGCTGGTGTTGTACAAGCCGGCGGGTTTAGTCGTGCATCCGGGCGTAGGGCATTTCCGGGGCACCTTGGTCAATGCATTGGCGTATTACTTTGGACGGCAGAATTTGCCAATTATGGAAGGCAATTATCAGGATCGCTTGGGATTGGTGCATCGCATTGATAAAAATACCTCCGGTTTGCTGGTCGTGGCAAAATCAGATTTTGCAATGACGCATCTGGCGAAGCAGTTTTTTAATCATACCATTGAGCGCACGTATTATGCACTGGTGTGGGGTGAACCCAAGGAGGAGAGTGGCACGATCATTGGCAATGTCGGGCGTCATCCACGCTTTCGCCACCAATTTACGGTCTTCCCGGAAGGCGACCAGGGTAAGTGGGCGGTCACGCATTATAAAGTTTTAGAACGACTTTATTATGTAAGCTTAGTACAATGTAATTTGGAAACCGGGCGGACTCATCAAATTCGGGTACATATGCAACACCTTGGGCATCCGTTGTTTAACGATGAACGTTACGGTGGCGATCGCATTGTGAAAGGCACCATTTTTTCAAAATATAAAGAATTTGTCGAGCACTGCTTTAATATTATGCCGCGTCATGCCCTGCACGCGAAATCATTGGGATTTGTGCATCCGGTAACGGGTAAACAGATGTATTTTGAAACGGAATTACCGGCGGATTTTCAACATGCACTGGATGAGTGGCGCGGGTATGTGGAGAGCCGCAAAGCCGCGCTGGATAAAGATGTAAAGCAGTGGCAACAGACGAATTGAAATTATTATTTGACGTTTATTATTAGTGAGTGAAAAATTATTTAGCAATTATCGTTTTAATTGGAGAAATATTATATGAGATTGATAGAACGTTTGGAGGTGCTAGGAAAACTAGGGACGCACTTACAAGAAAAAGATGAATATTTAGAAGCGGTGATGCAACGTACTGCCTATGAAAATCAATGGTTTACAATAGAAAATCAACAAAAAGCAATCCAGGCAATTGCGACTGAATTTTTGGATATAAATAAATTGCAAAACTGGGCAGCGCCTTATTATATTCCTGATGAGCCGACGCAAAAAGTGGTAGGGTTGGTATTGGCAGGGAATATTCCACTGGTGGGTTTCCACGATGTATTGTGCGTTTTTGTGAGCGGTCATATCGCACAAATTAAATTATCTGATAAAGACCCCTATTTATTACCTTATTTAATAAAATTATTACAACAATTTGATAATAGAACGGCAAATTACTTTCAAATCGTAGAGAAATTACATGATTTTGATGCAACGATTGCTACTGGAAGTAATAATTCAGCGCGTTATTTTGAAGCATATTTTGGTAAAGTACCGCATATTATACGCAAAAACCGGAATGGGGTAGCGGTGCTGACCGGCGAAGAGTCACGGGAAGCATTATTTGCACTAGGGGAAGATATTTTCCAGTATTTTGGTCTGGGATGCCGCAATATATCAAAAATATATGTGCCACAAGGGTATGATTTTCAGTTGCTTATGGAGGTTTTGCACGAATTTCGACAAGTGAGTATGCACGGAAAATATAAAAATAATTTTGATTATAATTACTCGCTTTATATTCTTAATAAAGAGCCGCATTTAAGTAATGGTGCTATTATATTGTTAGAAAATCCTGAATTTCAATCACGGATTGCTACTTTACACTATGAATATTATACAGATATTACTAAAGTAGAACAGGATATTCAAGCACATGCAGATGAAATACAATGTGTAGTTGAAGCGGCTAAAAAATTGAAAATGAATACTTTACGCTTTGGTCAAGCCCAGCAACCCGGCTTAGCCGATTATGCAGATGGGGTGGATACCATGCAATTTTTATTATCGCTTTCATAGATTATTATATTGCGTTAATAATACTCAAAATATTACATTCGGAAATTTAAAATATGAGTTGGCTATTTATTATTCACTTGTTTTTTACTTTATATATGACCGGTTTGATCTGGTTTGTACAAGTGGTGCATTATCCACTAATGGGTAGAATAGGGGAGGAGGCTTTTCTGGAGTATGAGAAGCATCATCAAAATCGTACTTTTTTAGTGGTTGGTTTTCAGATGGTTATAGAATTGATGACGGGTGTTTTATTATTATGGCAGCAAAGTTATAACCCATTACAATGGTGGAATGTCGGATTACTAATTATAATATGGCTTTCTACTTTTTTATTACAATCGCCCTTACATGGTAAATTAGGGACTGAATTTCGGATAGAGTGGCAGGATAAACTCTTGAATACCAATTGGATAAGAACAATTGCCTGGACCCTCAGGAGTATAATATTGCTAAGTATGCTAATGTAATTTCTTGTAAAATTTATTCATTCCTTGAATAAGTTATTTATTTGATCTTCGGTTTTACGCAGTTTTTCCCGGCAAAATTGAATTAATACAGCGGCCCGGGCAGTTTTTTCTGCAAGTTCGTCAATGACAATAGTGCCGCTTTCCAAAGCCGCTACAATTTCCTGAAGTTCCGTGAGCGCTTTTTCGTAAGTTAAATTTTCCATGATTAGTCAGCTTTACTGGTAAATTCGCCATCACTCAGACGAGTTGTCAATGGATCACCACTCTTTATCTCTTTTTTCGAGCGTATAATTTTACCATTTTTTGCAACTAACGCAAAGCCACGTTGCAAAGTAGCCTCAACGTTGAGCAGGGTGGTTATTTTCTCCAGATTCTCCAAATTTTGTTTGGCGAGTTGTAGTTGATAATTCGTCAGGCGGGGCATACTTGTTTGAATAAAATCCAGCATTTGATATTGCTTCGCCAATTGTTTTTGAATTCCGAAGTGAATATTTTGCGTTAAATTATTTAGTAACAGGCGCTGATTATTTATTTTGTGTAATAATTTTAATTTTAGTTCAGTTCCTATATGTACCAAAGTCCCTTCAAATTGTAAGTTATGATGTACGATAAAATCGGCGACAGCAGTAGGCGTTTTAAGCGAAGCGTGTGCCACCAAATCAAGTACGGTTTCATCTATATCATGCCCAATGCCAGTAAAAACAGGTATTTTGAGTGAAGTAACCGCTTTACAGAGGTTGAAATTATCGAAGGCATTCAAATCCAGTCGGGCACCGCCCCCGCGAATGATAACCACACAATCAAAATTTTCTTTGGCTTTTGCAATGGTGTTTAGTTGACGCAACATTTCGGATTCGACTAAGTCACCTTGCATGGTACTTTGAAAAAAATGTAAATAAAATTGATACCCGTAAGGATTCTGTTGTAGATGTTGTAGGAAATCTTGATATCCGGCAGCGCGTTCAGAGCTGATGACCGCAATTCGTTGTAAAACAAGTGGTAATGAAAGTGATTTTTGCTGATGTAATAAATTTTCTTTTTGTAATTGCTCAACAATCTGCCGTCTTTTCAAGGCTAATTTACCCAGCGAATAAGCCGGATCAATGTCTTCAATAATTAATTTAAATCCATACCGTTCATTAAAATCTACCTTGGCTTTCACCATTACCTCCATTCCTTCCTGGAGCACACCATTGAGGGTGATACCGATCTTACGTCGTAATTGCCGAAGATTATTCTGCCAGATGATCGCTGAAGCTTGCGCAACAATCGTTTCTTCGGTTTCAGATTTTTGTACCAGGTCCAAAAAATAATGTCCCCTCGCCTCACTGATTTGTGCAATCTCGCAGCTGATCCAGAGCGCCTCCGGGAGATTGAGCGCGAGGATGCGACGGATGTATTCATTGAGTTCAAAGAGGGTAACGGTTTTCAAATCAGCGTGTTTTGGTGTCAAAATAAATCGGGTAAAATATTATTAATCCAGGTTTTGATCTGCTCGGTAGAAGGCGCTTGTTTTTGATTGATTGTATTTAGTAATTGTCTGAGTTGCTGATTTGACCCTGCATTTATACTTTTACAGATATTTTTAAATTGCTTCATATCCTTAAATCCAAATGTAGCAAGGTCAACTTCTACCTCATCAGCTGCATTTTTTACAAAAAGCTCGAAAGCTGGAGCGATGACAATAGCATAGTGTTTTTTGTCAGGATGCTTCTTTAATGCTAAGTTATCTGCATTTTCGATAATGGTGAATTCCGAAAAATAAGCGGGCTTCTTTTTATCTGCATCAATAACACCGATGGCAAGTTGATTTTTATAGGACTTGTGAAGCATGGCATTTGCAACTTCGCCAATGCTCAACTGATGATTTGGAATTTTGCGGCATAAAATTTCAATCAATAGCGTATCGGCGTAGCATTCTGGCAAAATTTGTGGACACCTATCCATGCACAAACCAGTTTAAATTGAAGAAAATATCTACGCCATAATTGAGTAATTCGGAGAGTTCTTCGTCTGTTAATTTTTTTACTTTAGTTTTATAATCTTCTATAAATGTAATAAAAATAGCCAATTCTTCTGACGGGCAATTTTCTACAATGGTATTGAATAGATAAGGACTGTGCGTTGTAATAAAAAATTGATTAGTCTCAGAATCTACTATTGTTTGTGCTAATTCTCGAATGTAAGGAGGGTAGGAGTGTTGTTCCGGTTCTTCAAAGAGTAAAATAGAATTTTGATTTGATTCAATTGCAGCGTAATGAAAAATAAGGCGTTGAAAAGTATCAGCAGTCAAGGCGTAAGGGATTTTAAATAATACGCTATCTTTTTCTTTAACAATAATGATTTTGTTTTCTTGGATATCTATTAAAACTTCTAGTCCATATTCATCAAATAAAGAAGCAATATTTCTTCGAAGTTCTGAATTGGATTCAATTAACCGAAGTAAATTTTCGCCAAAAGGAGGTTTAAGAAAAAGCGAGGAAAAGAAATATTTGTTGTTTTCATCAAAAATCTTGAAGATATACTTTCTAACTGGAGATGTTAAGACTTGTGCTTGATCTTTATTATTAACATTCCCTTTATGTGTAATATTTTTATAGAAATCATGAAAACCTTTAATGAAATTTTCTTTTCTAATTTCAGAATATTCGATCTGATGTTGTGAGTCAGAAAGCTCAATTTGAGTTATGTGAAATTTAAAATTATTATCACTTTCATCAAGTGTTAAATAAGCATTTCCTAAATTACTTTCAATTCGGATGTTTTTTTGAATATTTCGATCAAAAAATAAATTACTTATATCGTTATCATAACGGATAAATTCTGATAAAAACTGATCTTTATTCTGAGAGTACGGCGCGCAAAACAACGACAACGCCTCCAAAATATTCGATTTTCCTACATTAGGTTTGCCGATAAATAGATTAATTCTACCGCAATCCAAATCCATGGATTTGATAGATTTAAAATTTTCGATGTGAATATTTTTAAAAAAATGTGGTTCTGCCATCAGCGAATGTTCATTTTGTTTTCAAATGTAATGCTTTTTGCATAGAACAGCAAATGCACATTTATTTAAAAACGGCTCATATAATTTTTAATTACTGGCAGTAGTCCTTCTACGCCTTCTTCTAACGGCAGCACCACCGGAATACCCAATTTTTGTTGTAAATCGTCGCGATACGCTTTCAATGTTTCCAAGGTCAGGTGCTCGCCATTTAGCGTAACTGCCAGAACCTCAGACCCGTACATTTTAATTAATTCTATTTCGCTTTCGATAGGAAAGATTTTAAAGCCGATTTCTTCAGTGCCTTCGTAAAATTCCCGACCGGGCGCATGATGTAATATGACGCCTTTGGCATTCGCAGAGAGTAAATATTCAGAACCCGCAGGGCCACTGGGGTTGCGCAGTGCCGATTGCCCTTCCAATAGAATAACATCCGGGTTAGATTCGCGTGCACATTCTACTATTGCATGCTCCAATTCACCGCTTATAAAATCATTTACCGTTGAATCAAAAATGAAGCCGTGTTTGTAACCTTGCATCCAGCCGGTTTGACCGGTATATATCATTTCGGCATGAATATGATGCTGTTGGCACATTTCCATGATAAAACGACAGGTCGTGCGTTTGCCAATGGCACAATCCGTTCCGAGGACCGCAACAATCGGCTTTTTTACCTTGTAAATGTCGCCGCTCCAGAAATGAAGTTCGTTGCGAGGCTTGGGCTTACGAACGTCGAGCAGGCGCACCCCTTCCTCCTCAGCAAGGCGCTTAAATTCGGGGTCTTCGCTCAAAAAAGTATGTAACCCACAGACAATGGAGCACTTATGCAGAATGGCATCCTTTAATTCGCCACGAAAATCATCGGGCAGTTTGCCGCCGGGTAGGGCTACACCAATGACACACCAAATGGGTTGTTCGCCGCCCTGGGCAAAATAATCTTCGACAGAAGCGTAAACCGGTATGTTGCGGTGTTTGCCATCGAGGACTTCACCGGCGTCTCTGCCGGCACACTTGTAATCAATAACTGCCAACACGTGAAAACGATCGGTACCCCGCAGTAAACCGTGCGCGGTTTTGGCAAGTACCCCATCTAACATGCCGTTGGTAAGCACAATCGCTTTTTCTTTATTCATTGAAAAATGTATTCTGGTGTTATAAGATGCTGGTAATTTGGCGATATAATATTAATTTATAGTCTAATATTATATGTCTATTCACTTGTTGTATTAAAATGGTCGCTCTATTAATTCAACGCCTAAACCGGGTTTATCATTGGCATACAACCAGCCGTCCTGCAATATGAAACCGCCTTTGACCAAATCAACTGCAATGTCGAAACTACCATCCAGATCGAGGTAGCGGGTAGCCGGGCTGGCGAGTGCCGCGTGCAGCGCAGCCGTAATGCTGACGATGCTTTCATCATTACATCCCCACATCAGGTTCACGCCGTTGCTATGGGCAATTTCAGCAATTTGTAAGCCGCCGAAAATGCCGCCGGTTTTCATTAATTTGATATTAAAAATGCCGTAATAATTGTCATTGGAAGTTAATAACGCTGCATCGCGCCAGTCGTGCAGGTCTTCGTCAGCAGCACACATTTTACGAATAGGTGCGGAAAGTTCGAGCATTTGCTCTAAATGTCCTGGTGGAAAAGGCTGTTCCACAAATTCAACGTCCAAACCATGTGTACCCTGTACAAATTTTTGCAAATCCAGTACAGAATAACCCTGATTGGCATCTACCCGGATTTTAATGTCTTTGCCAACGCTTTCGCGCAATTTGCGAAATACTTCAATATCCTTTTCAACTTCTAATCCGGTTTTTAACTTTATAACTTTGAAGCCCTTAGCCAGGTTTTCCTTTGCCTCCGCTAAAGTTTCCTCCAAGCTTTTAATACCAATGGTAATAGAAGTTGGAAAGCCCTGATGTTGGCGTCCCAACATTTCTACCAAGGGTTTTCCCGCTACTTTGGCAACTGCATCATACAATGCAATGTCAATAGCTGCGCGGGCGGCGGGCGTTTCTGGCATGAGTTCTTCAGCGGTGCGAAGCAACACTTCATATTCTTCCAGGTCGCGTCCTTTGAGCAGTTCCTCCGCATTGCCTTCGAGGGCTTCGAGCGTCATGTCGATGTTTTCACCCGTTACAAATTCAGCAGGTGCACCAGAGCCGATTCCGTAGGTACCGTCTTCCAGTTCGATATATAAGAAACAATTTTCCGCGGCATCAATGGTATGAACCGCAATGGTATAGGGCTTGGTGAGCTGAAGGTTAGCTTGCCAGCATTTAACGCGAGCAATTTTCATATTTAAAATAAATAAATTGACTCAAAATTGAGTTGCAGCAAATATATTTAAATGGTGGCATTGAATGGCAGGAAAAACGAGAAATTTCCCGCAGATCAGCAAAACTAGTAATCTGCGGGAAGTTGGTTATTTGACAACCGTTATATCGCCCTCATAAACTTCCACGGTATTATCCGTAAATTCAATTTCGGCATAGTAAACAAATACACCAGGATTAAAAGCATTGCCGTCGGGCAAGCGTCCATTCCAACCGCGACTTGGATCATTCGGACGGAAATCAGTTGCCTGGAAGACGAGGTTCCCCCAGCGATTTAGAATGATTAATTTTTTAATGCTCGTCACTTCTCTGCCTGCATGTATCACAAATTGATCGTTGTAGCCATCGCCGTTTGGTGAAATAGCATTGGGAATGAAGACATTGCGAGATGGTTTTACCGTAACCAGAATCTCATCAGTAGCGACACAACCCTTTTCGTCGGTAACGGTGACCGTATAGGGGAAGGTGCCAAGCTCTTTGCCGGCAACCGGCTGCAACCAGCAACCATCATAACAATTGTCAATAATTTTACCGCTCCATTTTAAATCGGTAATCGTTTGGGTTGGTACGTTGACAAAGGCTTCCAGCGTAATGCGCGATCCAAATCGCATAACGGTGTCCTTGCCGAGATCAACTTTTAACAGCGGGCCTTCTTTCAGAGAAATCTCGGTTTCATATTGGCAGCCAGAAACATCTTCCACTAATAATTTATAAGTGTTGGCGACCAACGAGTCAAATTTCGTAACAGTTTCTAATGAAGTACCATTCAGGCTAAAGAAATAAGGACCAGTACCGCCGCTCACACTATTGATTTCAATCAATCCGTCAGCATATCCAAAGCAGGTCGGGCTTTTCAGGTTTAATTCGACACCGGTGGGCGGATTGGTTACATTGGTCACAATTACTACATCGGTGGCTATGCAGCCATTAGCTAGGTTTTGCGCTTCTAAAGTATAGCGTCCGGCAAGATTTACCGTAGGCGTTAGTTGATTAGGATTACCAAACACAAAGTCATTGTCAGACTTCCACGTGTATTGAATCGTGGCACCATTGGTTGGTACCGAACCTTGTAATTCAACCGCAGGAATATTACAATCAAGTTCCAGGTCTGGTCCTGCACTGATGGCGGGCGGCGTCCGATCCAAGGTAACCAGAACCGAATCCATGTTGGAGCATCCGTTTAAAACGTTGGTAACCATCAGGATATACCAACCGGGCTGATCTACTTCGGTGATAAGCGCATTCGAAATCCGGTTACCGTCAGGACTCATCCATTTGTACAAAATATGATCTTCTTCGGAAGAAGTTGAACCGATAAGGGTAACTTTTGATTGATAACAATTGAGTGTTTGAGCAGTTCCTGCATCGACAAATGCCGGGTCAAGATCAGCCGTTACCTCAATACTGTCAATAGCACGACAACCGGTGAGTGCGTCCGTAATCTCGAAATAATACAAACCCGCCTGGTTGGTGGTAAAATTAAGTTGTCGTTCGTTGGGAAGTACTTCACGCCGAGCATTGTACCATTGATAAGTCACACCGTCGCCCTGCTGCGAGCCGTTCGCATTCACCGTTGCAACAGGCGTATTACAATCCAGGGTATCCTGGACTTGTAAAATAATTTTAGGCGTATAAGATTGGTCAACCACTTGAACAGTGGCGGCAGTTGATTGACACCCATTCAAGGTATCCAATACCACCAAAGTATAATTACCGGGTAAGGTTACAAATGGTCTTTGTTGATTGACATTTGAATTATTAATACCTGGTCCCAGCCAAGTGAAGCGATAAGAACCTTGTTCTGCTAAAATCGCGCCGACCTGTACTGAACGAGTATTACAATTAAGCGCCTGATCTTTACCGGCATCGGCAATGGGGGCGCTGATCGTGAGAATGTTAACGGTATCAGCCGCTTCACATCCATTATTGTCTGTAACGGTCACACTATAATTTCCGCCATTCTGAATGGTAATAGAATCCTGTGTTCCACCGTTTGACCACTGGTAAGCAGTAAAACCGGGCGTAGCTTTCAAACCAGCGCTGGTGCCCTGACAAAGCGTGGACTTAGCCGCAATAGTTACGGTAGGATTCGGAAATGCATTGATGACCGTAGAAACCGATCCTGAACACCCATTTTCATCCGTAACCGTAACAGCATATGTGCCACCTTGGCTGACACGCAAGGCATTCTGTTGTGACCCATCCGACCAGGCATACTGTCGGAAAGGAGTGGTAAGTGACAGCGTTACCGTCTCGTTGACACAAAGATTGTTAACCCGGGCAAATTGTGGCGTTGGCAACGGCAATTCTACTACCCTGGTATTAGCAGAAGCCGAGCAGCCATTGGCATCGGTCACCGTAATGCTGTAAACACCGGGCGTTTGCACCCTAATACGCTGAATTGTATCATTCGTGGACCATCGGTAACGTTGAAAGCCGGGAGAAACGGTCAATTCTGTGGAGCTGTTTTTACAAAAACGGGACTCTCCTTGTATTGTAATTTGTGGTAATGCATTTTCTAAAACTGTATAAGTTGCGCTGGATTTACAGCCATTTCCATCTGTTACCGTTACGCTATAAAGACCGGCACTGAATATGGTAATATTAGATTGGGTACGACCATTCGACCAATTATAACTGATATAGTTGCGACCTGGGCTTAAAAATGTAGAAGATCCGCTGCAAAAGCTAACCGTATCCGATGCAGGTGCTGTGACTGCAAAAGCTTGCACCCGAATGGATGCCTGATTGGTGCAGCCATTGGCATCGCTTACTGTGACTATAAAGGTACCCGATGTAAATACTTGAATGGAGGCACCAGTTTGTCCATTCGACCAAACAAAACCTTGATAATTGCCATTGGCAGTAAGCCTGGTACCCACATCTGGACAGAAAGTAGTTGCTCCGCTAATGGTAGGAACCGGTACGGTGGGGAATTCGCCAACTTTCTGAGTAGCTGTGGCAGTACAACCTACGCTATCAGTCACTTGTACCGTATAATCTCCGGGCTCGGTTACTTTGATCGTTGGAGTAGTTGCTCCCGTGGACCATTGATGCTGCGCAAAATTTCCCTGGGTACTGAGTGTCGCCGCTGTTTCGGGGCAAATGGTAATACTATCAGTTATAAATGGTTGAGGACGAGGTTGTTGTCGTACAGTGATGCTTTCGGTTTGTTGGCAGCCGTCTGAACTTGTAACCGTTACGACATAATTGCCGGCTGTACTTACTTCGATAGTCGAAGTGTTGGCACCGTTGGACCATCTTATCTGAGCCGCATTGGTATTCGCTGTAAGTTGGGTAGCTTGGGTTTCACAGAAAAATGGTTTTCCGGTTAAAGACAATGTTGGAAGCGGATTTTGGGTAAGTGAAATATCATCTACCCCCTGACAACCATTCGCATCAGTAACCGTAACTGAAAAACGTCCGGCTGTGTTTTGGGTAATGGTGGCTGTCGTTTCATTAGACGACCAAAGATAAGCTGTATAAGGTTGAGCTGTTCGCAGGGTAGCTGTTTGTCCTGCACAAAAGGTCGCATTCCCAATTATTTCAGGAACAGGCTTCGAAAATTCCGTTATACTCAATGCGCCGGTACCCCGACAACCACCGGCATCAGTGACGGTGACACTATAATTTCCACCCCGACTTATCGTAGTAGTAGCATTGCGATCACCATTTGACCAAAAATAAGTTGCAAATGGAGTATTAGTGCGTAGGGTGAGCGTTTCACCGCTGCAAAATTTGTTATTGCTATCAATGATCGGTTTAGGTGTTTCCCGAACATTGACTGTAATCGTCGCAGTATTGGTGCAGGTGCCGCCATTACTCACCGTGACTGTATAATTCCCGCCGGTATTTACCGTGATACTTGGCGTAGTTGCGCCATTTGACCATAGGTAGGACTGGTAAGTACCGCTCACACTAAGCGTAGTAGATTCTCCTTGACAAATCTCGGTATCACCGCGTATTTGGGCAGGTGGATTAGGGAAAACGTTGACACTGATAGCATCTGCGATGACACAATCACCATCAGTGATACTTAATATATAATCTATTGATCCTGTGAAATTTGCAGGGATTGTAACCGTTGGTTGTAAAATATTATTACTATTCAAAAAACTTAAAGCCTGCTCGGTACCCAACCATTCGTACTTGACCTGGCGAGTCACATTCTTTACACTGGCATTTAGTTTGAATGGGGCAGGATTCTGACAAAATTCCATATCATCACCGGCATCCACAGTTTTATTTCGGCAAAGCGGATTTGCCAAACAATTCAGATAAGGCGCCGCTGAACCGCCCCAGGTCAACGTAAAACCGGTCGCATCACCCTTAAAATTATCCAACATCAAATAATACCCTTCTCTCGGTTGTACAATCATTGGCTTCAAAAAACCATCCGTACCCCTTGCTGCTTCAGAGGTATCGGTTGCATCTCTGCCTAAACCCGTTTCAGGACAAAAGTCACACAAATCGAATGCAAAAGAACAACGAAGCGGAAGCCCCAAGCTATCACATTTGACGTCAGGTCCATATATAATGAAGTCATAATCAGGATTATTTCTACCCGGGCGTAGAAACGGAGAAATGGTAAATTCAAGGACACTGTTTGGCGGCATATCCTCGCGGAACTCAAAATAATACCACGCAGTTTGAGCCTCGCCAGCCTCCAGACAGCCTGGATTGTTTTTAGGGTTGGCAAAATCATCTGCTCCGCGACCGTTGGGTATAAAGTTAATCCGACCATCACTGCAAATAATTTGTGCGCCGACACAGTCGGTAATTTGCCCCACTAAACGGATGTAAGGCAACAAACTCAAGGCGATTATTAAAAAGTGTTTCCAAGACGCACGACCCATATCTAATCGGTTTTGGTTAAACAAATCCCTGATCTTTGCCATAGCAAAGCAGTTAATCCTCAGGCATATGCTCATGGAAGTGGGAAGATCTGGTATATTGTTCGTTTTTTAAGTGTGTGGAAGCGTTCGTGGGTAGTGATCGTTCAAAAATGTAAGTTTTCTACGTATGCTCAACAAAGATAATTTATCTTTTCGATAATATAAAATTTTAGGGGGTTAATTTATGTATAATTATTTTATCTACTGAATGCTAATTACTTATGTAATTATATTTTATTAAAAAAAGCGTTTTTGTAACATAGGAAAATGTTTTTTCTATGATTGATAAATAGAAAATTTAATTATATAAATAATTGGAATTGCTACCTAATTGTCTTTGATTTGAACCTTGTTACCAGAAACAATTGATTTAGGTTAAGCCCCGACGTTGCATTTCCTGGTGGACTAATTGATATTCGCGGCTCATGTCGCCCGTCACCGATGCATTCTCTTGTGCCCGGCGTATCAAATAAGGCACCACTTCCCGAACCGGACCGTAAGGCAAGTATTTGGCAGCATTGAATCCTGTTTTCGACAAATTGAACGTTAAATTGTCACTCATGCCGTATAACTGACTGAAAAACAAGTGCGGATGATTACGTGGAATGTTGCGTTGCGCAATAAGCTCTGCCTGAAGCCGGTTACTTTCTACATTATGCGAAGCATTGCAGGATGCCATTTTTTCATAGTTATCCACGCAGAAACGCACTGCGGTGTTGTAAGCGTCGTCGGTCGCCGCTTTATTCGGATGAATCGGAGAGGGATAGCCCAGCTCGGCGGCGCGCTCCCGCTCTTTGTCCATGTACGCGCCACGTACCAATTTAGCGCCTAAAATATAGCCTTCCTTTTGCGACCGATTGAAAGAATCAAATAAATATTGCAAACGATCCTTCCGATACAATTGAAAAGTATTGTAAACCAAGGCTTTCTCCTGATTGTAACGCTTCATCATCAGGTTGACCAGATGATCAATCGAATCCTGAATCCAGCTTTCTTCAGCGTCCACCAGTACACATACACCGCGTTGGCTGGCGACGTAGCAGATGGCATCAATGCGTTTCAATACATTTTTATACTCGGTACGCATCTCACGCGTAAGGGTTTCGCCGTTTTGAATAGCTTCCAGCAAGGCGAATCGCGCCATACCGGTGAGTTTGGTGCTTACCATGGAAACACCGGGCGTTTGCGAGGCAAACTCAATTGCCCGGATGATTTCATTCATCGTGCGGTTAAAATCTTCTTCCTCCTCTTTCGCTTCAACCCCATAATCCAGAATGGTATAAACATTTTCGTGATATAATTTCTGAATGACCCGCGCACTTTCTAACAAGGTTGTACCGCCGCAGAATTGCTCAAAAATGGTATTTTTTACAATAGATTCAATAAAAGGCAAGTGCATCCGAATTGCCGCAATGCCTAGCGTAGAGCCTACCCCCACCAACCAGTGATTGTTCATCAAACCGAATAGCCGTGCCGATTTGCGCAATTCATCATTCGATTTTACCGCAAAAGCCACCTCAGTATTATTAAAATCCGGTAGCGAAAGTGACTGGTTTATAGTGCTTTGGGTTGAATTTTCGGGTTGTTCACCTGATTTAATCTTCCTATTTTCCATGATTCATGCAAAGTTAAACTATCCAAAAATATTCGGTAAGCGCGCAGGTGTACTCCAGATTTCCCAGGCTTTTTCCGCCTGATAATACAACATAGACAAGCCGTTTTGAGTTGCCGCTCCTTGTTGTGCTCCTTTTTGTAAAAACAGGGTTTGTTCGGGGTTGTAAACCAAATCGTATAGTAGATGCTGCTCGCTCAGGCAATGATACGGAATATCCGGGTAACTTTCGTAATTGGGCGCCATGCCCAGCGGCGTTGTATTGATAATCAAGGGATAAGCCTCCAACGAAGTCAACGCTTCATACGTCAAATCACCTTTGCCTGGCTCCCGGGACACCGTAGTATAACGAAGCTGTAGCTTGCTTAGTACAAAATGCACGGCTTTAGCGGCACCGCCCGTACCTAACACCAGCGCTTGCTGAGGCTGCGCCTGATGCGCTTGCAAAAACTCCAATAATGCCCGTTCAAATCCGTAAGCGTCGGTATTATAGCCCAATAAAAAACCGCGTTCAATTTTAATGCAATTCACGGCGCCAATCCGCCGTGCGCCTTCGTCCAATAAATTCAAATAACCAATCACCGACTCTTTATAAGGAATCGTTACATTCAAACCGCTTAAATTAGGACAAGATTTTATAGTAGATAGTAATAATTCAATTTTTTCTAATGGGAATAACTCGTAAAAACAATCAGTAATACCTTCATTTTCAAACTTTTCGGTGAAATATCTTTTAGAAAATGAATGTGATAATGGATACCCGATCAGTCCATAAAGCTTATCATATTGTAATAAACGATTATCTATTTCCGGTAATAACGACGATTCCATCGGCTCGATTTTTTCCCCGCAAAGTTAGGGTAGTATTTACAGGATTCCCAGCATTTATAAGATTTTGTTATATTCCCACTAGCAATTACAAAGTACCAATTACCAAGTACCAATTACCAAATACCAAGTACTAATTACCAATTACCAAGTACTAAATCCCCTCAATCATGCTCCCGCCCCAACTGCCGCCCATTCTGCACCGCTTTTTCCAATTCACCGTCTTCTAACACGTCCGTCGGATTCAATTCGGATTGTAATAATTTACTCAAATCAGGCTGTCCCGCGTCCACCCACGCTGTGTACCAACTGCTGGCAATCGCTAGAATGGCGTCGCGCATGCGTTTTTCCACCATGCCATTCATGCGCTCATGATATGCGCGGGCGTAGGTTTCACACTGGGTACGAACGGTTTGTCCCAGCCGCTCTTCATAACAATATTGCTTATCTGGCGGAAATTGCTGACTTAATGATTTTTCAATGACTAATACACTATCGAGGAGCAGATGGCTGTCCAATACGATTTTCCAAAAGTAATCGCGTTGATTTTCAATGTATTGCGCCTTACCAACAAAAAAATCATATTCTGTATCGGCGTATAATTCTGGTAGTCGGCTTTCCCAGAAAGCGTGAATGCCGTTTTGATTCGTCAATTGCCCGTTATAATTCATGGTTGTATGCAATGGCACATGCGCATCACCAATGTAATGTCCGATCTCCGCGGATAAACGTAATATCCTGTTACGCTGTTTCTTACGAAAGGCTTCCGTCAGGTCGCGCTGCATTTTAAGTAAATGATAAGGTAAAATACCGTGCTCCGAAAAATGATCTACGCTGAAAGCTGTTTCACAAGGTACATCATAACCTAATAATTGTTTTAAACTATCGCAAGCAATACTATGATCTTCTTCATAATATTTTGGCAATACATTATGCGTAAAAAATGGCTTATAAACATTTTGTGCAATAATAGCCCCGCTTCTACTTCTGATAAAATCTTGATCTTTGGTTATTACATCATTACCGAGTAAATGCAGCGTATCATTATTATTGACGATGTAAATATCGGTATATTGCATCAGCGCATCCGTCCAGTCACGGGGCACTTTGGTGAATGGATACTTGTCCCAGCGATCAATGTCAATAAAATGACGTGGCGCTTCGTGCTTGGTGGCATAGCGGCGTTTGTCAGGATCAACGGCATGCTCCGTTAAATATTCAATATGTTTTTTATAAAACAACATCATTTCCGGTGGTAAAGTAAAAACCGCCAGCCGATTGATGCGCCGATGCCCGAAAAAGCCCCATTCAGGCGTAAAAGCATGAAAAAGGAAAGCAACTAAAAGAATAAGCAGGAAACGCATGGGTGTAAATTTGAAATTTGAGGTTTAAAATATGAAATACGAAACAAACTTACAAAATCAAAATATCATTTCACATCTCATATCTCAAATTTCAAATTTCACATTTATTTTTACGGGTTTTCAAAAAAGAAATCATATCCCCATAATATTTTACTCAAAACTAAATGTTGCCCCAGCATAAAATCCTCGTTATTTACATCAATAAAATAACGTTCAGCTTGATTATTAGCAGTAAAAATGGGGAATAAGCGTACGGTTTTTTCAGCACCGGCTTTATTTTTCAATGTAATAATACCAAAGGGTAATAACTGCCGAACCGAATCGCGGCGTGGATTTTCATTTTCAAATGCCTCGGCACCCAGGTTGCGAAAGCCCTCGAGATAGCGCTCTACACTGCCTTCTTTATATGGGCGATTAATAATGGGTGTAATATCATAGAAAGGCGTAATGCGATAGGTGTTGCCGGCTCGTTCCAGTTTGAACGACTTATTACGGTTTTTAGGATATTCAACTGACACAGATTCAATATTTTCTGCTTTTTCTGCAAAAACGGTCTTATCCCGCCAGTCGTCGCCAATCAAATTAAAACGAAAGCGAATATTACCTTGCCAGCCGGGAATGGATACTACATAAGGTTGCTCCGCCCCTTCTTTAATCGCATACGTACCCGTCTCATCCGCCGTGCCGCCACCAATATAATAAGCTTGTAATAATTGATTATTGCGATTAAAGGTTTGAATTTTAATGCCTTGTGTACTTAAATTTTTTATAATATTATTTACAGCGGCGGTTGGAGGTTTATATTGGATTTCAATTCTGCGCACAGCGTCCAGTACATTCTCCACTGCATTGGGGCGCGCCGGATACTTACCATTATAGAGCCAGTACCCGTCTTTGCGTTCCAGCGTTGTCTGATTGCCCCGTCGATCGGCAATAAAAATTTTATAAATCTCGTCCGTATTTTCCACCTTAAAACGCCGCTCTTCCGCTAGTAAAGTTGTTTTATCATCTGGCTTTGATAATACGTACCAAGTTGTAAATGAGCCAAGTAATGCAAAAGCTATTAATAATATTAAAGTTTTCTTCATTGTAATAAGAATTGTTATTTGCCAACTGTTAATTAAAATCCTCACCCCAATAACAAATAACTATTAACAGGGATCAAGCAAAACGTCTTCTTCGTATCCAATTGAAAATCAAGCCAAAAGCTACCAAAAATACCAGCGGTACTGCCAGATTAATCAACTGCCACTTCGTCGTTTCAGCTTGTGCACGCACCGTATCGAGCAGGCGCAGTTTGACTTCTTTGCCTCTTGCTTCGATCACCCCATTGGCATCGAGTAAATATTCCAATGCATTGACAAGAAAATCTTTATTGGCAAATTGATAACGATCAAACTCATTGAATCCCAGGGGCTTATAAGATTGTCGCTGCGGATCAATGCCGTTTTTGGCAATATCGCCGTCCGACACCACCAGCATACGCGTGGGCACACTCTGGGTCTTGTATTCCAAATTCATCTGGCGCAATCCCTGCAACATTTCCTCCGACACCCGATTTTCAAAAGCCGAGGGAAACTGCCCTTCCAGCAACATGGCTACCGGCTGCGGCGGCTTATTAAATTTAGAGGGATCCAATTCATATTTTAAAAATTCAAAATCCATTTCCAGCGGAAGATACTGCAAACGACTGTTTTTGGAAGATGCCAATAGTACCGTTTTTTGGAGGGGCGTTTTGGTGCGAACTGCCGTATCAATTGTGCTCGCATACAAGAAATTCGTTAAGCCTATTCCCTTGACAATTGGCTGTTTAGAAGCGGGCGCTACAACTAAATGATAAGGATAGGGCAGGAAATCAAATTGCGGTGCGTTGCCCAGCATGCCTGTCACCTGGGGAATACGCGAGCTATTTATATCCAAAATTAAATTCGGTTGAATGCGAATGCCATATTTAAACAATTGATCGTCAAGGTTTAACGGATATTCCACCGGATAAAACTTCGGACGGGTGCGCAAACTGTCCAGATCCACATTGAGCTTATCAATCAACCATAATACTTTCCCGCCATTCATTACATATTGATCAATTTTAAATTTATCCTGCTCTGAGAATGAGCCTCTTGGCTTTGCTACGATCAATGCCGATAATTCATTCGCAGGAATGCTCACCAAACTATCCAGCCGGATTCGACCCGTTTCATAAAATTGCCGCAAAGTTTGTTCCAAATCAGCGGTTTCGATCGGCGACAATTCGCCATGCCCGGTGGTGAATGCCACTACAGGTTTTACCGGCGATTTTAATTTCTGAATGGCATTTGATAATTTATATTCCAATAAACTGACCGAGTTATTGAGTACTGCTTCCTGCGGTACGCCCGGCACCTGATTTTCCAGCAAATTTACATTCGTTACCCGACCTTTATAATAAATCTGCGCATACGGAAATATGACTTGCGTGGAGCGCTCATTATTATCTTTCACTTGTAAAGAAACCGGGCGCAAGCCTTCTTTGATGTATTGTTCGCGGCGTTCATTCACTTCTTTGAGCGAGCCGCGCGAGGGGTCTTCAAAATCATATTCAATAAAACCGCTTTGCGCACGATAATCATCTAATAATTCTTGCGTCGCATTTTGCAAACGCTTGAATCCCGCCGGAAATTCACCATCCAGTAAAACCTTGATATACACCACATCATCCAGATTGCGCAGCAAATTTCTAGTGGCATCCGTCAGCGTAAAACGCTTGTCTTCGGTTAAATCCCAAAAAGCAGAAAACGAGCGCCCACCGATCCGGGCATTCGCCAGAATATTAATAAATATAATAATCCCGATAAATAAAGCGAGATTAATGAATGATTGCGTACGTTTATTATTCTTAGTTTTTGCCATGTTTTCTTACAATCGAAATTAATCGTAAATCGTACTTTGTACTTTAAATTACCACTTTCTTCTTTCCAATGATGTTAATGTCAATATCATAAAAATCCCAATGACCGATAAAAAGTAAATAATATCACGGGAATCTATGATGCCCCGACTAATGGAATTATAATGATAATCAATGCCAAGCATTTGTATAATATCGTCCGATTTGCCAACAAATACAGGCAGCTTGCTAAAATAAAAGAAGCCCCAATGTAATAAAAAGCATAAGGCTGTCGCTAAAATGAAGGCTACAATTTGATTATTCGTCAGCGACGATGCAAAAATGCCGATCGCTGCAAACGCCCCCGCCAGAAAAATCAAGCCCAGATAAGAACCTGTAATGGCACCGGCGTCGAGATTGCCCTTGGGCAAACCAAGCTGATGCACCGTGTAATAATATAATAAAGTTGGTAATAATGCGAAGATTACCAGCGCCATACTCGCCAGAAATTTCCCCAATATGATATTTAAATCACTCACGGGTTTAGTAGCTAGCAATTCAATCGTGCCGGTTTGCTGCTCTTCAGCGAAAGAACGCATGGTAATAGCCGGTATTAAAAATGCAAAAATCAGCGGCGCAATACTAAATAATTGATCGAGCGAAGCATAATTATATTCCAGCAAACTTGTATCCGGAAAAACAAATAATACCAGCCCCAGCGCCACCAAAAACACGCCGATTACGATATAACCAATTAAAGAACTGAAAAAAGTATTTACTTCTTTTAAAAATATGCTAACCATATATCAAATATGAAATTTGAGATTTGAAATGTGAAAGTGTCAAATTTCACATTTTACATTTCTCATTTTAAATAGATTTCGTTTCGATCCACATAAATTAATAAACATTTAAATAACTTTTCTTCTACGTCTTTTTCTGTAAAATCCCGAACGGTGTTCCACAATTGCCGGTCATTTTCAATCCAACTCAGGAAATTTGCTTTATTAAAATCCGCAATTTGTCCGGTGTTGAAATCCAATATCTTCTCGCGGATTACTTGCTTTTCAACGGGTAATTTTGCCGTGCGAAACGGACGTCCCGTCAGTGGATTATACGCTTTAATTTCCTGCATTTCTTTAATCACCGCATCATAACTAAAATAACTAATCTTTCCGCGCACACGCAAGCCCGCAAAAATCGTCGCCGTACTGTTCGACTCTTCCTTCGGTAGCCGCACATAGGGCATGCCTTTGATGCAAATACCCCAAACTTGCTGTAAATCAAGCGTTTGCTCTTCCGTTTTGATCGATTCTACCTGCACAATAAAACCCTCATCGCTGCTCGCCAGATTCGCTACCACCTGATTCCAGGAAAAATTGGGTTGATTTTTTTGTAAATCTTGTAAGGTTAAGTAAATACCGTCGTTAAATTTGAAGTTTTTGGTGATTAAAATATTATCATTCTGCGCAAAAAGCACATTATAATGAATAATGCATAATGAAAGTAATGAAAGGGTAGTGGTATATGGCATATTTGTAAATCTAAAATCGACAATCGTACATTATTTAGTGAGTTGCTGAAACACATCCTCCACGCTCGACACTTCTTTATGCATTTCCAGCAAGGTCAGGTTATTTTTAACGACAAATTTGTGCACATCCGGGCGCACATCCACCTCGGCAGGTGCAATTAGTTGCCAACGATTTTTCCCTAAATCCTTGATCTGCTTCACTTTAGGAATGCCCGTTAGCAATTTTTTATCCACGCTCTGTGCAAATTCCACCGTCACGACCGATTCGCCCTTTACGCGATTTTGTAATGTTTCAATCGGATCATTCGCCACGATGACACCTTTATTAATAATCACCACCCGATCACATAATGCCTGCACCTCCTGCATGATATGCGTGGAAAAAATTACCGTTTTTTGTTTGCCCAATTGCTTAATCAAACTACGGATTTCCGCTAACTGATTCGGATCCAATCCTGACGTTGGCTCATCCAAAATCAACACCTGCGGGTCGTGCAACATCGCCTGCGCTAAGCCAACGCGCTGCCGATAACCCTTTGACAATGCGCTGATTACTTTCTTCTGCTCGCGCTCCAAGCCGGTGAGTTGCACCATTTCATCCACCCGCTGGCGAATGTTTTTTACATCATGTAATCTTGCCACAAACGTCAGATACTCTTTGACATACAGGTCTTTATACAATGGATTATGTTCCGGCAGGTAGCCAATATTGCGGCGCACCTCCATCGAATTTTTGGCGACATCATAGCCACTCACTTCCACCGTCCCCTCCGTTTGCGGAATGAAGCAGGTCACAATTTTCATCGTGGTGGTCTTCCCGGCACCATTCGGACCCAGGAAACCCAGCACTTCTCCAGGCTTCGCTTCAAAGCTGATGTCATTCACCGCCCGCTGTTCGCCGTATATTTTAGTCAGATTTTTTACTACAACGCTCATTGTCAAAATGTCAGATACCAGATGCCAGATGTCAGACACCCTCCAAACCTTAGACCGTCTGGTATCTAGCGTCTCCAAATCTGGCATCTTCAAAGTACAAAAATAGGAATTTTCACGCTTGCGAGGTATAACGGCAGGTTGTTTGTAAAATTGTAGCAGAATTCGCAGAATGTAAGAATTGACTGAATTATTATAAAAGGTAAACCAATTCTGAAAATTTTAAAATGCTGCGAATACTGATTCAGACAACCACCAACAAAAAATCCAACCGCAGCACTCCCGCCACGATTGGATTTTATTCTAAAAATTCTATAATGCTGCTAATGCTGATCCTACGCCGAAAACGAGGTCCCACAGCCACAGGTGCTGCTCGCATTTGGATTATTGAAGGAGAACCCCCGGTTGTTCAAGCCTTCCACCCAGTCAATTTCCATGCCGAGCAGGTAGATGGCGTGCGATTTTTGCATTAGCACCTGGATACCGTTGATTTCAAACAGTTCATCATTTTCTTTGGCTTTATCAAAGCCCAAGACATACGAAAAACCCGAACAGCCGCCGCCCTTCACGCCTACGCGCAAGCCATAGTCAGCCGGCACGTTTTGTGATTCCTTGATGCGGGTCAGTTGTTTTACAGCGCCTTCGGTTAGCGTTATCGGTTGAGTTGCGGTCATTACGTCGCTCATCGTTCTTTCTTTAGATATTAGATTTTTGATGTTAGATCCTTGCTTGTCTGTCAGCTGTGATCTGACATCTGACTTCCAATTTAATAGCAAATATAAGCATCTTTAGAACGATTCAAAATTAATTTTGGTTCTATTGCGTTGGAATACTTGTGTCAAAAAATTGGGAAAAGTGCGGTTGCCATGTATTTTTGCAAACCTTTTCGCATTATTCATTTTAGATTATAAATTTGACGTTTGCTGAGTGGGACAAGTTTTGCATCACGTATTTTTTTAAACACAATAGGCACATAGTTTTTAAGTAAAAAATTGTAAATCAACATTCTATGTATCTATGTGTTTGAGAAAATACCACATAGGACTCCGCGTAGCGGAGCAAATTCGTCAGGAGTGAAACGTCAAATAAAAAATTAAAAATAACCAATGAACGTTTTCCTCGAAATTCTGAAATTCACCATTCCCGGACTCATCGTCTTTGCCACGGCGTATTTTTTGCTTCGCCAATACTTGAATATGCAGGTGGCAATGAAACAATTAGAGCTCAAACGCGATCAACAAAGTACAACCACCCCTCTGCGCCTGCAAGCCTACGAGCGCTTATCCTTGTTCTGTGAGCGCATCAACCTGCCGAGTCTCATGCTGCGCATCCGCGACAATGCCCTGAGCGCCGGACAATTCAAAGCCTTGCTCTTACTCAATATTCAACAAGAGTACGAATACAACATCACCCAGCAAGTCTATGTCTCCGACCAATTGTGGGAAATCGTGAAAATTGCCCGCGACGACTCTGTCAACACCATCAGCCTTGCCTCCGAAATGGTCAACAATGATGCCGAGAGCCTCGAACTGGCGCAAGCCATCATCAGCATCCTCGAAAAACGCGGCGTCACTGCCATTGACAAAGCCCTGCAAGCAATTAAAAGGGAAGCGGCGATTCTTTTCTAAGTGTTTTAGTGTTATGGTTTTATAGTGTTTTTGTACTTTGCATACCATAACACCATCGCACCATAACACTAAAACACCATCACACCATGTCCAATAGAAGAGATTTTCTCCAAAAATTGACCGGCATTGCCGTAGCAACGCCTTTTTTCGACACTTTGCAAGGCAAAACGCTCCTGCGTACTTTTGAAGATTATAAAAACGCCTCCCTCGCCGACATCACCGTCGATGAAACCTTCTGGTACCAAATCAAAGAATCGTACACGGTTTCGCCCAACATCACCAACCTCAACAACGGCGGCGTGTGCCCCAGCCCCAAACCCGTGCAGGACGCACTCGACCGCTACAATCGCCTGAGCAACGAAGCGCCTTCTTATTATATGTGGCGCATTCTCGATCAAGGGCGCGAACCGCTGCGCAATCACCTCGCCGAACTCGCTGGCTGCGACGCCAATGAAATCGCTATCAACCGCAATTCTTCCGAAGGTTTGGAAACGGTCATTTTCGGATTGCGTTTGCAAAAAGGAGACGAAGTCGTGCTCACCAAACAGGATTATCCCAACGTCATCAACGCGTGGAAGCAGCGCGAAAAACGCGACGGCATTGTCTTGAAATGGCTGTCCTTCGACTTTCCGATGGAAGATAAGGCGGCGATTGTCAAAAAATTTGCCGAAGCTTTTACCAGCAAAACCAAAGTGGTAAACGTCACCCACATGATCAACTGGTGCGGACAAATGCTGCCCGCCCGCGAGATCGCCGACGAAGCCCACAAACGCGGCATCGAAGTACTCGTGGACGCCGCTCATTCTTTCATTCAACGGGATTTTAAAATCAGCGATCTCCACTGCGACTACTTCGCCACCAGCCTGCACAAATGGCTCTGCGCGCCCATCGGCAGCGGTATGCTTTATGTGAAAAAGGACAAGATCAAAAACCTTTACCCGCTCTTCGGCGCGCCCGACCCTGAAAGCGAGGACATCCGCAAGTTTGAAAACCTCGGCACGCGCTCTTTCCCCATCGAGCAAGCCATCGGCGAAGCCATCAACTTCCACCATATGATCGGCTCCGAGCGCAAAGCCACGCGCCTCCACTACCTCAAAAACTACTGGTGCGAACGCGTGCTGGACCTTCCCAACGTGAAAGTCCACACCTCTCTGAAGCCCGAATGGGGCGGCGCCATCGCCCTCGTGAGCGTGGACGGCAAGCCCCCGGCAGAACTCGACAGCTTCCTGTTTAACAATTACAAAATCCACACCACCACCATCGTATGGGAAAACCTCAGCGGCGTGCGCATCACGCCGAACGTCTATACCACCACGCGGGATTTGGATTGGCTGGTGAAAGCGATCCGAGAGTACGCGAAGAAATCGTAACGGCGACTTTAGTCGCCGATGTACTGCTTTTGCCTGAACGGTGATGACTTGATTACCGTGTTATTTTGATGCCTTTCTTACGTGTGCTAAAAATCATAATTATCACAAAAATCATACTTATCTGAACCATGATCCTGTGATTGGTATGATTTTTTTGATGCCCTTGTAGCATAGCACGCGTATAGTATCATACCAATCAAACCAATCATGGTTCAGACAACTTACTGCTTCAACAAACGCTGTATCTTCTTTATATGAGAGAGGGTAATGCCTGCTTGCTCCAATGCGGAAAAATCTTCCTCCAGAATAGTCGTGTAACTTTTGCCTCTTTCATTTTTTTGTAGTTTTAAGGTCAGATAAATTGACTCAGCCTCTTCGTATTTGCCTTGGAACAACAAAGCATGAGCAAGTTTCGTTTTTATCCAATTTTGGGTAGCATCAAGCTCTAATAAACGGCGGGCAGTAATTTCTGAGTCTTTAAATTTCTTAGCAAAAAGCTGATACCAAGCAAGGCAGTCCAAATAACGTGTGTATTGTTGTACTAAATATTTATTAGTGTTATTTTTTTGATAAAGCCTTTCATACAATTTAACTAGTTTTTCCTGCGGAATCATTTTTTCTGCCTCTGTTTTAAGCATATTTCTCCAAGTATTACAAAATTTTTCAAATTCAAAACTAAATAAAAATCGAATATACTCGTAAGCCTCAGGAGCAATGGTTGCCCATTTTTCTCTAATTAGAAGATTATTTTCATACTGTATAGCTGCACTAGCCATATTACCTTTATTTTGATATATCACGCCCAAATTAAAATGAATTGCTGCTATTTCAAGTTCAAAAACTTTAGGATTGTATTCAATTATGTGCTGATAAGTCCTAATAGCTTCAAGGTAAGTGATTTCAGCTTTGTCATTATCATTGTTTTGCATATACAAAGCTCCCAAGCTGCCTTGGATTATTGCTAACCCAGGTTCATAGGCTTGCGAATCAGTTTTAGCTAAGCGTTGATAAATCTCCAAAGCTTCTAGTATCGTAGCTTCAGCTTTTAAAAAGTCGTTTTTATCTCTATAAAGGTTACCTAAATTATTCAGCGTCCTTGCCAATTCAGGCTCATAAATCTGAGGATTCGTATTTGCCAAACTTTTCCAAGTCTCCAGAGATGGTAAATAAATAGCTTCGGCTTTGTCATAATCTTTTTCACTCATGTACAATACACCCAAATTCAGCTGGATATTTGCTAAATCAGGTTTGTAGGATTGGGGATTGGTTTTGACTAAACGATTTATGATTTCTAGCGCCTCTAGAAAAGCAGCTTTTGAATCAGCATAGTTATTCTGAGCAAAATACAAATTACCCAAATTTGCTTTAATCATCGCTATAGAGAACTCGTACTTTACTGGATTAATCTTACTTAAACGCTTCCAAATTTCTAGTGCTTCCAGAAGTGTAGCATTGGCTTTAATTAAATCTTTTCTATCTAAGTACAATATCCCTATATTCATTTCAGGGTTTCCGCACCAAAAATCAAGAAAGCATCTGTTTTAAATAAGTCGGATTTCGACTGGCTTTTTTACGTTTTCGTTTGATCGAAATTTTATCGGGATCCTTTTGTAATAAATACAAAGCCCACTTTCTGATTTGATGCAGATTGATAATGGCATT
>JBKBWT010000007.1:0-11812 GCA_046314415.1 Saprospiraceae bacterium
AGCAGAGGATAACTGATCTTCAAAATGCACACCTGCTGCACCGGCTTCAATCATGTCGCGCATGAGTTCGTAAGCGTTCAAATTTCCACCGAAACCCGCTTCTGCATCCGCCACAATGGGGGCGAACCAGTCTTTATAGTCTTCGCCGTTGACCGATTGAATCTGATCGCGGCGCATTAAAGCGTTGTTGATTCTTTTAACGACCATGGGCACCGAGTTAGCCGGATAGAGGGACTGGTCAGGATACATTTGTCCCGCCAGATTCGCATCGGCTGCCACCTGCCAGCCACTGAGGTAAATGGCATCGAGCCCGGCGGCGACTTCCTGTACCGCCTGATTGCCCGTTAAAGCGCCGAGTGCGCCGACAAAAGGTTGGGAATGCAACTTTTTCCAGAGTTTTTCCGCGCCGTTTTTGGCGAGGGTGTACTCAATTTGGAGGTTGCCGCGCAATTTCAGCACGTCTTCCGCGCTGTACGGGCGTTCGATGCCTTTCCAGCGCGGATTGCTCTTCCAGTCCTTGGCTAAGGCTTTGGCTTTTTCTGATACGTTATTGGTAGTCATGTTGATGGTTTTATTTGGAAAGGAATTGGTTTAATCAATATGCTCGTAAGCCGGCAACGTAAGGAATTCCGTGAATTCAGGCTCGCACACCATCCGGTCAAAAATATCCACCGCTTCTTCAAACTTGCCGTTTTCAAAGGCTGCTTCACCGACGTACTGTTTGATTTTTTCGAGTTCTTCGGGAAGCAGTTCGCGGAAATAATCGTAGCTGATCAGGCGTCCGTTGTCGAGGCGGGAATTTGTGAAAATCCACTGCCAGATCTGCGTACGGGAGATTTCAGCGGTAGCGGCGTCTTCCATCAGATTGTAAATGGCGGCGGCGCCGTTGCCACGCAGCCAGCTTTCCAGGTAAAGAATGCCAACGTTGATGTTGAGGCGCAAGCCTGCTTCGGTGATGGTGTCGTCGGGCACACGCAGGAGGTCGGCGGCAGTGACGTGCACGTCTTCGCGCTTGCGGTGAATCTGGTTGGGCGTGGGCATGTGCGCGTTGAAGATTTCCATTGCCACTTGCACCAGGTCAGGATGGGCAACCCAGGTGCCATCGTGCCCGTCTTTTACTTCACGAAGTTTGTCGGCGCGTACTTTGGCAAGGGCGGCTTCATTGGCTTCGGGGTCATTTTTAATTGGAATCTGGGCAGCCATCCCACCCATGGCGTGGACGTTGCGGCGGTGGCAGGTTTGAATCACCAGTTGCGAATAAGCGTGCATAAACGGCACGGTCATCGTCACTTTTGAACGATCAGGCAGGACAAAACCCGGCAGATTGCGGAATTTTTTGATAAACGAAAAGATATAATCCCAGCGACCGCAGTTCAAACCGGCGGAGTGTTCGCGCAATTCGTACAAAATTTCATGCAATTCAAAACTTGCCAGAATGGTTTCGATCAGTACTGTTGCTTTAATAGTCCCCTGCGGAATGCCGAGGTAATCCTGCGCAAATACAAACACGTCGTTCCACAAACGTGCCTCCAGATGGCTTTCCAACTTGGGCAGATAGAAATAAGGACCCGAGCCTTTGGCAATCAGGCTTTTAGCATTGTGGAAGAAGTACAGCCCAAAATCCACGAGGCTACCGCTCATCGGTTCATCCTCTACCCGAATGTGTTTTTCCGGCAGGTGCCAGCCGCGCGGGCGCACCATGAGTACGGCGGTTTCGGGGTTCAGCTTGTACAATTTATTCTTAGTAGGATGGCGGTAGGTGATGGTGCCGTTGATGGCGTCGCGCAGATTGAGCTGCCCTTGGATGGTATTTTCCCAATTGGGCGTGTTGCTGTCTTCAAAATCTGCCATAAAGATTTTAGCGCCGGAATTCAGGGCATTGATGATCATTTTCCGCTCCACCGGACCGGTAATTTCCACCCGGCGGTCGAGTAAATCCTGGGGTAGCGGAGCTACCGTCCAGTCACTTTCGCGAATCGATTTGGTTTCCGGGAGGAAGTCCGGCATCTCACCGGCATCAATGCGTTGTTGGCGTACTTCGCGGTTCGTTAATAAAGTTTTACGGCGTTCATTGAATTGGTGGTGCAGCGCTTCCAGGAATTCAAGCGCTTCAGGAGTTAAAATGTCGGCAAAACCTTCCAGGTTGCTTCCGGTAATTTGCATTTTCGGTGTGGTTTGATATTGGCTAGCGGCAAAGATAGTCATAGGTGGCTGTTTTTATTGATGATTCAAAAATAGTGAAGAAAATAGCTTCAGCTAAATTTTAGCTAAAAAATAATTCTACGCTTTTTGTTCAAATTACGAGATTAAAAATGATTCGCTCTTCCTGAAATTATTGTAAATTGCAAAAAATAAATTGAGCTTAATTTTTACAAAATTTTGATTTTCAATTGATTACAATTATTTAAAAGATTGACTGATTACATTGGCTTCTTACGACATGAAAGATTCGAATACCGTAAAATTGATTTTTGGGGCGAAAGTAGCCTATCTGCGGCATCAACGAGGCTTGTCTTATCAGGAATTAGGGCAACTCACGGGCTTATCGGGAGCGTATTTGCACGAAATTGAGAAAGGTAAAAAATACCCCAAAGCCGACAAAATCATGGCGCTGGCGCAGGCATTTGGCGTGCCGTTTGAGGAATTGGTATCGGTTTATACCTCGAAAAAATTGCAGCCAATTGTGGAATTGCTGGAATCAGATTGGCTCAAAGCCTTTCCGGTGGAGGAGCTTTTTGGCTTGAATACCGGCAAACTGATGGAATTATTTTCCAACACGCCCGACAAAGTGAATGCGTTTATCAGCACAGTGGTGAAAATGGCGCGCAATTATCAATTGCAAACCGAGCATTTTTTCAATGCGGCGCTGCGTTCGTATCAAGATTTACATGATAATTATTTTGCAGAACTGGAAAAAGCCGCCGAGGCGTTTCGCCAGGAGGCGCTCACGGAATGCGCCAAGCCTTACCCAACCTCGATTTTGGAGCAAGTATTGCGAGAAAAATTTAATATTAACATTGACCGGAAAACTTTAGCAAAAAATGTAAAATTAGCCCAACTGCGCTCGGTTTATTCACCAAATAAAAAAATATTATACATTAATAAAAACCTGAGTGAAGCCCAACAGAACTTCCTGATTGGCAGGGAGATAGCTTTCCAATATTTACAATTAGAGGAACGTCCTTATGAGACGGTGTTGCGTAAAGCCGAGACATTTGATATTCTACTAAATAATTTTAAAGCTTCTTATTTTTCCAGTGCGCTGTTGATGAGCGAACAGGATGTCATCAGTGACGTGTACGCGTTGGCACAATTGCAACAATGGGATAATCAATTGATTTTTAAGTTATTACAAAGATATAATGTAACCCCGGAAATGTTTTTGCAACGGCTGACGAATATCCTGCCCAAGCATTTTGAAGTGAAAGATTTATTCTTCTTACGCATTAATAGCAGCGAAGATTTAAAAAATTTCACTATGGATAAAGAGCTGCATCTCTCTCGGTTACACAGTCCGTATGCCAATCAGTCGCACGAGCATTATTGCCATCGCTGGGCTTCGATCAAAGTGTTGAAGCGGCTGCGGGCAACGGGCGAGAAGGGCGCCGTGCTGGCAGATGCACAGATTTCGCAGTATTGGGAGACCGACAACGCTTATTTTATCTTGTCGCTGGGAAAATTAATTTCAAAAAGCAGCAAAGTAAGTGTGAGTGTAACATTGGGCTTGTTAATTACCGAAAAATTAAAATCTTTATTTCGTTTTTTAAATGATCCGAAGCTTACCTTACGCATTGTGAATACCACCTGCGAACGCTGCTCGGTGCCAGATTGTGACGAACGCGCGGCTCCGCCCGTTTTTATTGAGCGAATGACGGAAATGAAGGAATTGGAAGACGAAGTGAAACAGTTAATAAGGAGGAGTTAATAATGAATAATGAAGGAATGAATAATGAAGGAATGAATAATATAATTTTAATTTATAATATTATATAAATTTATGTACATTTTTACAAAAGCGATCCATTTTTATAGGGGTGTTTTAGGGAATAGTAGTACTCACAAATAATTAAAAAACATAGGATAACACATCTAATTAAATCATCTTGGGTCAATACTTTTTATCCAGAATCGTAGATTTTTCGGTGATGCAGTTGATTCTTGTAAATCTTTCCAGGAAATATTACATATAATATCCGTAGGTTGAAATCCGAGGCTACACCAGTGTTTACGGGGTTCGGCGTAGTGTTCAGGAGAGGCAGGATGATCCGGGGAGCGCTCGATATTACAAAATGCCAAAAACTCATATTCACCGAGGCTTTTGGCGCGGTGCTCGGCAGCCTGGAAAAATCTGGTGTTAATTCCATTGCTACGGTAAGGCTTACGTATTATAGATTCTCCCAAATAGTAAATAGTATCAATATTATATCCGCCCTGCTCAATGGGTTGACTGATATTAAAGGTCTCATGTGCCAGGGGCAATCCGGTAGCCGCCCCTACTACTTCTGAGCCATTAAAAGCCATCACAATAAAGTTATCGGGCGCGTCAATCAACGTTTTCAGGTACTGAGTCTCGTAGTCCATATCGCCGTCGTACAGGTAAGGGAAGTCCCGAAAGACCTCTATGCGCAAGCGAGCGAGCTCCTCAATATACTGCTCCGCCTGCCAGCCATGGAATGGTTGAATGTGAATCATAATAAATAGATTTTGTTAAGTTACTAATTTACCGGGATTTCTGCTAAGGTGTAGTGACAAAAGTCATTGCACAAATTGACTTTTTCCGATTTATCAAAATGGGTTTATGATAGAAATTCGAGCCTGCAAAGTAGTAAATAATGCTATTTTCAAAATTTTGTGAATTTTGGCGTAAGGCTGAACTTATCACCGGATTTTAATGTTGTAACATTGGATAAATTAATGCCTGGCGTGAATATTCCAAAAGCAATTTTATAGAAGTATTTATTATTTTGTACCTTGTGTAAATTATTGCAATCGTGGTAGATATGAAAATTGAAGAAGCCATCAAGCAGAAGCGCCCCTTTCGTAATCTGCATCAAAAAGCGGTGGTAAATCTGATTTATACAACCAATTGGTTGACCGATCGCCTACGCGAACATCTGAAGCCATTCGATATCACCGTTCAACAGTACAATGTGCTGCGCATTTTGCGTGGTGCGGGCAAGCCCATCTCCACATCGGACATACGGGAACGCCTGCTCGATAAAATGTCGGATACCTCGCGTATGGTGGATCGATTGTGTCAGAAAGGGCTGGCAATCAGAACGGTATGCCCCAGTGACAAGCGACTGGTGGATGTAACGCTAAGTGCAGCCGGGGAAAATGTACTTGCCGACCTGGATCGGATTAACCAGGAAATGGATAATATCTTGGGTACGCTGAGCGAAGAAGAAGCCGGATTATTGAGTGATCTGCTCGATAAAATTCGCGACCAAGAGTAATTGATTCATTTACAATATTTTATAACAATGCGATTTGGCATTTATCTCTTGCTAAATCGCATTGTTTGTTTTGAGAAAAACGCGTCAAGATTATATTTTTATTTTTCAGAATATATATCCTATTTTTTCTCCACGCTAAAATTACCCATCTTTACAAAAAAAATATATATGAAAGGTTTATTAATCCTTATTGCCTTTGTAGCGGGCGCTATACTGCCGGTACAAGCGTCGATCAATGCCAAAATGGCAAAGTTTGCCGGTGGTCCCGTCATGGCAGCCTTGCTTTCTTTTGCCGTTGGTACCATCGGTTTGCTGCTGTTTGCATTATTTTCCCAGCCTAATTTTAGCCTACAACTTGCCAACACCCGCCAGGCACCGGCTTACGCCTGGATTGCCGGCATTTTAGGCGCATTTTATGTGGTTGGTTCGGTTTATCTGTTGCCTAAACTGGGCGTAGCGCTCACTTTTAGCCTCATCATTGCGGGGCAAATGCTGGTCACACTGGTACTCGACCATTACGGCTTGCTGGGTGTACCGGTGAAACCAATTAATCTACCTAGACTACTTGGCATTTTACTCATCATTGCGGGGGTTATTCTGGTACGCAAATTTTAATCCGTCCATTTTATTTACATAATATTATATTTTAGATTTTTAAATACTGATTTACAATTACTTAAGATATAATATTCATGCTTTTTTACACATATTCCAAACCAGTAAGTTGATAGGAGCAGCAAAAAATTCCCCGCTGCTTTAACTTCCCATTCGCCAAAAGACCTACCTTCGCAGGTAAAACAAAACTGAATTTGACCGACCATGAAATTGTTAGAAAATAAAATTGCCCTTGTTACAGGTGGTTCGCGCGGTATCGGTGCCGCCATCATTCGGCGTTTTGCTGAAAATGGTGCCCATGTTGCTTTTACGTTTTTATCCTCGGAAGCACCCGCTCGGGCATTGGAAGAAGAATTGAAAACCCTGGGCGTAAATGCTAAAGCGTACCGCTCGGATGCGAGTTCGTACGCAGGCGCAGAAGCGCTTGTGAATGAGGTTATTAAAGATTTTGGTAAAATTGATATTTTGGTAAATAATGCCGGCATTACCCAGGATACTTTGATGTTGCGCATGAGCGAAGAGCAATGGGACCGGGTAATTGAGACCAATTTGAAGTCGGTTTTTAATCTGACCAAACATGCCCTGCGCCCCATGATGCGTAGCGGCGGCTCGATTATCAATATGAGTTCGGTGGTGGGCATCACCGGTAATGCGGGACAAGCCAACTACGCGGCATCCAAAGCCGGTATTTTTGGTTTTACCAAATCGATTGCCAAGGAGATGGGCTCGCGCAACATTCGCTGTAATGCCATTGCACCTGGCTTCATTGAAACCGACATGACGGATAAGTTGGACGAAAAAACCAAAGAGGCTTACCTCACTAATATTCCGCTGAAGCGCCTCGGCAAAGCCGAAGAAGTGGCGGATTTGTGCGTTTTCCTGGGTTCTGATATGTCAACCTACATTTCCGGGCAAACCATTAGCGTTTGTGGAGCAATGACAACGTAGTGCAGCCTTCAGGCTGTGACAAAAAAAACTGTCGTCCCGGTGTTGCCCGGAACGACAGCGCTGTTGGCACGCAGCCAACTCATGATTGAACACCCAATTGACCATGATATTTGCGAAATATCAATCCGGGTGTAAAAGTAAAGGGTATTCGTTGCCGCCGCAGTGATCTTGGTCACTCAGTTAAATGATTTTCATCATCTTACTTGTTTGAATTAAAAATTTATATACTATGATGTCGCACCTGCAAATCATTATATTTGAATAAGTTTTTATATGAAAGTCTTAATATTTGATTACCAGTTACTTAAGCTTGCAAAATCGCACTTCCAATTGCACAATGCAGGCATTTTTTCGCATTGCAATAATGTTTTTTCAATTGTAATAATGCCTGGGTTTGGTAAGCCGAGCTTGGTTTGACTCCCAATACTTGCCAATTTTCTATAATGTGATTGCTTTCAGGCGGCACTTGTTCCAGCAGCGCAAAGGCACGATCCTGGTAGCGGTCGTCGCTCTTCCACTTACCGTATAAAAATAAAAAAGGCGCAATGGTATTGATAATAATAAGGTGTATCGTGTTGCGTCCCAGCTTTTTCTCGTTTTTCGGCGAGGCTTTGTCAAAGCGGTAATGCGTCAGCCAATAATTGGAGAGCTTGATTTCCAGCATGTTTTCGATTTCTGCTACGTTGGTGGCAACCAGCATTTTACTAAACAGGTGATTCGATTGAAAAATTAAAGTGGCAAATTGTGCAATGCGTACGGTGGGAAAATTTGCGGGACGCAGTCTGCCAAACTTCCAACTCTCCGCTTTCAGCGACATCAATCCGTATTTTTTTTGCAAAAAAGCGTACTCTTTTTTGAGCTGATTGGGATAATCTTCGGCAAATTCGGCAGCTAATAATCCAGCCTGCCCAAACAATAAGGCTTCAATCTGCAACAAGCTATTTTTGTGCTTCGCCAAAGTTAGCAGCGGCGTTGCTTTAGCCAGCAGTTCAAACGGCTCAGTGTTCACCTGCACACCAAAATTGCGTGCCAACAATTGATAGAACGTCTCCTCCCAGTTTTGCTGATTTTGTGCCAACGCCTCGGCAATAATGGCTGTTTTTTGTTCCAAACGCTCCACCAGTAAACGCTCCAGCCACAGAGTGCGCGTCATTTCGGAGACTTGCGCAAATTGTGCCTCACACGGAATCCATTTTTCACTGTGTAATAATTCCAGGTACTTCGCGGATAATTTCTGCGAAATCAAATGCTTCATTTCCAGGCAGGGAATGCGTTCGCCATTCGCACGCGTGATGGGCACGTCCTCCTCCAGCACCACGTGCAGAATCACATTGTCATAAGCCTTGTCACTGGCATGCCCATGCCGCAGCCATTCCGAGGCACAAAGGTGCATTTCCACATTGCCCGCCCAGGTAGTATCGCCAATGCGGATGCGTGCATTTAAAAAATCGGGACCCGAATGCGTGTTGTAATCGCCGCTGTGCAAAATTTGAACCGGGTCGCCCTGCGTTGTTTTCAAATTATTGACCTCAAAACGCTTGGTGCGCCACAGATAGTGGAGGAGTTCTTCTCTCATTGTGTAAACTCGAGGTTTGATTTCTTATTAAGACGCAGGCAAAATAGAGAAGTAACGCTTAAGGGAAAAATAAAAGAGTCTTAGGAAATACAACCGTTTCCTAAGACTCTAATGTTATTTTATACCATACAATCCACTTATTCTACCAAATGCGCTTCAATATCATCTACGGATGATGCTACCTGATTGAGTTTGGTGACGTCGGCAAATGCCGCATATTCCATGCACATGGCAGCAGGTACCGTGAAAAACATGCCAATCAGTAAACCTAGCGCTCCTATGCCGCCAATGATCGAAAATACGATCAGGAACAGGAACTGAATAAGCCACTTTTTGGTAATCAGGCGGCGGCTCATTTCCATCGCGTCCCAAAAATTCATATTATTAAAAACAATAAATTGAGGTGCCCAGCGCCAGGCTACGCCCAGATAAATGGCGGGCAGAAACAATAGGTAGCTCCAGGAAGGTATATTGGCAAACATGCCAAATGGATCGGGGTTTTCGATATAGCCCTCCGGGTCAGCCAGCATTTCAGAATACCAGCTAAATATGCTGATAAAAAATGGGAGCATCAGCAGTGTTGTTGCAATGATGGAAACTAAATACCAGACAATCAACTGACCAGCATGGTCAAAACCCTTGAAAAAGTCGCCAAATTCAAGGCGTTGTCCGCTAGCAGTACGATGCGCTCCAATTAAGAAGCCGGCGTACAGAATCGGGCTAAGCGCGTAAACACCTAAAAAACCAATCAGCGGAATAACCGAAAGCACCCCAATGATCATTACATAGACCAAGGTGTAGCCTACGAAGTTGCCCATATTCTGTTTGAAAAGATCGAAACCTTGACCAATGTAATCACCAAATTTGAATTGGTAGTTGGTTTCATTGATTTCCTGAAGTTTAGGATACTGTTCTAGACTCATTTTGTTTTAGTTTGAGGTTTAAAAATAATATTTAAATAATTGGTTTTTAAATTTTTAATTTTCCTGCAATTCAAAGGGCGGACGAAAGGTCACCACTATGGAACCTACTTTTGCCTGCAAGGCACGCACCCGAGGGTCATCTGACGAAAGTTGTACTTCCCCAAGCAGGTCATCGGTTAATTTAGCAAAATTTTGAGGCACCAATGCAATGATCAGGTACTCACTGAGCTTACCATCATTCCAATCCGTAATCAATCCACCGTAATCCCACTCAAACCCATAGAAAGTAAAAGGTTTACCATTCAAATCTTCCAATTTTTCCAGCGTCGTGCCAATGGTAATCCCTTCGGGTGTATGCCATTCGGTGCTATCCTTACCAATTCGCACAAAAGCCGGCGTACCCTCACTTGCTGCTGACTCCCAGATGATTTCCAACTCATTGCGGGTGCCAGGATACAGCACCACTCCTTCCTGTGTGTCTCCTTCGGCAATGGAAATAGACTGTATATCAATGTCTTGGGTGCCATACAGTTCTTGAAGTACTGCCTCAGTCGTAGCGGAAGTAATCAATCCCACGCGCTCACCCGGCACAATCATAAAATCTTTTTGGCCCGCAACCGCATTATTTGCAGTATTTTTCTTGGCATCACTGGCGCAACCCAGCAGCAACAATATTAAGGCAAAGGATAGAACTTTTTTCATCCGAACGATTTTTATAAGGTACAAATCCACCGCGATTGACACGAAAGATACGCAAAAGCCACGGCGAGCGCAATTTTTAAGCGGAAAAAGCATATATTGTTTTATCGTAAAACGATGTATGTAATTGTATGTGAATGTGTTGTTTTTATCGCGGTATTCGTTAAAGTTTTTTAAAGTGGATTTTTTCAAACAATTTTTGTTTAAATCTTCGTATTTTTGAAACAAAATCCGAATAGAAAAATAGTTAGCCTATTATTTACGTTTCTTTCGGTTGTAATGATATAGTTTCATGGCAGAACAACGACCTCCTCAATTTAATAAATCAGTTTCGGAAAAACTACATGCACTCTGGCAGTCCGCGCAGCAGCGCGCTTCGCGAGCTTGGGCATACACAAAAGTATGGCTAAGTCAGCCCCAAAATCGCAGAAAATTATTGAATTGGGGCATCATTGCTGCCGGCTCGGCTTTTCTAGCTGGTTGTTTACTGGCAGTCCTGGTTTATCTTGGTGCTTTTGGCAAACTGCCTACTTATGCCGATTTAAAAGCCATTCGCAATTACAACGCCTCCCAGGTTTACTCTGAGGACAAGGTGCAGTTGGGTAAGTATTACGTGCAAAATCGTGTCAATGCTAGCCTGGAAGAAATTCCACCTTTTGTGCTCAATGCTTTGGTTGCTACGGAGGACGCCCGTTTTTTTGAACATCGCGGTATTGACCTTCGTGCGTGGATGCGCGTGTTAGTCAAATCCATTTTGCTGATGGATGATTCAGCCGGGGGCGGCAGTACGCTGAGTCAGCAACTAGCGAAAAACCTGTTCCCGCGTCGCCAATATTGGTTTTTTTCGACTTTGATTAATAAAATGCGCGAGACCTTTACCGCGCGGCGATTGGAGCGCACCTACTCTAAAGAAGAATTGTTGAATTTATACCTCAACACCGTGCCTTTCGGCGAAGATATTTACGGAATCAAAGTTGCTGCGCAGCGCTTTTTCAATACTTCTCCGCGCTACCTGCGCCCGGAACAAGCCGCCGTGCTGGTAGGCATGCTCAAAGGTAACACGTTGTACAACCCTGCCCGTCATCCCGAAAACGCTCTAAAGCGTCGTAATGTGGTGCTGAGCCAAATGGTAAAATATGAATATCTTTCTGAAAAACAGGCAGAAAAACTTAAAAAATTACCTTTAGGTGTAAAGTATCACAAGGAAGGACACGACGAAGGTCTGGCAACTTATTTCCGGGAGCACCTGCGCTTAGAAATCGAAGAAATCCTGCAAGATTATACGAAACCTGATGGTACTCCTTATAATTTATATACCGACGGGTTAAAAATTTATACCACCATTAACAGCCGGATGCAGCGCTACGCCGAGGACGCCGTGCGCGAACACATGGCAAAGTTGCAACAGGATTTTTACGAAAACTGGAAAAACCGTAAAGCGCCCTGGAATAACGAAAAAATCTTGCTGGAAGCTAAAAAACGTTCGCCGCGTTATAAAGCCATGCAAGAACAAGGCTATTCAATTGCGGCAATTGATGAGGCTTTCGCCACACCGGTTCGAATGCGCATTTTTGACTGGGAAAAGGGCGAAGTAG
>JBKBWT010000007.1:11822-36906 GCA_046314415.1 Saprospiraceae bacterium
GCGAAGTAGAGCGGGAAATGTCCCCAATGGATTCATTGCGTTATTACCTGGGGATTTTACAAACCGGATTTATCGCAATGGAACCCAATACGGGCTTGATCCGCGCCTGGGTAGGCGGTATTGACCATCAGTTTTTTAAGTACGACCACGTAAAATCACGTCGGCAGGTGGGTTCTACCTTCAAACCGATTGTTTATGCGGCCGCGCTGGAAAATGGCATGCTGCCCTGCGAATATACAGCTAACGAAGAAGTAGTTTATACCGAATACAACAATTGGAAGCCACGTAATGCCAGCGGTGAATATGGTGGGGTGTATTCCATGCAAGGCGCATTGAGCGAATCCATCAATTCGGTTTCCGTTGCCATTATCATGCGGGCAGGCATCGAACCGGTGCGAACCTTGGCACGTGGCATGGGACTCGAAGGCTCAATTCCCCGGGAACCCTCCATTGCACTGGGCACTGCCGATGCGTCGCTGCTCGAAATGGCACAGGCATATGGGACGTTTGCCAATCGCGGTCGCCGTCCTACCCCACATTATCTGGATCGCATTGAAACCGCGGATGGCAAGGTAATTGTAAAATTTAACCGCCCAAATCCCAACCGTTTTCCGCAATTGCTGGAAACCGGTCATGCCGATATGATGATAAAAATGCTGCAAGCGGTAGTGGACAGTGGCACGGCGCGGCGTTTGCGCTATGAATTTGGTCTGGGTAATGCAATTGGCGGTAAAACCGGCACTACTCAAAATAATTCCGACGGTTGGTTTATGGGCTTCACGCCAAAGCTGGTGGCTGGTGCCTGGGTAGGCGCAGAAACGCCACAAGTACACTTCCGCAGCACCCGCTACGGGCAGGGCGGTTATTCGGCATTGCCGATCTGGGGCAGATTTATGAAAAAAGTAAATGCAGATAGTGAATTAAAAAATTGGCGCTGGGGACAGTTTCCAACGCCAGCAGATAGCGTGACTGCTTTGATGCAATGCCCGCATTTTCTACCAGAAATGCCCATTTTTGTAAATGATCTGGGGCTGCCCGATACGCCCAATTTAATCCAGCGTATTTTCAACGGTATGAGCGGTGATGACGAAGAACGCCTGGAACGCTTTCCTGAACGTCGTCCGGGTGAAACCGACCAGGAGTATCTAGACCGGGTACATCGCCAGGTGCAAAAAGAAGAGGAGCGCGATGACCGCCGCGAAAAGCGTAAGAATTTCTGGAATCGCCTCTTGTTTGGTAAAGATGGGAAAGATAGTGAGCGGGAAAAATCGAATCGTAATCAGGAACGCGAAAATTAGAAAACTTGTTATCACATTAGTCCTGGCATTTAAATACTTATAATCCCTTTACACATTTTCTATTTTCTAAATCACCTCCTAGCAACTAATCCTTTTATCGAAATGTTTCTCAAGCAAATTTGCGTGGGAAGCCTGTTTTTTGGTGTACCTTTACAATTTGAAATCATTCTTTTTTATTTACAAATCTTTCTAAATTTATTAATAATCAACAATTTACAATTGTAAATTATCAATCAATTATTAATGAGCGATCAGATCAAACACGAATGCGGTGTAGCGGTCATTCGATTATTAAAACCTTTAGAATACTATCAGGAAAAATATGGTACAGCATTGTGGGGTTTGAGCAAGCTACGGTTGCTGCTGCAAAAACAACGCAATCGCGGGCAAGACGGCGCTGGTATGGCTACCATCAAAATCGGCATGCCACCAGGCAAAGAATACATCAATATTCAAAAAAGCGTAGCCACTAATTACATTGACGATCTGTTTGCTGGAGTGCAACATCATTTTAAAGACCTGAAGCCGGAGCAACTCAAAGATCCGAACTGGCTGAAAGCCAATAAACCTTTCACCGGAGAACTGCTGCTCGGACATTTGCGTTACGGCACGCACGGCGACAACTCGGTGAATACCTGTCATCCTTTCATTCGACAAAACAACTGGATTACGCGCAATTTGGTGCTTGCTGGCAATTTCAACCTCACCAATGTGGATGAGTTATTTGACGAATTGGTCAGCCTTGGGCAGTACCCAACCCGCAAAGCCGACACTGTCACCGTTTTAGAAAAAATTGGGCATTTTTTGGACGACGAAGTTCAACGCCTGCACACCTGGTTTAAACCCGATGGCTATACCAATGAAGAAATCAACGATTTAATTTACGACAATCTTGATATTCAGCGATTACTGCGGCGAGCGAGCAAAAAATTTGATGGCGGCTACGTCATGGCTGGTTTGCTGGGGCACGGTGATGCATTTGTCATGCGAGATCCGAATGGCATTCGACCGGCATTTTGGTACCAGGATGACGAAGTGGTTGTAATGGCTTCGGAACGCCCTGCCATTCAGACTGCTTTCAACGTACACGTCAAAAAAGTAAAGGAAATTCAGCCGGGGCATGCCTTAATTATCAAGCGCAACGGCAAGATTGATGAAAAACCCTTCACCGAGCCCCAAGAGCGTCGTGCCTGCTCGTTTGAGCGGATTTACTTCTCGCGAGGCACGGATCGCGACATTTACCTGGAGCGCAAAAAATTAGGCGAACTCCTCACCGAACCTGTACTCGAAGCGGTGGATTATGACCTGAAACATACCGTTTTCTCGTTTATTCCTAATACTGCCGAAGCTGCTTTTTATGGCTTGATGGAAGGAATTGAGCAGAAGCTCAACTGTATCAAGAAGGAACGCATAATGGAATATTTGCAAGAAACCGGTGATTTAGAGGATGTAAAAGCAAAAAAAATTGAGAAAATACTAGCCCTACGCCCGCGTACGGAAAAGTTGGTGGTAAAAGACGAAAAACTACGCACCTTCATTACCGATACGTCACACCGGGGCGAACTCGTATCGCACGTGTACGATGTTACTTATGGTATTGTGGAAAATGAGAAAGATACGCTGGTGCTGCTCGACGACTCGATTGTGCGGGGCACCACCATGCGCGATACCATTGTACGGCTGGTTGCTCGGCTGCGCCCGAAAAAAATCATTGTTGTTTCTTCCGCACCACAAATTCGCTACCCAGACTGTTACGGCATTGATATGTCCATTATGAAAGATTTTGTAGCCTTCCAGGCATTACTCGATTTATTGAAAGACAATAAGCAGGAGGACTTGCTACAGGATGTGTACGAACGTTGCAAAGCAGCAGATCGGCTTCCAAAAGAGCAAGTTAAAAATGAAGTAAAAACTTTATACGATCAGTTTTCGTATGAAGAAATCTCTAAAAAAGTAGCCAAAATTATCACCCCGGCAGAGATTAAACCTAAAGTGGAGGTGATTTTTCAAACCATTGAGGGTTTACATGAAGCCTGTCCCAATAACAATGGAGACTGGTATTTTTCGGGCAATTATCCGACGCCAGGCGGCAACCGCGTAGCGAATCGCTCTTTTATTAATTTTATGGAAAAACGAAACGAGCGGGCGTATTAAGTTCAAGGTTTCAAGATGTTTCAGGTTCTAAGTTGAAATTTAGAACCTGAAACGAACAATTTAACCTTGTGTCAAGGTATCAATCACTGTTTTCAGCGTGATAAACATGGCTTCGCGGGCTTCTTTCGTCACAATGGGGTCTTCTTCATCGTCCACCAGCGCATCCTCGACAAACGCCAGCAAATCTTCCTGTGGATATTCATCGAAAAAGACATCCAACCGCTCGTGAAAACGCTGCGCAGTCACCCCTTCCAGTTTTGACCAGTTTTGCTCTTCGGCATCCGCCAGGGCTTTTTCACTCACTTGTGGCACATTGCCATTCGACTCTTTCACCGCCTGCCAGATGATGGTAGCCAATAACAACAGGTACTCTTTTTCATCCTGGGTAAAAGCTTCAAATTCCTCGGAAAACAAATACCCCATCAACACCGGCTGCTCGGCTTCCATGGTTTCCACCGCTTGCTCGTACGCAGCATCTGAGTCATCAAAGCGCTCAACTATTTGATCAACAATATCTTCTGTTATAACTTTCATTACAATAAGTTAAAATGTAAAATTTTACTGCCGTAAATGTACAGCTTTTTACTTGGTTTCACCGAATCAAATTTGGTGCTACACATCATACGTAATTTCCACTTCAGCCGTCGTAGGATGCGCCTGACAAGTTAAAATATAACCTTTTTGCACCTCGTCATCATCCAGCGCATAGCATACGTCCATTTTCACACTCCCCTTCAGCACTTTTGCCATGCAGGTAGAACACGCACCCGACATACAAGAGTAAGGCGGATCGTATTTTTTATCCAATAACGCATAAAGAATGGTTTTGTCAGACGGTACCACAATCTCAACGGCTTTTCCGTTCAAATGTGCAGTCAAATGCGCCCCGCTCACCCCTTTGATCCGGTCTTCATCGGCAATGGGCACCGTACTAAACCGCTCGGTATAAATGTGCTTTTTATCAATGCCTTTGCTCAAAAGCGCTGCTTCCACAGTGTCAATCATGCCACCCGGACCGCAGATGAAATAAGCGACGTCCTTGCTGCGCGGCGGATTGTCCTGCAAAAATTTATTAACCTGTGTGGCATCAATCCTTCCAGTCTTACCGTTCCACAGCGTAGTGCCCTTGGAGAATAAACCTTTCAAGCCGCCGGCTTTTTCTCGTTTTGGCTGGCTTAGAATATGTTCCACGATTAATTGCCCCTCATAACGCTTCTCCAAAGCGTCCAATCCGGCTTTAAAAATGATACAATCCTCATGCCGATTGCCATATAGCAGAAAAATCGTACTCTGTGGCTCTTCTTCAACAATGGTTTTGATAATCGAATACAACGGCGTGATGCCACTACCGGCAGCAAATAGATAATACGTCTTCTTCTGCCCCGCGTGTAATTCGGGATGAAAACGCCCGTCCGGCGGCATTACTTCAATCACCTGACCGGCTTTGATATTATCATTAATATAATTCGATACCAAACCGCCCTTCACACGCTTCACCGTCACCGCCAGGTGATCTTCCAGCGGGCTGCTGCACATCGAGTACGAACGGCGTTCTTCCTTGCCATTGATTTCAAATTTCAAAGTGAGGTATTGCCCTTGCAAGTATTTAAAAGTTTCCTTCAAATCTGTCGGTACATCCAGCAAAAGCGACACGGTGTCTTCTGTTTCCTTGCGCACTTCCCGCACCGGCAGTGAATGAAAATGTTTATCCATGCTATAAAAAATTTACGCTGTTTTAATGTTATCCTTCAAACAGCTAATTGCCATTTCAGTTTAATTCCTTTGCGCCAATCAGCAAAATCAAAAGCATCCCCTAAAACCAAGATTCATACAAAATGTAAAAGTACCCCTTGGGGGGATTTAGGGGGCTACCACGCGCAAAGCTCGCTGATTCCCATTGAAAAATTGTAAAATCCACCCATGATCTTTCTCACTTGTTTCAAAAGCAAGCTTAATAACTGCCCTGCTATTCCCCGATAACCAATAACAAATAACCCATTTTCAAAAATCCCCCTATCTCTCACCCTATCTAAATGCAGTTTTGTTAAAAAAAAATGTGAAATTTGCGGGCTGATTCACAAGAATTCAGCAACAACGGCTGTTATATAACGCGAAACCAATTTTCCAAAGCACGCAACATATTATGCAAATACAAAATACGGATATTGAAGCGCTGAATCGCCAGATTTACATTGATAGCGCCTTCGTTGAAAAATTGAACCAGGAAACCGCCCGTGTCATCGTTGGACAAAAGCACATGATTGAACGCCTGATGATTGGTTTACTCACGCGTGGTCACGTCTTGCTGGAGGGTTTGCCAGGCTTGGCTAAAACATTGGCAATCAAAACATTAGCCAGAGCTATTGATGCCAAATACAGTCGCATTCAGTTTACGCCCGACCTGCTTCCGGCGGATATTATTGGTACGCTGATTTATAATCCGCGCGAACATGAGTTCACCGTGCGGCGCGGTCCTATTTTTGCCAATTTTATCCTGGCGGACGAGATCAACCGCGCCCCGGCGAAGGTGCAAAGTGCCCTGCTCGAAGCCATGCAGGAACGCCAGGTGACCATCGGCAATGATACCTTCAAACTCGAAGAGCCATTCCTCGTGCTGGCTACTCAAAACCCAATTGAGCAGGAAGGAACCTACCCGCTACCCGAAGCACAGGTGGACCGCTTCATGCTCAAAGTGAAAATTGGTTACCCGGAAAAAGAGGAAGAACGCCAGATTATTCGTCGCAACCTTACTGGCGAAGACGAAAACATTTCGCCGGTGGTACAACCGCAGGACATCCTTCGCGCCCGCCGCTCGGTGACCAATATTTACATGGATGAAAAAATCGAGCGTTACATTCTCGACATTGTCTTCGCGACGCGCGATCCCAAGCAATATGGCTTGAACGGCATGGAAATGCTCATCAACTACGGCGCTTCGCCGCGTGCGAGCATCAACCTGGCGCTGGCTGCCAAAGCCGTTGCCTTCCTGCGCCGCCGGGGCTATGTCATCCCTGAAGATGTGCGCAACGTATGCCACGATGTGATGCGCCACCGTATCGGATTAACCTACGAGGCTGAGGCTGAGAATGTTACGCAGGAGGATATTATTAATCGGATTCTCGACAGAGTGGAGGTGCCTTAGTGGCGTTAAGGTGTTATTGTGTTTTGGTGTTATTGTAGCATGCGAAAAACCCCAGCGGGGTGATATATTTATAGAAAAATAAAATGTATAATGTATTGGAATCCAAACAGGGTGACACAAATTGCGCCGGATATGCCACCCCTAAAGGGGTTTTCATAAAATATGATATTGACCTTATTCTATAATTATTACAACCCTACGGGTTTTTGATATGGATTCATTCTGGACCCAGTACAGTGATTATATCGTGGGAATACCGGCTATTGTTGTTTCTACGGCGGTGGCGGTTTGGCTTTTTTTTAAGCAAAAAGACATAAAAAGATTATCTTATATAATCAGAGCTAATGAAAATTTATTGTCGTACAAAAAAGACTTAAAAAAAGATTTAATTATTTTATACAAAAACCAGGAAATTGATAATCTTTTTCTATTGGAAATTGAGTTCGAAAATATGGGGAATACTCCAATTCTAAAAACTGATTTTGATTCTAATCTTAAAATTATTTTTCGTAAAACGACCTCAATTCTTAGTTCGGAAATTGGAGAAAGTTTTCCTAAAAAATTAGAAATCAGCATAAAACAACTTGAAAATCAAATTGAGATTCTTCCACTTTTAATTAACCCAGGGGACAGATTTTCTTTAAAATTTTTATTAAATGAAAATCTAAGAGATGTGTTTTTTGATATTGAATCTAGAATTGCAGGTGTAAATAAGATTAATATTACCCCGCAACAAAAATCGCCGACAAATGCATTATTACTAAGTTTATCTGGCATTTTTATAGTTATATCTCCTTTAATATTTATTGTATATTCCATTATAAAAGGTGATGTAATAGGTGTTGTAATATTTTTTATTATATCCATAATTGTTTATTTTAGTATATATATGGAGATTAGAAGAGGAGCTAACAGATTACATGGTATAAAAAAGCCTTTTTAATCAAAATTATTTAAATTGGAAACCTCCGAACTACTCAAAAAAGTCCGCAAGATCGAAATCAAGACGAAGGGCTTGACGAAGCATATTTTCAGTGGGGAGTACCACAGTGCGTTCAAGGGGCGGGGTATGTCGTTTAGCGAGGTGCGCAGCTACCAGTACGGCGACGATGTGCGCAATATTGACTGGAATGTGACGGCGCGCACGGGCGATCCGTTTGTGAAGGTGTTTGAGGAGGAGCGCGAGCTGACGGTGATGCTGCTGGTGGACCTGAGTCGCTCGGCGTTTTTTGGTACGGTGGAGCAGATGAAAAATGAATTGCTGACGGAAATCTGCGCGGTGCTGGCGTTTTCTGCCATTACGAATAATGATAAAGTGGGCGTGATTTTGTTTTCGGACCGGATTGAACGCTTCATCCCACCGAAAAAAGGAAAACAGCATATTTTGCGGATTATCAGAGAGTTACTCGACATTGTGCCGGTCGGAACGGGGACGGACATCGGCGGAGCCTTGCGTTATTTTAATAATGTGATTAAGAAACGCAGCATTTGCTTCGTGTTATCCGATTTTATGACGAAGGGCTACGAGGATGCACTGCGCATTGCCAAGCGGCGGCATGATATTATCGGCATTCAAATGACCGATCCGCGGGAGGCGGAATTGCCGAATATCGGGCTGGTGCGGGCGATGGACTCCGAAAGCGGTGAAATTCGCTGGATTGACACGGCTTCGCGCAAGGTGCGGGAACGCTACGCGCAATGGTATCAAGATAATTATCAGCATTTTAGGAATAGTTTTTTGCGCAGCGGCGCGGATATGATCAGCATTATGACCACTGAGCCGTATGTGAATGCCCTGATGCAATTTTTTCAAAAACGAGCACAAATATGAGCATGGGAAGATGGGAAGATGGGAAGATAGGAAGATGGGGGAACAAAAAAATCCTCCTATCCTCCTATCCTCTTATCTTCCTTTTAATTATAATTTTCAATTTTAATACGGCTGCTCAGGTGTCTGTCGGCGCTCGCTTGGACAGCACCCGCATTCTCATTGGCGATCAGGTAAAAATGCACATTCAACTCAATGCGCCGGGCAATGTACGCGTGCAGCCGCCGGATTTGACGGTGTTTGACAGTTTGCAGGGAGTGGAAATTGTTGATACGACCGCCTGGGATACCTTGCAGCGCGGGGCAAATTATATTTTGGAACAAGAGTTAACCCTAACATCTTTTGATTCTGGTGTATATATTTTACCCAGAATACCAGTCACTTATCTGCAAAATGGCAAAATTGGCATCGCCGAAACGAATACGTTGCGACTCGAAGTTTCTACGATTCCCATCGCCAGCGATACCGTGCAATTGGCACCGATTAAGCCGATTATTCAGGAGCCACGTACGTTGGAAGATTTAGTGCCTTATTTAATTCCATTATTAATTATCATCATAATCGGCTGTATTATTTACTTGATTGTAAATAGGAAGAAAAAACCGAAAGTCGTAGCGCCGCCGAAGCCATTGCTACCGCATGAAATTGCCTTACAAAAATTGGTGACATTGCAACAGCAAAACCTTTGGCAAAAAGGCGAAGTGAAACAATATCAGACTGAACTGACGTTTATAATTAGAGAATACCTGGAAAATCGCTTCAAAATTCCGGCGTTGGAGTCCACGACGGATGAAATTGTGCAAAATTTACGAAAAACGGACATCGAAGAACGCTGGCGCGACCGCTTGCAGGAGTTATTTGTAAACGCGGATTTAGTGAAATTTGCGAAAGCGCAACCGCCGATGACGATTCATGAGCAGGGGATGCAGGAGGCGATTCATTTTACTTGGGAGACAAAGCCAATACAGGAAGTAGTTACAATTGATGAGGTATCTCAAAACGAGACAGTTACAAATCAAAAAAAGGAATTGCAGTTAGATGAATATCTTTATTATATTGAACAAAATCCTGTTAAAACGGAGACTGAAGATATTGCAGATTATAAGGTAGAATATGCAGATTTTGGACACCGATTTGTTGCTGTTTTAATTGATGCAGTGATTATTTCAGTTACAGTGATTGCCGTCGGGTTTATTGTGTTTAGTTTCTTAACCCAAATTAATAAAACTCCAGGTGCTGATGCTTTTGCGACAGTTGGCGTCACTATTTATTTGGCTTTACCAATTTTAAGTTGGTTGTATTTTGCAATATTTGAGTCCAGCGAAAAACAGGCTACTCCAGGAAAGAAAGTGTTTAATATTAGAGTAACCGATCTGAATGGAAATAGAATTTCATTTGGACGTGCTACAGTTAGACATCTTGGAAAGATTATTTCCTTTTTAACAGTTTATATTGGGTTTTTAATGGCTCTTTATACTAAGAGAAAACAAGCCTTACATGATATGATATCCAACTGCTTAGTAATGGAGGCTAAAAAACAAAAATGATAAATTACTTAAAAAATATTCATTTCCTCAATCCGGAATTACTGCTTTTGTTGCTGGTCATTCCGGTGTTGGCGTTTTATTATTATCACCGGTATCGGAAATATCATCCGACGCTGCGCATGCCGACGCTGGAGCCGATTCGTGGGGTGCCCTCGTGGCGCGGACGTTTGCGGGCGGCGTTGCCCATTTTTCGGGCGCTGTGCTTTGCTTCGTTAGTGATTGCTTTGGCGCGTCCGCAGTTGAATTTGAAAGAAGAAGAAGTCAAAGCAGATGGCATTGACATCATGCTGGTGATGGACTTGTCGAGTAGCATGCTGGCGCAAGATTTCAATCCTGACCGACTCGAAGTGAGCAAGCGCGTGGCAGCCGATTTTGTAGAAAAGCGCCCCTATGACCGGATTGGCTTGGTCGTGTTTGCGGGCGAAGCCTTTACGCAATGTCCTTTAACAACTGATCACCGCATTATCAAAGATTTTCTGGCGGGTTTGGAATGTGGTATTTTAGAAGATGGAACTGCCATTGGCATGGGTTTGGCGACTGGCGTCAACCGAATGAAAGATAGCAAAGCCAAGAGTAAAATTGTGATTTTGCTAACGGATGGGGTAAATAATGCCGGTTACATCAAACCCATTACCGCAGCGGAAATTGCGCGGGAATTTCAAGTGAAAGTTTATACCATCGGCATTGGTACGACCGGGGATGCGCTCACGCCGGTAAGCCGCCGCAGCGATGGGCGTTACATTTTTGGCTTGGCAAGAGTGGAAATTGACGAAGCCTTGATGCGGCAGATTGCTGAAATGACTGGAGGGCAGTATTATCGCGCTACAACGGCGGAAGCATTGGAACAAATTTACGATCAGATTGATAAACTCGAAAAAACGGAAATTGAAGTCACCAGCTTGAAAAGATCGAGTGAAGAATTTTACTACTTTGCGCTGGCAGGCTTGATTTTGTTATTGTTAGAAGTATTTTTACGATATTCGGTGTTGCGTACAATTCCGTAGTTTTGGTTGAAAGGTTGAAGCGTTGATAGGTTGATTAGAAGACAAGTGGTAAAAATAAAATTTTGTAAAGTGAGGAAGTCTGGCATCTGATGTCTGGCATCTGGCATCTAAAAAAATATGTTTCGATTTGAACATCCGCAATATTTATATGTACTGGAAGTGATTCCGGTGCTGGTGGCATTTTTTGTGCTGGCATACCGTGCGCGCAAGCGTTTGATTGCCAAATTCGGTAATATGCGCCTGATGGGCGAATTGATGCCGCAGGTGTCGCGTTACAAAGACGGATTGAAGTTTGTGCTGCTGGTGTTGGCCTTGGCATTTCTGATTGTGGGTGCTGCAAATCCGCAATGGGGTGTGAAGCGCGAAAAGACGACGCGTAAGGGCGTAGATGTGTTCATTGCGCTCGATGTTTCCAACAGTATGCTGGCAGAGGATGTGCAACCCAATCGCCTGGAACGAGCAAAACAATTCGCTGAAGACTTGATGGAATCCTTGCGCGGCGAGCGGCTGGGCTTCATTATTTTTGCTGGGAATGCGTACTTGCAGGTGCCTTTAACAACGGATTACGGCGCAATGCAATTGTTTATCAAAAGTGCCAACCCAACGATGGTACCGACGCAAGGTACTGCCATTGGCGACGCCATTAGCCTGGCGGTGCGGTCAGCAGATAATAACAATAAGAAAAATCAGGCGATCATTATCATTTCCGATGGTGAAAATCACGATGTGGAAGCGTCCGCAATTGCCAAGAAAGCCAATGAAGATGGATTGCTCGTGTTTACAGTAGTGGTGGGCACCAAAAACGGCTCGTTTATTCCCGAGATTGTAGGTGGCCGCCAGGATGTAAAGCGCGACCAAACCGGCAATCCGGTGCGCACGAAAGCCGACCCCGATGCCTTACGAGAACTGGCAAAAATGGGGCAAGGTGGCTTTTTTGACCTTGGCACCGATATGGAAATGATTAAGCAAGCGATTACGATGCAAATCGAACGTATGGAAAAACGCGAGTTTGAACAGCGGGCTTTTAGTGAATATGAGAGTTATTTTCAATATTTTCTGGGCGCGGCGTTATTACTCATCGTGATTGAATTTTTAATTTCGTACAGCAAAAACAAGTATTTGGGCGATCGGGATTTGTTTAAAATTTAAGATTGAGATTAAGATTGAGATTAAGATTAAGATTGAGATTAAGATTGAGATTAAGGTTAAGATTGAGGTTGAGTGTTTAAAATTGGCGCTATGAAAAGACTGATTATATTGCTATTTTTTGGAATATTTTTACAAATGGCTGCGGCGCAGTCTGCCCACCAGTTTTTACGGCAGGGCGACAAGTCGTATGGGAGCGAAGCGTACACGCAGGCGGAAGAAAACTATCGCAAGGCGCTGGAAAAGAAAAAAAGTGCGCAAGGTACTTATAATCTGGGCAATGCCATTTACAATCAGGAGCGCTACGATGAAGCCGTAAAAAGCTACGAAACGGCGGCACGTGCCGCCGATAATGATCTTGCCAAAGCATTGGCGTATCATAATCTGGGCAATGCTTATTACAAGCAGCAAGATTACGAAAAAAGCATCGACGCCTACAAAAGCTCGCTGCGTCTGAATCCACAAGATATTGAGACTAAAAAGAATCTGGCATTGGCACAACGGCAGCTAAAAATACAGCAACAGCAACGGCAGCAGCAAAATCAACAAAATCAACAACAAAAGCAGGATCAAAAACAGGATCAGCAGCAACAACCCGAACAGCAACAACAGCAACAGCAGCAAGACCAACAGTCTTCTGAACAAGAGCAACAGCAAAATTTATCCAAAGAAGAAGCGCGTAAGTTACTGGAAATCATGGAACAAGAAGAACAAAAAGTGCAGCAAAAACTGCGCAAAGCCCAAACCAAACCCAACCGCTCTACCAAAGATTGGTAATGATGACTGAGAGATGGGGAGACTAAAACACTATAACACCATAATACCATAATACCATAACACTAAAACACCATAACACTAAAAACTAAAACACAATATATTGGCTATGAAACGAATACAATTAGCGCTTTTCTATATTTTGTTTAGCGGCGTTGTATTTGGACAAAAAGCGCCGATTTTTACAGCTAAGGTAAATACGGACTCCGTGCTATTGGGAAATTACGTACAAGTACAATTCACTTTGGAAAATGCCAATGGCGAAAATTTTCAACCGCCGGTATTTGAAGGATTTCAGGTTGTAAGCGGTCCGAATTTCTCATCGAGTGTCAGCATCGTCAATGGGAATGTGTCGCAGCAGGTTTCTTACACTTTTTTTCTTGAACCAAATGATATCGGAAATTATTATATCCAGCCTGCCAGCATTCAGGTAGGACAAGACGTTTTAGAAACGAAGCCGCTCTCCGTTATAGTAGTGCCGAATCCGGATGGCATTATACAAAAAACACCTTCACCCGAGCGCTTCAACTTCGACTGGCAAATGCCCAAAGCAGCGCCAGCGCCAAAACCAAAACAGGAGGCAAAACCACCTGTGAATAAACGAAAAACGTATAAATTATAATCTTTATGTGTTTTGCCGATCTTCAAATGGTCGGAATAGAAACGGTGGGTTTTTATGAAAAAATGGTGGGTCGCACATATTCTTTTGCTTTTGCCAATGCTGATGGCGGCGCAGGTGAGCTTTGAAGCATACACCAATGCCCGGCAAATTGTGCTCAATAGCTATTTTGATGTTACTTTTACCTTGCGCAATGCAGAAGGAGAAGATTTTATTCCGCCGTCTTTCGACAATTTTACCGTTTTGGCGGGTCCTTCACGCGCGTTTAGTACCACTATTGTCAACGGTGCTGTTTCTAAAGAATTGAGTTTCAGCTATACCCTTCGCCCCAAGCGTAAAGGAAAATTCACCATCGGTAGCGCCATTGCAAAAGTGAATGGCAAAACTTTGCGAACGCAACCCCTGACGATTGAAGTGGTAGAAGGTAAAAACCTGGGCAGAAATAATCCGGCGAACCGCATTTTTATTCAGGCGCAGTTGAATACCAAAGATGCTTTTCTGGGGCAACAAATTACCTTGGATTATAAATTATACACCGCAGCGGATATTGACAGTTACAGCGTTTTACAAGAGTCTGATTATCAAGGTTTTTATGCGCAAGATTTACGCCGTTTCGACGCGCCGCCCGTACGCGAAGTGATCAAAGGAGTGCAATACGTCACCAAAATTTTAAAACGCGTTGCCCTTTTCCCGCAACAAGCCGGTACGCTCACGATTGCTCCCATGGAATTGGAATTAGCCGTTTTACTGGAAGGCTCCAGCGACGATATTTTTTCCCTGAATCGACAGGTACAGCGCCTGCTGATTAGCACCGAACCGGTACAAGTGAATGTGCGACCGCTTCCGCCCAATGCACCGCCCACTTTCACTGGTGCGGTCGGGCAATATTCGGCTGGATTTACGCTCGCCCGTACGGACGTCAGCACGGATGATGTGTTATCCTTGCGCCTGTCGATTAGTGGTAATGGTGATGTAAAACGCGTACAGGCGCCATCCTTGAGTTTACCGGATAGTTTTCAAGTATATGATCCTAAAGTACTGGCAGAGGAGACTTTAGAAAACCTGAATGGCGAGCTGACGGGTAAAAAAGAAATTGAATACCTCATTCAGCCCAAAGCTGCCGGTACGTATCGCTTACAACCAGCTTTTACCTATTTTGATCCTGTAAAAAAACAATACGTTACGCTGAATGAAGCTATTTTTGATGTAACGATTCGCCAAGGTTCGCAACGTCCCAATACTTCGACCGAACCACCGGCTACAGTTGACGAAGATATCCGATACATTAAAACAAATACAAAATTACAACGTATTAATCATCCGTTTTTTGGGTCGCCCACCTTTTGGACGCTTACGGCGCTGCCTTTTTTATTCTTTATTGGGGTGATTTTTGTAAAACGCAATCAAAATCAACAATTGAATGTTGACCACTCGCAGCTCCGCGTCAAACGCGCTCGCCAGGAAGCCCTGCAAAGATTGAAATCCGCCGAGCAACATTTGAAAAACAACGCCAGTCGGGCTTTTTACGACGAAATTTCCCGTGCCCTGCTCGGCTATGTTTGTGACAAATTACAAATTCCCGGTTCGGCATTGACCAAAGAAAATGTGCGGGAGAAATTACATTCACTTAATGTGGAGGCGCCTCTGATTGAAGACTTTATGCAAATTATTCAAACCTGCGAAATTGCACTTTATTCCGGTCAGGATAACCCGGCTGCTATGACCGACATTTACCAACGCGCCGTCAGCAATCTGTCAAAAATGGAAGAGTTTCTGGGAAAAGCTTGATGGAAATTTAAAATATGATATTATAAAAGCATTATTTTATATTGCAATAGATATGACACATTTTAGAAATATGCCACATCTAAATTATTGAAAATCATCACTTATCTCGTCAATTGCTTTGGTGCCACTGGCAGCAATAATTCGGGAATTTTTAAAATCCTGCGTTGCCTCGAAGCCATGCCCCATCAATATCTCATCCTTCTTACGCAGCACCACAAAACGGTGGTTATACACGCGCTTTTGCCGCTCGTCCCAAAGTAATTCTTCCGTTTCCAGGCGCTCCCCTTCCACACTTTGCCACACCACGCTATCGCGCACCACCACTTTGCCCTCCGCTTCATAACGAATGCCGTATTTACCTGTCAGCGTACTGGTAATTTGCTGATCGGGACCATAAAAATCCACGCGCACCCCATTTGGAAACTCCTGCTTTGGCTCCCGCGAATTGACGTGCGAAAGCAAGGTCGGACCCATAATTTTTACGCGCACTTTTGCCGAGTCGCTGTAAATAATTTCCACATTTCTTGCCGTTTCGATACTCGGATCCAGGGTAATATCTTTCAAATCCAGCGCCTCATTTTCCTGCGTACACGCCTGAAAAATTAATATGCCCAATAAAAATGCTACCCCTTTTATATTCAAAACTTTGTAAATCATATCATTGCCTTTCTTTAAACATAATTCCCGCAATACTAACGTCTTTTTTCGTAAAAAGATGCCGGTGAGAATTATAAAAAATTATTTAAAATACTGAGCCGTTTTTAAATAAGAATTTAATAAAAAATGTAAAAATACCGCCATTTCATTACAATCTATAAAAATATTTATAAAACGACCGGCACCCCGCGCCGCCAATATGCCGCTAACCGACACTCCGATACCCCCAAAACCGAAACACTTCGCCTTTTGCATACAAGGCTTTTCCATTGGGCAATTCCAGGAATCCGTCTGCCGCGACTAGATTTGCCAGGTCGCCAGATCCCCCGCCCGCTAAGGGTTTTGCCAGTAAACGCCCCTGTTCGTCTGTGTGCAGTTGCACCTGCAAGAAATAGGTTAAATCAGGTTTAAATGTAATATCTTCGGTTAATATAGCAAATTTTTCTACTATAGGTACCAACCCCAAACTCTTGCGCAGCCAAGGCTCTACATAACGCATCGCACATAAAAATGCCGACACCGGATTGCCCGGCAAAGCAAACACCGTCGCTCCGCCCGATGCCTTGCCAAACCAAAGTGGTTTCCCCGGTCGCTGCTGTACTTTGTGAAATAACTGCTGCACACCCAATATTTTCAAAGCTTTTGGCACATAATCCAACTTCCCTTCGGACACTCCGCCACTCAACAGTAATACGTCAAATTCCAATAAACATTTTTTTAATTCTTTAATTATTAATTCTTCATCATCAGCAAGATGTAATCGTTTCGCTTGAATGCCCCATTTTGCCAGCAACCCCTGTAAAGCATAGGCATTCGAGGAGCGAATCTGATGCGCCAGGGGCGTTTCCGTCACTTCCACAATTTCATCGCCGGTAGATATAATTGCCATGCGCGGCAACTTTTTTACCAATAACTCCGCCTTGCCCACCGTTGCAGCTACGCCTAACTCCGCCGGGGAGATTATAATATTGGGATTTACGATTATATTATATCGTTGACGATCGCTGCCTTTAGGATGTAAATTTTGTCCTTTTATTACATCATTGATCTGTATTTTGGCAATATTTTCTTCAATTATTACATCCTCATAACGAATCACCGTATCTGTACCCTGCGGTAGCATCGCCCCGGTCATCACCTCCAAACAATGCCTCGGCTCGCGCAAAGTCAACTGCGGTGCCCCTGCCGCCTGCAGACCTTCGATTGGAAAATGTCGTCTACCTTCTGCAAAAGCTTGATAATCAATAGCAATGCCATCCATCGTTACCCGATCAAAAGGCGGAAAATCGCGATCAGCAATCAATGGCTCTGCCAGCACCCGACCAACGGCTTCCGTGAGGTGAACCGATTCCGTACCAAAATCAACGGCGTTTTCAAGTAAAATGGTAGTAGCAGCGTGAATGGTGAGCATATTATATTATGCTATTTTAATAATTCTCTTTCACACATCATAATTCAACACCGGCGCCAACCAACGTTCTGCCTCCGCCAAGCTCATGCCTTTGCGCTCGGCGTAATCTTCGATTTGGTCTTTAGAAATTTGCCCTAAGCCAAAATATTTTGACTCCGGATGTGAATAATACCAGCCACTCACGCTCGCCGCCGGATACATCGCGCAGCTTTCGGTCAATTTGATGCAAGTATTTTTCTCGACTTCTAACAACTGCCAGAGTGTCCGTTTTTCGGTGTGTTCCGGGCAAGCGGGGTAGCCCGGTGCCGGACGAATACCTTGGTATTTTTCAGCAATCAGCGAATCATTTTCCAAATTTTCTTCGGCGGCGTAACCCCAAAATTCCTTGCGCACACGCTCGTGCATGCGCTCGGCGAGGGCTTCAGCCAGGCGGTCGCACAAGGCTTTCAGCAAAATGGCGTGGTAATCGTCGTGCTCTTTTTCAAATTGTTCGACCCATTTTTCAATGCCAATGCCGGCGGTCACTGCGAAAGAGCCGATATAATCTTTCAGACCTGACAGGTTTTGAAAACCTGTCAGGTCTTTGGGCGCAATAAAATCGCTCAGACAATAATTCGGTTGACCGGGTGCTTTTTCGTTTTGTTGGCGAAGATTTCGTAACACTGCTTTTATCTCCGCACGATCTTCATTTTCAAACACTTGAATATCGTCATCATTCACACTATTTGCCGGGAAAATGCCAATCACCGCCTGCGCCTGAATCCACTTTTCATCAATCATGCGACGAAGTAAGCTTCGTGCGTCGGTGTATAATTTTTTCGCTTCCACGCCGACAATTTCATCTTCCAAAATCGCTGGAAATTTGCCAGCCAACTGCCAGCTTTGGAAAAACGGCGTCCAGTCAATATAATCCACCAATTCTTCCAACGGGTAATTATCAAAAACCTTCACTCCCAGGAAATTCGGCTTCGGCGGCGTGTAAGTTGCCCAATCAATCTTGGTTTTATTCGCCCGCGCTTGCTTCAACGTCAAATATTTCTTCGAAGATTGGCGATTGCCACGTTGCTCGCGAATCCGAGCGTATTCACTTTTGGTATCGAGGATAAAATTGCTGCGCGTATTTTCATCTTCACCCAACAGCGCACTCGCCACCGCCACACTCCGCGAGGCATCGAGCACATGCACCACCGGCGCGCTGTAATGCGGCTCCACCTTCACCGCCGTGTGGGTTTTGGAAGTTGTGGCACCGCCTATTAATAAGGGAATTTTAAAACCCTGCCGCTCCATTTCTTTCGCCACGTGCACCATTTCATCCAAGGAGGGTGTAATCAATCCACTCAATCCTATAATATCTACATCATGTTTTCTTGCTTCTTGTAATATTTTTTCCGCTGGAACCATCACGCCGAGGTCAATAATGTCAAAATTATTACATCCTAAAACAACACCTACGATATTTTTACCAATATCATGCACATCACCTTTCACCGTCGCCATTAAAATTTTACCTTTTGAACTGACCACGCCACCGCCTGCTTTCTTCGCTTCCTCGATAAAAGGAGTGAGATACGCCACCGCCTTCTTCATCACCCGCGCACTTTTCACTACCTGCGGCAAAAACATTTTACCCGCGCCAAACAAATCGCCCACCACATTCATGCCGTCCATCAGCGGACCTTCGATGACTTGCAACGGCGCCGGATATTTTTGACGGGCTTCTTCGGTATCTTCATCAATAAAATCGGTAATGCCTTTGACCAGGGCGTGTTCCAATCTTTTTTCAACCGTCGTTTCGCGCCAAGCCAAATCTTTTTGCACCTGCCGACCCCCATCTTGCTTGACTTTTTCAGCAAATTCGGTCAAACGCTCAGTCGCATCTTCCCGGCGATTTAACAATACGTCTTCCACCAATTCCAGCAAATCTTTGGGAATTTCTTCATACACTTCGATCATCCCCGCATTCACAATGCCCATGTCCATGCCCGCCTGAATCGCGTGGTACAAAAACGCCGAGTGCATCGCCTCGCGCACCTTGTCGTTGCCGCGGAACGAGAAAGAAATATTGCTCACGCCACCGCTGACCTTCGCACCAGGACAAGCTGCTTTAATTTGGCGAGTCGCTTCAATAAAATTAATCGCATACTCATTGTGCTCTTCAATTCCCGTTGCCACCGCGAAAATATTAGGGTCGAAAATGATGTCCTGTGGCTTGAAGCCGACTTTTTCGGTGAGAATTTTATACGCTCTTTTACAGATTTCAACTTTTCGTTCAATCGTATCGGCTTGTCCTTGCTCGTCGAATGCCATTACCACTGCCGCCGCGCCGTAACGCCGCACCAATTTGGCGTGATGAATAAACGCTTCCTCGCCTTCCTTCATCGAAATGGAATTCACAATACACTTGCCCTGCACACATTTCAAACCTGCTTCGATTACATTGAACTTCGAGGAGTCAATCATAATCGGCACTTTGGCAATTTCCGGCTCTGCCATCACCAGATTTAAAAACTCGACCATCGCTTTTTCAGAATCGAGCAAACCCTCGTCCATGTTAATGTCAATAATCTGCGCGCCGTTTTCAACCTGCTGCTGCGCCACCGACAAAGCGCCATTGTAATCACCGGTTTTAATTAATCTGGCAAAAGCCTTAGAACCCGTGACATTTGTGCGTTCGCCGACGTTTACAAAATTGGTTTCTGGTCGGATAATCAAAGGCTCCAAACCACTCAACATCGTGTATTGCGGCGTTTCGGGAATTTTTCGAGGCGGAATATTTTTAACATGCTCGGCGATGTGGCGAATATGATCTGGTGTGCTACCGCAGCAACCACCCACGATATTCACAAAACCGCTCAAAGCAAAATCCTCGACAAAATGGCACATTTCGTGCGGGGTCTGGTCATATTCGCCAAATTCATTCGGCAAACCGGCATTCGGATATGCGCTGATGTAACAAGTGGCAATTTGCGACAAGGCTTCCAAATGTGGACGCATTTCCTCCGCGCCCAAGGCACAATTCAAACCCACACTCAACAACGGCATGTGACTCACCGACACCCAAAACGCCTCCACCGTCTGCCCTGACAGCGTGCGCCCGCTCGCATCCGTGATCGTACCGGAAATCATAATCGGCAATTGCTTGCCCTTTTCTTCAAATAATTGGTCTATGGCAAAAAGGGCAGCTTTGGTATTTAAAGTATCTGTGATAGTTTCAATCAGCAGCAAATCGGCACCGCCATCCATCAAACCCCGCGCTTGTTCGTAGTAGGCATCCTTCAATTGGTCAAACGTAATCGCCCGAAAACCAGGATTATTCACATCCGGTGACAGCGAGGAAACTTTGGTAGTTGGACCCATCGCACCCGCTACATAGCGTGGACGGTCGGGATTCGCCAAAGTATATTCATCCGTGGCTTTTCGCGCAATTCGCGCAGATTCAAGATTTAACTCATACACTAAATCCTGCATATCATAATCCGCCTGCGAAACGGAAGTCGCGCTGAAGGTATTCGTTTCTATAATATCTGCCCCGGCGTCGAGGTAAGCCTTATGAATTGCTTCGATGATATGCGGCTGAGTGAGACTCAAAATCTCGTTGTTACCCTTAATATCCGTATGAAAATTGGCAAAACGTTCGCCGCGATAATCCGCTTCGGTCAAGCCATAGCGCTGAATCATGGTGCCCATCGCGCCGTCAATAATGAGGATGCGTTCCTGCAAAAGCTGTCGGATGTCTGGTTTCGTCATTTTATTGGAAGTAGATTGCGTTCAAAATTAAGGTGCAAAGTTAGCGAATTAAACAACCTTATGAAACAGGAGTTTAGTCAAAGTACAATATGCGATGTACGATTTAAGATTTACGAATTACGATTGAAAGACAATGGAGTGTAATAAAAAAAGTATTCGCCCGGCGATTGTGACCGAAAAAGCGGCGGAAAGTGCAGCAGAGCAGTTTCAAAATGAAGTACTGCGCCCGATTTTAAAATTGCAAAATGATTTGCTGCTGGCAATTGTCAGGCATTTTTTACAAAAGCGCAAGGTGAAATTTGCGAGCTTGTCCAAACAGGCACGCCTGGACTGGATTGCCCACAGCCTGCGCCATGACAATCGGATGCGCGGATTGCTGCTCGGCACGGTGATTGGGCAGTTTACGCCGGAAGAATGGGCAGTTTTTGAAAAAGACGAAGCCGAATTCCGCCGCCGCATTACGGAAATGATGACCAAACGATTGCAGGATCAGGTGGAAGGATTGTTGTAAATTTGGGAATAGGTAGTACGTGGGTATTTGGAAGAAGTAGGAGTAAATAGCGTAAAGCCTTGTATAAAAATAGATTGTAAGTTGGAAAATAAAATACACTGGACGCAGTCCAGCGCGAGCGATGGGTTTTCTGACGAAATTAATTTTTTAAATTTTGTATCAAATCCAAATATAGACCTGAATCATCCTTTATTTGGCTTTATAAAAGTTAAGTAAAATATGTATAATTACATTACTAAAATCGAAGTACAAGGCTCTAAATTCACGCTTTTAACTAGTAAATTTGCCTTTATTGTCAACTCTGATGGTCAGGACAACTTATTATTATTTGACAAACAATCTTTGCAGTTGACTGAATTGCTAACAGATTTTAAATATAGTTTTATTTTTGAAAATAAGAGTGAAATTTATTTCGTAGATACAACCAGTCAATTATATAAATTAAGTAACAGTAAAAAGCTTACAAATAATTTTTATGCTAGAAAGCAAGTGGAGAATGGTATTGTTCCCATTTACCGAAAAATAGAAAATGGATATAAGGTTTTAGATACTGGATTATTTGATTTATCATCTGAAAAAGTTATTTTTTATAAAGAAAATTTATGTTCAAGATATTCAGTAGTTAATCACGATACTGTTATTCTTGAAGATTTTAATTTTGACTCTGCTTCTGCCTATGAGCTTGTATGTTATTCAATAAATACTGGAGAATATGTATGGAGTTATAATGTAGCAGACTTAGGTCGCTACCGTCGCAATAGCCAGTCGCCAGAAGAAGAAGGTAAAATAGAAAAAATAATTGGTATATACAACGACTTGCTTGTAGTAACCATTACCAATTTCACGGTACTGGCGATAGACATTCATACCGGCGTATTAAAAGGCAAATGGCGAGACTTGCCCGAAGGGCAATCCTATGGCAAGAGTAAAAGAACCACGCTGGTGTATCCTTTTCAGTCTTTCATTGACCAAACGCAAGGCAAACTCATTGGATTAATAGGTTCTTACTATTGGGAAATAGATTTATATGGAGATTCCATTTATCTCTATGATGCTACCGAAGAATTTGACAAGCATCAGGTCGGAACGCAAACCAGTGGTCAGATCACGCCACAGGGGGAGCATATCTTCTTTGCATCAGAGTACATTCTTCCTTCAGCTCAACGGGTTCAGAAAGTAGCTGCTTTCAACCGGAGTACAAAATTGATTGATTGGTCTTATACATTTGAAGATTTGGCACCAACGGTTATGCCTAAAGCACCTGTAGTGGAAGGTGATCGGCTGTATATATTAGATACAGGGGGGACATTGCATGTTTTTGAACGAAAGGAAGTACTGTAAAAACTGGGGACTATTTTTGAAAAAGAAGAAGCCGAATTACGCCGCCGCATCACGGAAATGATGACGAAGCGATTGCAGGATCAGGTGGAGGGATTGTTGTAAATTTGGGATTGACAGAGTGCGTGGGTATTTGGAAGAAGTAGGAGTAAATAGCGTAAAGCCTTGTATAAAAATAGATTGTAAGTTGGAAAATAAAATACACTGGACGCAGTCCAGCGCGAGCGATGGTTCAAATTTGGATGGATTATTTGAAACAGCACAAGACGCAGAAAAATTTATTAAAGAAGAGTTTCAAAAACTTTACAAGGGTCAGAGAGGTACAGAAATATTTCAATCGATAATTGATAATCAAGTACTAAGGGATAGCTTATTTGATGCAAACAGTCCAATCCCTTTAATAGATCAATTTAATGCCCTTGTAGATAATTTAGATAGTGCTTTATATCAATTTATAAAGGTTCAATAAAGATGTATAGAAAGATAGATGTAAAAACAAGAATAAGAAGTTTTGAAGTGAATAATGAAGTAATGGCTTATCTAGATAAAGATAACCAACTAATTTTTAATACAAAAATAGTTGAAAAAAACTATACTGACTCTTTATATAAGCTTGATAGTAAATATCTTTTTTTTAATCAAAATAAAAAAGGTTATATAGCAACCTATGAATATGAGGACCTATCTGTAAAGTCATTACCTTTATTTTTCGCCCTATCATCCATAGCAAATGGAAAAGGTATAGCCTTCTTTAATTTTCAAGAAGAAAGAAAAACTTGGGAGAGTGGCTATTTTGATTTAATTAACAATCAAAAAATAAGCTCTATTTCAGTTGAAAATTTATCTTTTTCACTCTTTTGCCAAAATGATAACTTCTTTTTTATCACTATAAGTAGAAATAATATTTTTTCTATAGTCAAAAACACAGGAAAAACTGTTTGGCAACTTGATATAACAGATTTAGGTCGCTACCGCCGCAATAGCCAGTCGCCGGAAGAAGCAGGTAAAGTAGAAAAGATAATTGGGGTATATAATAATCTGCTCATTGTGACCATCACTAATTCTACTGTACTGGCGATAGATATTCATACCGGCGCATTAAAAGGCAAATGGCGAGACTTGCCCGAAGGGCAATCCTATGGCAAGAGTAAAAGAACCACGCTGGTGTATCCTTTTCAATCTTTTATTGACCAAACGCAAGGCAAGCTCATTGGATTAATAGGTTCTTACTATTGGGAGATAGATTTATATGGAGATTCCATTCATCTCTATGATGCTACCGAAGAATTTGACAAGCATCAGGTCGGAACGCAAACCAGTGGTCAGATCACGCCACAGGGTGAGCATATCTTCTTTGCATCGGAGTATATTCTACCTTCAGCTCAACGGGTTCAGAAAGTAGCCGCTTTCAACCGGAGTACAAAATTGATTGATTGGTCTTATACATTTGAGGATTTGGCACCCATGGTTATGCCTAAAGCACCTGTAATAGAAGGTGACCGGCTGTATATATTAGATACAGGGGGGACATTGCATATTTTTGAACGAAAGGAAGTACTGTAAAAATGTTCCAAAGAATGAAGCCTTTTGCACTGCCTTAGGGCATTTCAAGTTCCTTTTGAAATACTGTACAAATTAAGAAAAATTTTTTTTGCAGTACTTTTTAAAACACAAAAGCCCCGACGTTTTCACATCGAGGCTTTCTCTTTAGCGCCCCCTCTAGGGCTCGAACCTAGGACCTACGGATTAACAGTCCGGCGCTCTAACCGACTGAGCTAAGGAGGCTTGTTTCACTTAAAAACGACTCTTTTCTGGTTAAAGTTCCCTTTAGAAATATTCCCTTTAAAAGAGCGAGTGCAAAGTTATGGCAAGAAAGATAAAAATGCAATATTTGCGGAAAATTTTCTAAAAATAATTTTTCATGAGCCTATTAGCTGTTGGTACGGTTGCTTTCGATGATATTGAAACCCCCGCTGGTCGTGCGGAGAAAGTCATAGGCGGCGCCGCGACCTATATTACCCTGGCGGCATCTTATTTCACCAAACATTTGCAACTTGTTTCCGTCATCGGCGATGATTTTCCGCAGGAAATGCTGGATTTTATGAGCCATCGAGGTATCG
>JBKBWT010000008.1:0-36323 GCA_046314415.1 Saprospiraceae bacterium
GATATAACGAAATTAAAAGCAGTTTACAATCAAGTGTAAAAAGCTGAAAAACAAAGGATTATTGCACCAATCTCTTTTAGAAAATTCCGCTTTATTCTTAATAAACAATCTCTGATTTATGCTGTTACTCCTGCGATCAAAATGAAAAGACAATGCAGGTAAAGCAGAAAATCTGGACGCAATTTATTCCCCGTTCGCTCGATGAGGTGTGGCATTTCTTTTCCCGCCCGGAAAACCTGAATGCTGTGACGCCCGATGATATGTCATTCGAGATCTTATCAGATATTAAAGATACTGAAATGTATGAGGGCATGATTATCATGTATAAAATCAGTCCTTTCCTCGGCATTAAAATGGATTGGGTAACGGAGATTACGTATATCAAAGATCGACAATATTTTATTGATGAGCAGCGCTTTGGACCTTATGCTTTGTGGCACCACGAGCATCATTTTGAGGCGCGCGACGGCGGTGTATTAATGACCGATCAACTCCATTATAAAGTACCGTATGGTATCATTGGCACCATTGCCGATGCAGTTTTTGTGAATGATAAAGTGGAGCAAATCTTTCGTTTTCGCAAGAAAGTAATTGAACAATTGTTTTCGGAAGTACGAGATACGAAGTTGGAAGTTAGAAGTTAGAAGTTGGAGTTACGAAGTACGAAATACGGAGTACGAAATTATCGTATCGTACCTCGTATTTCTAACTTCGTGCTTCCCTATATTTGTACCTTTTTCCAGCGTCCCTGGCGGAATACTACAATGCCCATAACTGCCCATACCGATTCACTAATGACTACGGCTGCGCATACACCTGCCAAGCCCCAGCCCAACCAAACCGCCAAAATATAGCCAAGAGGAATTTCCAATGCCCAAAAGCAAATAAGATTGATAATTGTTGGCGTGCGCGTGTCACCGGCACCATTGAGCGCTTGCATTACTACCGAACCGTATGCCCACAACACATAGCCGGAACATAAAATGCGCAAGCCCATCACGCCTGCTTCTACCACTTTCGGCGCAGTAGTAAATAATTCTATAATAGGTTGTGCACCAATCATTAATCCAATAGACAGGATTAATAAAAAGAGCATATTATAGTAAGAAGCCCTCCACACACTCGTTTCGGCGCGTTCGGGTTCGCCGGCGCCAAGGTTTTGCCCGACTAAAGTTGCTGCCGCATTCGATAAACCCCAGGAAGGTAAGGTTGTAAACATAATAACCCGAATTGCAACGGTATAACCCGCCACCGCATCGCTACCGAATTCAGAAATGATACGGATGAGAAAAATCCAACTCGCCGACATGATTAAAAACTGCAAAGTGCCCGTCCATCCTACACTGAGCAAGCGCGCAATTACATCCCACACGATTACTAAATGTCTTTTCGCGAGTTTTATCACACCAGTGCCTTTTATTAAATAATATATCTGAAGTAATACGCCCGTACCCCGACCAATCATTGTCGCCATTGCAGCACCTTCTACACCCATTTCGGGGAAAGGACCAATTCCAAAAATCAATAATGGATCTAAGACAATATTAATTCCATTCGCAATCCACAGTACCCGCATCGCAATCGCAGCATCACCCGCTCCTCTGAACACGCCATTCAGTAAGAAGAGTAACATTACTACGATATTGCTTCCTAATGCAATCCGGGTATAACCGACGCCCGCTGCAATGAGTTGTTCGCTACCCCCCATGAAACGAAGTATATCATCGGCGAAAATAAAACCAGGTACACCGATCAATACTGACAATCCAATGGCTAGAAAAATAGATTGCATGGCTGCAACCGAAGCTTCTTCGGGTTTTTGTTCACCTACGCGTCGTGCTACCATGGCAGTAGCTGCGGTACTCATACCAATGGCTACCGAATAAATCAGGGTCAGCACCGATTCGGTCAAACCGACCGTTGCTACTGCATCCACACTTATTTTGGAAACGAAATACACATCCACCACTGCAAATAAGGACTCCATCACCATTTCTAATATCATAGGAATGGATAATAAAACGATGGCGCGATTGATACTTCCGCTGGTATATTCTTTTTCTTCGCCGTTAATGGCTTCACGCAGGATTTCAATAACTTTTGACATCGGGTGTTCAGGTTTTACTTGGTGACGCTATGAGAAACTTTGTTAATTACTGCTTTGACTACAAAATAGTTCCAAGCGAGCAGAAAAAAGTAACGAAATGATCCCGCGAGCAAGTGCGCAGGTAAGCGGTGGAAAGTAGGAGAAAAGTCAAGATTATCTACTTTCTTTGTGATATAAAGTTGCAGTACATGGAGTAAATGCAGCAGTAAAAAAAAAACACTTTTGATTTTGTCTAAAAGCTAGAATTTCTAAATCATACCCATATGTTTAAATCTATACTCACCTTTGTAATTGTGGTAGCTGGTTTTGCAGGGTGCCTGGCGCAAAATGCAGCCAAGAAAACCCTCGATCATGCCGACTTTGCCATTTGGAATACCATCGAAAATGAACTCCTTTCCAATGATGGTCGCTGGGTAGTTTATCAAGTAAAACCCGAAGACGGCGATGGTAAATTACATATTTACGATGGTACAACCGGAAAAGAGCAAGTTTTTCCGCGGGGTGAAAGCGCTAAAATCAGCGCCGATAATAAATTCGTCGTTTTTAAAATAAAACCTTTTGCGGATACCCTTACTGCGCAACGACGTCGCAAAGTAAAAAAAGAGGATTTGCCAAAAGATTCGCTGGCGGTTGTAGAATTGGCAACGGGCAAGCTTACCAAAGTTGCGGACGTACAATCTTTTCAACTACCCGATAAATGGAGCGGCTGGCTCGCTTATCACAAAGAAGTAGAAGCCGAAAAGAAAGATACCAGCTCTAAAAAAGACGCACCAAAAGCCAAAGTAAAAAAAGAAAGTAAAGATAACGGTACTAAGCTCGTGCTGCGCAATCTTACTACTGCGCAGGAAACCACAGTAGCATTTGTAAAAGCTTATGCACATGCCAAAGAAGGCGCTACATTTCTCCTGGCAAGCACCGGAGATGATTCTACATTCCAGGCGGGTGTGTATGTATTTGATGCGAATAAGAATGCATTAAAAGCTATTCTGAATAAAAAAGGCGAGTATAAAAATTTAACGTTGGATGAAAAGGGAACGCAAGCTGCTTTCATCGCAGATTTTGATACGACCAAAGCGCAGGTAAAACCTTTTGAATTATATTACTGGAAGGAAGGCAATGCTACTGCCCAACTCATTGCCGATAATAAAGCACCTTTCCTAAACCAAGATTGGCGCGTGAGTGCCGACGCTACCCTCCGTTTTTCACAAGATGCAAGCAAGCTATTCTTTGGCGTAGCGCCCAAACCCGTGTTACAGGATACCAGTTTATTAGAAGATGAAATCGTGAATGTAGAAGTTTGGAGCTATACTGATCCGGTGATGCACACGCAGCAAAAAGTATTGCTCGATCGCGAGAAAAAACGTTCGTATGATTGTGTGTATCATACCAATACCGGAAAAATTGTACCGCTGGGCAGTCCGGCTATTCCCAATATCAGTCTTGGTAATGAAGGAAATGCCAATTATGTCTTGGGTTATAACGATGAAGCTTACGGCGTAGAACGCACCTGGGAAAGTTGGAGCAAACGCGACGTGTATCTTATTGATGTACAAACCGGAGCGCCAAAATTAGTTGCCAAAGGTTTGGATGCCAACGTGCAATTCTCTCCTTTAGCCAATTATTTATATTGGTATAGTGGTCCGGATTCTTCCTGGTTTGCTTTTAGTATTGAAAAGGGTGCCACGCAACGACTCACGACCAATAGTACGGTAAAGTTTTATGACGAATTATTCGATTCACCGGATTATCCAAGTTCTTACGGTATCGCAGGTTGGTTGCAATACGACAATGCTATATTAATTTATGATCGGTACGATATTTGGCGGGTTGATCCATCGGGAGCGACCGCACCGGAACGTTTGACGAATGGAAGAAAAGACAATCGACGCATCCGTTATATTCGGGTTGATCCGGAACAACGTTTCATCGAGTTGGCAGAAAAGATATTGGTCTCCACTTTTGACGAAAAGACAAAAAAAGATGGTTACGCGTGGTTCGATTTATCCTACACGAGTCTCTCGCAATTACAATTTGGTGAATATGTCTTTTCCAATCGTCCCTTAGCATCAAAAGATGGTACCAAATGGGTATTTACCCGCGAGAATTTCCAAACTTTTCCTAATCTTTTATATAGCAATGATCTAAAAACTTTCAAACAGATCAGCAATGCCAATCCGCAACAAAAGGATTATCATTGGGGAACCATTGAATTAGTAGAATGGACTTCTTTAGATGGTCAAAAACTTCAGGGATTACTCGCTAAGCCTGACAATTTTGATCCGAAGAAAAAGTATCCGATGATTGTTAACTTCTACGAACGAAGTTCAGATGGCTTGTATCAACATCGGGCGCCGTTTCCGCATCGTTCACAGATCAATTATACGTTTTATACCAGTCGGGGTTATATTGTATTCAATCCGGATATTCCGTATCGCATCGGTTATCCCGGCGAAAGTGCTTTTAATGCAGTGGTATCCGGCACTACAGCTTTAATTGACAAAGGATTTATTGATAAAGACCGCGTTGCATTGCAAGGACATAGCTGGGGTGGTTATCAGATTGCTTATATCATTACCCGTACCAACATGTTTAAATGTGTAGAATCGGGAGCGCCCGTCGTGAATATGTTTTCGGCGTATGGGGGCATTCGTTGGGAAAGTGGACTGAGCCGGGCATTTCAATATGAACACACGCAAAGCCGCATTGGTGGTCCAATCTGGGAATATCCCCTGCGATATTTAGAAAATTCTCCAATTTTTACCGCTGATAAAATCAATACCCCCGTACTGATCTTGCATAATGACAAAGATGGTGCTGTTCCCTGGTATCAAGGCATCGAATTCTATACGGCGATGCGTCGATTAGGAAAACCAGCTTGGTTATTGAATTACAATGATGAGCCACACTGGCCGCTGAAACAACAAAACCGCAAAGATTTTCAGAAAAGAATGCAGCAGTTCTTCGATCACTATTTGAAGGATGCGCCCATGCCTAAATGGATGCAGCGTGGTGTACCCGCCATGGAAAAAGGTATTTTACAGGGTTATGAATTAATAAATGAAGGAGTGAGTAGCAAACAATAGGGTTGGAGATATGAAATGTGAAAGGTGAAATTTGAAAGAAAGAACATAAAAGGTAAAAAATAAAAAAATGTTATAGCGGTGGTAGTTCAGAGAATTGCCGCCGCTATACATTTAGTAAAAATACTTATTACACCGGCAAAAAGCGCGGTTAGCTGATTCTGACTTGCCGTTTTGCGTTTATAACGGACGCGTACACGATTATAAATTGACAGTACAAAGTTATTTAGTAATACCTATCAAGTTATAAATTGCCGTTACACAGTTATTTAGTGATACTATAAAATTACAAATGGCAGCTACGCGATGTCATTTTGCAGCTATACGATGTTAAATTGCAGATACACAATGTTAAATTGACAATACAAAGTTATTTAGTGGTACCTATCAAGTTATAAAATGCGGTTACACATTTATTTAGTGATACTATCAAGTTACAAATTGCAGTTACGCGAGGTTATTTTGCAGTTACGCATTTATAAATTGCAGTCAGGTAAAACCAATTTGCAGACGCATTGAGCCGGTTTTCTAATCTGGTTTCCTGGAAATGAAACACGCTGCTATAAAAATCACCTTGCTGCACTTATTCCGGTAGCGTCAAAGCTTTCCAAAAGACGATCTTATCTTCGCCGGCAGCATAAAATTCCCGAATGCGGGCTTCGACAACATACGCATTTTGCTGGTAAAAAGCACGGGTACGTTCAAAAGCGGGCAAACCAGACGTTTCTACCAATAAAATGCGTTCGCCGCGTTCGCGTAAGAACTGTTCAATATGCTGTAACAAGGCTGCGCCAATGCCGCGACTTTGATAATCGGGGTGTACAGCGATCAGATACAAATTATAGGTGCCGCTGGTCAGGCGTTCGGGTGCAAAATAGGCAACCGCAATTGGTTGTTCGGTCTGATAGGTCAGCCAAAAATCCCCGGCATGGCTCTTGGCAAAAAACGGGGCGATCATTTCATCCAATAATTCCGCAGGAAACAAGCCTGTGCCATCAATTACGGCTTTTAAAGCCGGCAAATCATTCGGTGTGACCGGGCGAATATTTGGGTCAGTTGTCGTAAGCATCGTTGTGTTTGATTAAAGTATATTTAAAATTGTAAAATAATATGCGCTTATCACCACTAAGATCACACAGCACACTAAGTATTTTCAGGATTAGCACACCGCGGCGTGTTTGACAGGATCAAACCAACCTTACAAATCTAAGTGTACTCAGTGTCCTAAGTGGTAAAATAAAACAAGCGCTTTGCCTAAAAATATATCGGGCGTCCGCTAGCGCTAGCCCGATGATTCCAACGGCACAAAAGTAGTCCGGCATTTGCAATCAATCTTGTACGATTCGGCTATTGTAAACCGCGGAAGGTTTTAAGCCAAAAAAGGCGCGAAACTTGCGGCTAAAATGCGGTGAGTCAAAAAATCCGGTGGACAAAGCGGCGTCAGTAAGGTCCATGCCGTTTTGCAAGGCAGTGAGAATGGCAAACTTTAAACGTACCCAGGCAAGGTATTCCCGCACCGAGATGCCCATTTCGGCTTTAAACCAATGCGAAAAACGACTCGGCGATAAGTGCACTTGCTGCGCAATATCCACTAAACGCAAAGGCGCTTGCAGACAATGGGCATGGATGAAGTATAAGCTATCTACCAATCGCTGATCTTGTAGTGTGGTATGGATGCTGTGGGTTTGCAAGAAGTCAAAAAACAAAGGCAAGGGCAGTAGGGCATCTCCCAGGTTGATAATGTCTTCCCCGGTATCTGTAATTTGCAACTGACTTACAATAGTTTGCACATCGGCAAGGATCGATTCCACCAGAATGATGTCACAAACAGCTTCGGCGGCGTGCAGTGCATGTGGGGTATGCACTGGAATGAGCACCGCTTTACAGTGCTGGTACTGCGCCGTACGTGTATGCACCGCAAAAAAACCTTCCTGTGCTAAGATAATTTCTGTAGCCGGATGCGCGTGCAAATCCGTCATCAAGCCTTTTTCTACAAAATGATACATGCCTGCTTCGGTATCAAATAATTTTACTTCCATGTAGGGGAGGGGATTACACAAATTTTATAAAAGCTATTTTAAATGTTGAAATAGCATAAAACATTCAACACAACTATAAAAGCCCCGTAGGGGCGGTATAATTATAGCAAGTAAAAAATTAAACAACGCTGAAGCCCTTATAGGGGTGGCACATGATGTCGGCTTATGTCACCCCCATAGGGGGTCTGTAAAACGTGAATTATCAACATACTATAATTATGTTATCCCTACGGGGTTTATGTTTAATTTACATTTTATGTAAATATCATTCTAATTTAATAAAAAATATACACCACCAATCTTATCCTCCTTTCTTAACGGCTCTTATACACATAAAGGCGGGAAAGGCATTCAACTCGGCGTAATGTTTAGGGTCGAGAGCGGCAAATTCCGGGGTGGGTTTGGGTTCTATCAATTGGTCAATGTAAAAACCATTGTTGGTTAAGGGCAATACACATTCCATTAAAGGTCTGCGGAAACTGTTGACTTCAATGGGTTGTCCAAATCCATTCCAGGTACATTTGACGGGCTCGACAGCAAAGTATTGGCTTGATTGAAAAAACGTATATTCAAAAAAAGGATGCTCTATGGAGATGACCAAAATGCCTTGCGGTTTCAAAACCCGATGAAATTCCTGCATGGTAAGCGTCCAATCTTCGACATAATGCAGCGCCAGCGCACAAAGTACAATATCAAAAGACGCATCGGTAAACATGGTAAAGGGCGTCGCTAAATCATGTACAAAAAAGTTGCCTTGTGCGCCGTTGCGTGCTTTGGCAAGTTCAATCATTTTAGGACTCATGTCAAAACCGGTAACCTGAGCGCCTTGGTTTAATAAAATTTCGGCGTATTTTCCGGGTCCACAAGCGGCATCTAAAATAAATTTCCCGTTCACTTCCGGTAGCAAAGCCAGGGTATTGGGGCGGTCGTAATACGCATTGTGCGGTTTGTGTTCGATCAATTCACTGTATTTTTCCGCCATTGTTTCATAAGCCGCAAGGATTTTTGCTTTTAGCATAGGTTGTTATTTATAGATGATGGCCTTTTTTTCAGAATGCCCGAAGTATAAATGCAAAATTGGGAAAGTATTTTTAGTAATGTTTATAAAATTTTAAGCCTTGATCAATATAATGCCCTTTCCTGCTATTTTTAATAAATGATAGCTGATACATGGATTATTTTTTCTATTGCTATTTTCTCATTTCCTATTTAAGGTAAACTATTGTTTGAATTTTGTAAGTATCCCTTTGAAAAGTATTATCCCCACAGCCGGAAATCCCGCTTCCTTTGCAGTCATAAAATAAAAATGTGATCAATGGAGGGGTTTCAATTTAAAACAACTATCAACAAAGCCTTAGTAATTGTTATTTTCTTAATTCCGTTTTTGGGTACTGTTTTGGCTCAAAGTGATAGCACCAAACAAGTTTTGCATTTCAAAGGAGCAGTGAGCCTGACCAATAATGGGTTTTCACTCGTTCCTACTTTTTCTTTGGGAAAGCCTGCGCTTGTGACCATCTTCAATGTTAGTGGCAAAGGGAGGCTGAGTTTTGAACCGGAGTTTCGGTATTCACTGGAATTCAAGCCCTGGTCGCTGATAATAATCTGGCGTTACAAAATAGTAAAAAAAGAAAAGATTCAATTAACTTTAGGTACACACCTGCCCGCACTAAATTTTGTATCCAATACCGTAACTAAAAATGGAGTGGAGCAAGAGGCTATTCAGGCACGGCGTTTTTTTCCAGTGGTAGAGGTAATGCCCACGTATGTGGTCAACAAAAACATTAGTCTGGGCTTGTATTATTTGTACAGCGTCGGTCTGGAAAAAGAATTGACCAAAGACAATCATTTTGTGTCATTGCAGACAAGTTTTAACAACATCCCACTTACAAAGCAATACTACCTGCGGTTTAACCCTCAGTTGTATTATTTAAAATTGGATCAACGAGATGGTTTTTACGTTGCGGGTGGTTTGACATTGGCACGGCAAAATTGTCCGTTTTCCCTTGCAGCGCTCACAAACAAGGCAATTGATTCAAATATTGCAGCAAAGGATTTTGACTGGAATATCAGCCTCGTGTATTCGTTTAATCATCATTTTGTTAGGCAGTAAACCCAAATTTTTATTTACTCTTTGCTCCACTAAACTATTTGGATTTTGTAATTTGCGAGAATGGAAAAGGTTGAATCCATAGAGGAGTTTTACAAACGGAAATTTGGTTGGTTGCCTGATAATATTAAAAATGAAATCGGGCATTTCAATGTATTTCCTTTGCATCCCTTTGTGGGGGAGCGGGCTAAACCTGCGCCTTATAAAAAGCGGGATTATTATAAAATCATGTTGATAAAAGGCAATTGCAAAATGCATTATGCCGATAAGGTGATCGAGGTAGAAAAACAAGGATTGGTTTTTTCAAGTCCACACATTCCTTATAAACCTGAGCATCTTGAAACCATTAAAGGGGGCTTTTTTTGTATTTTTAATCAATATTTTTTTCATCAATATGGCAACTTGAATCAGTATTCGGTATTTCAACCCAAGGGCGAACATGTTTTTGAGTTGAAGGATGAGCAAGTTGCTAAGATTGAAACAATTTACGAGCGGATGTTGGAAGAAATCAATTCCGATTACATTCACAAATATGATGTATTGCGTAATCTGGTGTTTGAGCTATTACACTTCGCCATGAAAATGCAGCCTTCTTCTAAGTTTGAAAAGCAACCCATTAATGCTTCGCAGCGTATTGCTACTTTGTTTTTAGAATTGTTGGAGCGACAGTTCCCAATTGATGAGAATCATCCGAGCATTCAACTACGGTCTGCTTCAGATTTTGCCAAGCAACTCAACATTCATGTCAATCATTTGAACCGTGCTGTGAAAGAAACAGCCGGGAAAACCACCTCACAACTTATTGCCGAGCGCATTTTACAGGAGTCTAAAATTTTATTGAGGCACAGCAATTGGAATGTCGGGGAAATTGCTTTTTCCTTAGGCTTTACCGAAGTGACGCATTTTAATAATTTCTTTAAAAAACACACGGAGCAGAATCCGACGAGGTTTAGGAGTGGATAAATTGTATAGGCGTAAACGTAAAAAATGTTAAGCAGGTAAGCCATTACGCCGCCAATAATAAAAAATACACAAGCCAATAAAGGGTAACACCGATAAAATTATTTTGACATTTTGCGATAAAATACCGGCGAGTAAGATGAGCAACATCACTGCGCTCAATAGTAAAATGCCGATGAGGTGTAGTATTTTATGCGGCTTCCTGGTAAAAGCTACATAAAGGACGATCAATTGCCCAACCAAGCCTGCCAAAATAAGTGGATGCGTGAGGGCGGCAAGCAAATCCTTTTCTTTAAACAACAACTGGTATTCTACCTGCGCCACAAAGGCAGATTGCTGATTGCCCCATTCCATGTAGCCGATCGAAAATGCCAGGATAATGCCGAGGTTGAGGAGTGTCTTCACAGGGAAAGGTGTTTTAAATAAAAGCTAAGCATTCTACAACTACAACAATACGGTTTTTAATGTATAAGCGCCGATGATTTTTGGCACTATCACGAAACAGGGTGGATGTCTGAAATCATCCGTTTTCGGAAATCTTTTGTGTTTTTTTTCGTTGAGTAAGCAGCAATTGAAATCGTATGTCATACTTTGTAGAAAAAGATTCCATCGTTCGACAGATTTGGGGCAAAAGTGATACCGTGCTATTCATTTTTGCGGGCGCTGCGGCTGAATTTGCACTCAATAAAGCCGTGGATTGGCTGTACTTTACCGGCAGGCTACCGAATGATCCTTTGGGTCGGCTTTTTTCTACCGTGCAGTATGCGCGTCGGATTGTTTTTTCGCCTTCGGCAGAAGCCCATGCGGCGATTGATATGATGCGCCATATTCATCAGGCGGTTGAGCAAAAGCGTGGATATGCCATCCCTGACTGGGCATACCGCGATGTACTTTTTATGCTCATTCATTATTCTATTGCAGCTTACGAGCTACTCGAGCGAAAATTAAATGATACTGAAAAAGCAGAAGTTTACCATGTCTTTTATCGGGTGGGCGAACGCATGGGCGTAAAAGATTTACCAAAAAATTATAATGAATGGTTGCCGGTGCGCGCCGCACATTTAGCAGCCGACCTGCAACAAAGCGATTACACGCTTGATCTCTTTCAACAGTATAAAAAACACCTGGGTGCGCTGCGATTCAAAGTGCTGATCGAAGGGCAGAAGCTCGTAGTGCCGGATCGGGTAAAGGCCTTACTGCATTTCAGCGATTTTTCTTTGCTCACGCCGGTGGTGCCGCTCTATAAAATCAGCCGCTGGCTGAAAATGGACTGGCTGCTAAAGGAAGTGCTACTGCCGGGGGATTATAAGAAGCAGATAGCGGCGCTGGATGTGGGGGTGGGGTGAAGAACTTAACTTCTTTTAACCACAGAAAACTGTCTGTAGAGTAATAAACCCCGCCTATTGTAATGTAATGTTACCAGTAGTGATTTTTATGTCAGTATGTTCTCTAATTCGCCTTTCCATTTTACAAAACCGTCCACAACTTCAGAATAGTCATGATAAATTCGCCTAAATGGGTCTTCAGTCGAATTTATATAAGCTGTCTTACCTTGAACTTTTATTACGTTAATAATATCTTCTACTTTTCTTAAAGTCATTTCTAGCACATTGACGTCTTTTGTGATGTGCCAAACGTATGTTGCTTCTTCTGTGTCCAATGTCTCCCAAATAATATGATAATTTCTGTCACCTTGAATTAGAAAGATGAATGAAAAAGGTTTGTGAACAAACCTGAGTTTCATAATTTCGTGGGAATGTTTGCTTGACAAAAATCTTAAATGCTTGTAGTGCTTTGTATTTGAAATTGTCAGCAGGTCTTCAAAGAGTTCCTTGTCATTGGAGTAAAATGTATTTGATTTAAATTTCTCGTCTGCAAATGTGTCAAAATACTCGTCCATCGTAAAGAGGCTTTTGTCGAGCTCCACATTGATTTTTTTCTTGGTTATAGATTTAACAAATTCAAATTTCACATTGTCAATTAGCTGCTTGTTAATTTTAGTTATCTCTGGGGAACTTATTTTAGTTGAAGATATAACGTTGCCTATAATTTCAATTTTCGCAGTCACTTCAATTTTTTTTGTGCCAAGAACATTTGCAAAATAATTCTTTACAGCGTCAAACTCTTCTCTAATGTCATAGTTTGCGATTGTTAGCTCAATTGTTTTTTTGTGTTCTTTAAATTTCTTGTCAAAGGAAACACCACCAAGTTTAAAGCGAACATTTTTTAATGGAACAAAAAACGTTTCATTGATAGTTTGAATTAAAGGCTCTTTTGTATAATTATATTGTGTTCTATCAACAGGTTTGTAACGTAAAGGGGTATATGAACTTGATGCAATTCCTGATGATGTTTTTAAAAGTCCTGTCGTGTCAATACTGCGAAATGTTACGATTTCAAGGTTATTTAATTTGTCCGCCAGTTGTTTTTGATTATATCCAAATTCAGTTTCCCCATTTTGATAAGTAAGCACTTCACAAAATATTTTCTTTTCAAGTTCATTGTAATTTATTACTCTAATTGTCCAATATGCTGGTGTTTTAAATGATTTGACGCTTTCAGGTAAACCAACTTGAGCAAAGGTCATCGATCTGTCATTTGTCAAGTAAGCTTTGTCGTGCTGAAATAATATTTTTAGTTCTTGTCCTGTCATTGTTGGATGGATTTGTGTTTACATATATTTTCCAAATACCCCCCAATTTACCCCCTTTCCCCCAATCCCACAATACCTCTGCCGCTCCATTGCACGCTGATAAAGCTGGATTAATTGTTGAAAAATAGACTACTATATAAGAGGATAGATCGGGTAAGGCTAGAAAAATTTACATGGGTACACTTTTTTATTGATTTAAGTGACTGATAGATTGTTTGTTTTATGTAATTTTTTTATTTAACTTAAAAAATACTCTTTTTAGGGTAGTGCATTACTTCAATTCAAGTAATATTTTTGTTGTGTACAAGCGGAAGTTTGTATTTGTAAGAAAAGCAAAAGGAAATCCCTTAAACCGCGTAATCCCATGACAACGAAGAAACTTTACATGCCGTTCTACCTGCTCTATGCGTTAATTTCTGACGCCCTGTTTCCTATTAATCAAGTTTGGTCTCCTGTTTACGTTTATCGAAAGTAAGCGCAGGATTTTTTTATTGTTTTGGTTGTTGAAATGTGACTTTTTTACTTCAGCGACGTCAAAACAATAAACCGAACCAATTTGTCAGAAATTCAATCGCATAGTCCCATGAACGTCGAACTATATAAAAGAGCTTGGCAAATTAATATATTAAGGCGCTGCTGGTTAGTTTTAGCTTGTGTACCTGTGGCGTTCTATCCTTGTGAGGCACAACATACCATACCAACCGCATCGAATGCGTGTGAGCCGATTATTCAGGTGACACATGCAACTATTAGCTGTTTTGACCTTAAAAATTCCAACAAAGTACAAATTCCCACGATTGATACGCCCTGTGGAGGCGCTATCACTAGCTTGACGTATCAAGACTCTTATTATGAGTTGGCTGCCCGACGTATGCCGGGATTTGCCGGGTATTTCGATTGGGCACGCTGGGAAAAGAAAAGTGGTGACGGTGGGGTAGATGTCACCGGAGCTCCCAATGGCATATTAGTTGAAGGGGCTAATATCGCGAAGGTCAGTGTTGCGCCGCAAATGGAGACAATTCTACGAATTGTAATACCAGCTGAGGGTTACGCAGCTTTCGACTGGACAAATATTGGGGGCTCCAATCTTTCTTTGGAAGCGCTGATCAATACAAAGGTCTATACGGTTCGTTCCAAAGGTTTTTACCGTACCCCGCTCTTGCGTATCGGAGATACTTTGACCCTGCGTATTAAAGCTACGGACGCATCAGCGATTCAATTGTCGAATTTCAACTTTTTTACCAACGCAATCGGCGTAACTGAACGCCGCTGGACCGCTACAAACAAACTTGGTGCGCAATTTATTTTTGATCAATTTATTACTGTACAACGTCCACCTATTTCCAATATCGTTTTTCCTGGAAATGCAGCGCAGGTGGATGCGATGGCAGCACCTAATATAACTGGCTTTCCTGTCCTGGATGAGGATGGTGATTTTAAAACCTTGAACGATCAGCGCGTGCTGGATAAAAATGATTGCGGCTTCAACATCAGCTGGGAAGATACGACAAATGGCACGGTGATTACGCGGCGCTGGATGATTGAGGATGCTTACAACGGCAATGTGCTGGAGCATACCCAGCAGATTCAAACTACCGAATTTATTCCTGAAGCAAATATTAAACAAACTGTACCGACGGCTCGTCCGAATAATAGCAACGCAGATAACAAATCAGATTTTGTAGCCAACTTTGCAAATGAACTGACGGACAGCCTATAACCGTACCGTCCACTAGCGATGGTTCTAATTTTTAGAAGATTACAACCGGTGTGCCCGAATTGCCCTGTGAAATGTAGGGTTGTAATCTTCTCCAATGAATTGACATTTAAATCGTCATAAAGATTAGGTTTGTAAAGGGTTTCTCATACAGAAGTGAGGCAGGAGGTCGCAAGACGCTCCTGCTTTTTTTTAATATTATACCAAATTTGAAATCAGTAGGCGTACATAGGAAAATAACAAATACTTGAAAATCAAATAATTTAATAACAATAATCAATACGCCATCATCAATTAAAAATGGGATTACTCCTTGATTCCCAACGATTTCAAATATTCTACTACCGGTGAAGCCATTTCTCCTCCTTTCAAGGCATGTTTAAGTAATGAAATGCCATGCGGTCCAACACATTGAGCGTTAGCTGGATAGGTAGTTATAAAAGATTTTACCAGCTCTAATTTACCAAGCATAGCTGCTGCAAAAATGTCCATACGAGCGCCCTGGCTGATGAGCCACTCCGCACATTCCCGGTTGCCCACGTGTGAAGCGCCGCCCAGTGCCGTTTCAAAATCGCCATTGCCCCAATCCCAACAAGCATTGAGGAGCGTAGGGTGTTCTTGTAGCATTTGTTTGGTGCCTTCCAGATTGCCGTGTCCAAAAATGACGAACTGTTTTACCAAATCTGCCGATAGCGGATCAGCTTTAGGCAGTGCGGGTTTGGTGGATTGTGCCCGAAAAAATTGCGGTACTAAAAGGGTCGTGGTAGTTACACCTGCCAATTTTAGAAATGTACGTCTTGGATTCGTTTCCATAGTTTAGTGATTTTTTGGTAAGAAAAGTAAAAATAGCATGATGCATTTCTTGAAAATCACCTTTTTTGCTGTCTGAATTTTTCAGGAGCGTACCCGGTCGTTTGTTTAAATAACCAGCTAAAACTGCTTAGACTTTCAAAACCAACGGAATAGCAAATTTCGCTTATTGATAAAGTGCTATATTCCAATAAATTCCGAGCTTTTTCTAACCGAAGCTTTTTCAGATACTGATAAGGCGAGATGTGAAAAATTTGTTTGAAGGAGCGCAACAAATGATTTTCTGACATGCCCGCAATTGTTGCCAATTGTTCTAGCGTAATCTTGTCGGCATAACAAGCATGTAAATATTCTTTAGCAACATAAACCCGGCGGTAAATTTCTTCCCGGGTTGTGCATTTGACAAAATTCAATTGATGCAATTCATAACGGACTTGCTGCTGTGCAAGCAACATTCGTTCGAGCAAGCGGTGGAAATATTCTTCTTGTAACAGCGGTTGATTCTTGATAGTGACAAAATGCTGATACCAATGCGCTAGGAAGGGTGTCACCAGATGATCTTTCGGATACGTTCGCTCAAAGAAATACGGCTGGGGATTCGAGGCAGGCTGCTCCAGCAGCAATTCTGATGATGTTAATAAATTTTGATATACATCTACAGCCAGTTCGCGTTTGAAGAATAGCACAAATGACGTGACTTTAACCGGCGACTCAATATTGATGGCATAATGCTGCCGGTCGTTCAAAATCAAATAGGAATCGGGTTCTACCTGAAAAAAGCCTTTGCCCACCTTGTACAGGGCATTGCCACCCAAAAAAGTCTTGATGGAAAGCAAACCTTCGCCTTCCCAATAATACTGCTGCTTGGCGCTGCCAACTAAAACATGATTTTGATTGAGCATATTTTAAAGACCTGCCAGCGGTGCCAACAGTTGCTCCGCCTCGATATGCGAACAACGGAAATGCCCCAGGGGACAAGCCTTGTAGCCATGCAAGCCACAGGGTTTACACGCCAAATTTTCTTTGGTTTCAACCACCCACGCGTTTTCTGATAAAGGCGTGAAGCCAAATCTAGGCACGGTAGAACAAAATGCCGCTGTCACGGGTGCATTCATAGCAGAAGCCATGTGTAAAGGAGCTGAATCATTTACATAATTCATCACGGATTTTGACATCAAGGCGGCAGATTGTAAAAAATTGAGCTTTCCGGCGGTGTTTATTACATTTTTATGTAAAGATTGTTGTAAAATGGCGTCACAGGCAGCATAATCACCCGGTCCGCCGAGTAAATAAATGTAATAATCAGAAGGCAGGCGTTCCATTAAAGCCAGCCAGCGTTCCGGGGGCAATTGCTTGGTGTACCACACCGAAGTGGGGGCAATGCACACGTATTTTTGACCGGCTGGAACAACCTGATACTCTTTTTCGGAAGGGTATAGTCTTGGGCGTTCGCGCTGCGTGTCGGTCCAATGCGCAATTAATGCCGTATTTCTATCAATTTCGTGAATAAAATGCTCGTCGGTGCCAAATTGATGCTGCACTTTTTTAGTAAAACCAAACGACCAGGGATTTTTGTCAAAACCAATGCGTGCTTTCGCCCCGGACAAGGTTGTTAGCATGCCGGTTGAAAAAAAACGCTGCAAATTTATTACCGCATCATAATGTTCTCGGCGAATTTGATGTAATATTTTAAGTAAATTTCGGGTTTTATGCTTTTTTTTATCCCATATTATTATATTTTGTAAATAGGGATTGTTTTTTAATAAACCTTCATTGCCTTTGCGCAGCAAAAAATCAATGCTCGCCTCAGGAAATCGTCGGTGCAATTTTTCCACCAGTGCCGTAGCCAGAATGACGTCACCAATGAAAGCCGTTTGAATAAGTAATATTTTCTGCATTTATTTTAAGAACATAGACTTTAGACGATAGACACGTACTTAACAATTAAAGTTTTGCGTCACAAAGAAAAACAAAAACTCCAACCAACGATACGCTGATTGGAGTAATTTATCTTTTATTACCAAGTTCCGAAGCACTCGGTTACTCGGTCTTCTCGACTGGTTTATACCGCAAAGCTCTCCCCGCAACCACAGGTTCGCGCGGCATTCGGGTTGTTAAAATAAAACCCTTTCCCGTTCAAACCGCCAGAAAACTCTAGCGTTGTGTTACAGAGGTACAGGAAACTCTTCAAATCCGTGACGACCTTCACGCCGTTATCCTCAAAAATCTGGTCGTTGGGTTTATTTTCATTATCAAAATCCATTTGATACGTTAAACCCGAACATCCGCCGCTCGTTACACTCACGCGTACGAAATAATCGTCATTGATGTGCTCGCTTTGCTTGATTTCCTTAATTTTTTCCTTGGCGCTATCTGCTACGAATAACATAGTTCAAATTTGAGATTTGAAATGTGAAAGTTGAACCTTTTCCAAGTTGCATATTTCGCATTTCGTATTTCACATTTTTATTACGCTTTGGCTTCTAATACCTCGACATTGGCTTCGATGCCATTTTTTTGCTGATAATCCTTGATTGCGCTCTTGATCGCGTCTTCGGCTAATACCGAGCAGTGAATTTTCACCGGTGGCAACGCCAGTTCTTCCACAATAGCCATATTGTCGATTTTCAACGCGTCTTCAATGCTCTTGCCTTTGAGCCATTCGGTGGCTAAGGATGAAGAAGCAATAGCAGAGCCACAACCAAACGTTTTGAATTTGGCGTCCACAATGGTTTGGGTCGCTGGGTCCACTTCAATTTGCAAACGCATCACGTCACCGCATTCCGGTGCACCTACCAAACCCGTACCAACATTCGGCTTGCTCTTGTCCAGCGTACCAACATTCTTTGGATTCTTGAAATGATCGAGCACTTTATCTGAATAAGCCATGATATGTTAAATTTTAATGTTGAATTTTCAATGCTAAATGATTAATAATCAATGGTCAATGATTAATGTTCCGTCCAGGTTACAGAGTTCAGGTCAATGCCTTCTTTGTACATTTCCCAGATCGGACTGAGGTCGCGCATGTGGTTTACCCCTTTAGTCACCAAATCAATGGCGTGATCTACCTCTGCTTCGGTTGTAAAACGCCCTAAGCTAAAACGGATCGAAGAGTGCGCCAGGTCATCTCCTAATCCTAACGCTACCAGCACATAAGATGGTTCCAAGGAAGCCGAGGTACACGCCGAACCCGACGAAACCGCAATGTTTTGGTTGAAAGTCATCATCAAGCCTTCGCCTTCTACGTGCTTGAACGAGATATTCGTTACGTGTGGCATGCGATGCTCTTGATTACCATTCACATACACTTCTTCCAAACTATTAATAAATGCCGCCTGCAACTTATCGCGCAATTTGCTCAAACGCTCGGCATCCTGTGCCATTTCATTCTTGGCAATTTCGGCTGCTTTGCCAAAACCTACAATGCCCGGTACATTGAGCGTACCCGAACGCATCCCGCGCTCATGACCGCCACCGTCCATTTGTGCAGTCAGCTTCACACGCGGATTCTTGCGACTCACGTACAAAGCACCTACGCCTTTCGGACCGTACATTTTGTGTGCAGTAAATGCCATAATATGCACGCCCACTTCACGCGGATTCACCGGAATTTTGCCAACTGCCTGCGTCGCGTCACTCATAAACAACACGCCATGCTTCGCGCAAATCTCCCCAATGCCTTTCATATCCTGAATGACACCGGTTTCGTTGTTTGCCCACATCACCGACACCAGAATCGTATTAGGCTTGATCGCTGCTTCAAGTTTTGCCAAATCCACCAAACCATCGTGCTCCACATCCAGGTAAGTCACTTCAGCACCCAGTTTTTCCAGGTGATCGCAAGTATCCAGCACGGCTTTATGTTCGGTTTTCAACGTGATAATGTGATTGCCTTTGCGCTTGTACATTTCAAACACGCCTTTGATGCCCAGGTTATCACTCTCCGTCGCACCGGAAGTAAAGATAATTTCTTTGGAATCAGCGCCAATCAGGTTTGCTACTTGCTCGCGGGCATAGTCCACTGCCTCTTCTGCTATCCAGCCAAAAGGGTGGCTCCGGCTCGCCGCATTACCCGGAATTTCATAGAAATAAGGCAACATCGCTTCTACCACGCGCGGGTCGGTTGGTGTTGTTGCATTGTTATCTAAATATATTAAACGTCTTTTCTCCATTATACAAGGAATGTTTATTTAGATTTAATCTAATCTCGTTTTCGGATTACAAAGATAACAAAATTTAGTTTGGATAGTTTTCAAAAATGAAAGGCTTTTTTTCCTTGACTTATCAAGAAAAAACAAGATGGAGCCACTTTTCTCAAAAAGCTGATTATCAAAGCTTGAACTTCAATTTTGCGGGGTGAATAAAGCAAGATTTTATTAATAATGAATGCCCCCGATGTGTTAAATCATCTAATTGCACTACAGAAATCATGGGGCTTCCTTTAAAAAAATTCTACATTTGCAGCGAATGACCGAAATTCTCGCGTTATGAGCAATCAACCCTTTCTTTTTGCAGAATTTTCTCCCGTGACCAAGTCCGAATGGCTCGCCAAAATTGAAAAGGATTTAAAAGGCAAGCCTTTAGCTGACCTTCAGTTTCAACTGGAAGAGGACATCACCGTGGAGCCTTTTTATCACCCCGATGATTTCACGGAAAATTATCAGCCGGTTTCCAGCGGTAAGCCAAATAATACCTGGCAAATTGCCGAATATATTGAAGCGCAGGATATTAAAAATGCCAATACGCAAGCCCTCGAAGCGCTTAATGGTGGTGCCAATGCCTTGTTGTTTGAATTGCGGCGTGAACCTTCGCCCGACGAACTCGCTCACTTGCTCGCGGGTATTCAATTAGAATATGTTTCGACCAACTTTGGACAATATTTTCCAGGAAAAAATCCGTACGTGCTATTGGAGCGGTTTTACAATCATTTGAAAACCAATGAGATCGATCCAACGAAAATAAACGGTTCGATTGATTTCGACGCTATTCTGGACTGGGTGGACAAACCCTTCGGCGAAATGGCGGAAGCCGTGCAGTTTTGTAGCCTCGAAATGCCGCATTTCCGCATCATTGAGGTAGATGCGCGGCGCCTGCATTCGGGTGTAGAGCGCACCAGCAGCGAGTTGGCGCTCACCATTGCCAAAGGCAGTGAATACCTGGCACAACTGTCAGAATTCAATGTCAGCCCGGAAATAGCCAACCGACACATGCAGTTTGCTATTGCCAGCAGTACGAGTTATTTTGTGGAAATTGCCAAGCTGCGCGCCCTTAAAGTGCTGTGGGCGAACGTGTTACGTGCTTACCAGGTGCCGGTAGAAATGCCGCTGATCGAAGTGCATTTTGCGCCGGAATCGCAAGATAATAATCCAAATACCAATATGATTCGCGCGGCGACCCAAGCCTTGTCTGCCGTGGTGGGCGGCGCCGACCGCGTGTACGTGCTACCCGCGAATACCGCATTGGGTGAAGCCAGCAGCAGCTTTACCCGCCGCATTGCGCGAAATGTACAGCATTTATTGCAACTCGAAAGTCATACGGATAAAGTGATCGACCCCGCCGCCGGTAGTTTTTACATTGAAAAACTGACCGATAAACTCGCCGAGCAAGCCTGGGCAAAATTTCAGGAAATTGAAGCGAATGGCGGTTATTTACAATATTAATTACTATATAATATAGTTTATTCTAGCAATATAAATATTAAAGACTTACCCCCAGCAAGAATAAATTGAATATTGTGGTATCTTAGCATGGCATGAACCGGGAATTTCTGCTCAATATTCTTTTTCTACTATGTATCAATCTGCTGATCAAGCCTTTCTACATTTTTGGCATTGAGCGTACGGTACAAAACGAGGTGCCGCCTGGCGACTATGGCTTGTATTTTGCTTTATTTAATCTCACGCTCACTTTACAAATTCTCGGCGATCTCGGTATTCAAAACTTTAATAACCGCCATATTTCTCAGCATAGCCACCTGCTGAGTAAATATTTTCCTTCCATGTTATTATTAAAAAGCATTCTCGCAATATTATATTTTATCATAGTGGGTATCATAGCGGGGCTGAGTGGTTACACCTGGATGATTGTGCCCTTATTATTGCCCATTGCGTTGAATCAAATGCTGAATTCTTTATTATTATATTTTCGCTCCAATATTGCCGGACTGGCGATGTACCGCGCCGATAGCCTGATTTCGGTACTCGACAAATTATTCCTCATTATTATATGCCTTATCATATTACAAATTTCTGATCAGTTTAAAATTCACTGGTTCGTTTATGCTCAAACCGCCAGCATGAGCCTCACCGTCATCATCGCATTTTTTACGTTTTATAGTAAGTTGATTAACATTCGCTTCCGCATTAATCGGGCGCTGCTGTGGATGATTTTAAAACAAAGTTTTCCCTACGCCTTATCCGTGATGCTCATGGGCACCTACGCGCGGCTCGACGGTTTTCTGGTGGAACGCCTCCTGCCCGACGGCAGGCTGGAAGCCGATGTGTACGCCTCCGCGTATCGCTTGCTGGATGCGAGTAATATGATCGGTTTTTTATTTGCAGGTTTGCTCCTGCCCATGTTTGCCCGTATGCTCAAAGAGCGGCAGCCCGTGCAACATTTACTGCAATTGAGCTTACAACTCATTCTCGTCGGCGCCATTACCCTTGCCACCGCCACTTTTATCTATCGGCACGAAATCATGCTGGCATTATATGATAAGGCGACGTCTTACTCCGGCGAAGTGCTGGGTGTGCTGATTATCAGCTTTATACCCTTTTGTATCATTTATATATATGGACCTTTATTAACTGCCAATCAAAATTTGCAGCAATTAAATCGTATTTTTGCTATTGCCGTGGCACTGAATTTAGGTTTGAACTTTATTTTTATTCCCATTTACAAATCTTTAGGTTCGGCAGCTATTGCCCTGCTTACCCAGTCTTTTGTCGCTATTGGTCAGGTATGGGAAGTTCGTCGGAGATTGATGATCTCAATTCCAATTAGTTTAATACTTCGACTTTGTATTTATACATTTATCTTAATGGCTTTTGCAGATTTTATTCATGGAATATTAAATTTTAATTGGTTAATCGGGTATATTATTGTTATAATTTCTGGCTTGTTGGTTGGTATGCTATTAGGTTTGATATACAAGAATACATTATTAGAGTTCCTACAATCTAAAAATTTGAATTAACTGATAATCCATGTTTCAGTTAACCATAATTTAATATTCCCCATGTGTTAAAATTACATATAAGAGTAATAATATTCATATATTCGCCTTTGCTAAATATATTCACAACCAAAAACCGTTCATATCATGAAAAAACTGTTTCTCTTCACTTCACTTCTTTACTTTGTTTTCTTTGCTAATGCACAAAATTATACTTTCAGTGGTACAATGAGCAGAGAAGTGCTTGAAAATTATCTTGATAGAGCTATAACAATGCAAACCCTTTCAGATACCGAATTTTATGAACCTACAGAGACAGAAAGACAGCAAGATATAGCTATGATAGATGATATAGGTGCAAAGTTTGTAGGAAGACTTGGCTATTGGTGGCAAAATGCTGGCAGTATGGACAGCCTTAATGCTTTATTTGATAGACTTGAAGAAAATATCTGTGAAATAAAAGCTAATGATCCAGAAGTTATTTGTCAAGGGGCTATCTTTGAATTTGTATCTACAGTAATGAATGAAATTAGCATTCCAACTTGGGTATTTCAGGCGTTTAATCAAACTCCTGTTACAAGAAACTTTAGGTTACAGGATATGCTTTATTCCACCCCATTGCCAGAAGGTATCAATTCAGATAATGCAGCTAATACTCCAGATATAACTAAATTAGAAACTAGAATGTGGTTTTATTATTTAGCAGTTAGATATATTAACGCAGGATGCGAAGCACTACATTTCGGGCACATAGAGTTGATGGCTAAAAGAGATAATGGTAATGCATTATTGTGGGATTTACTTCAAAAAGTAAGAAATTACGCTGTAAGTAGAAATGGTACACAACTTACGTGTACGAATACGACTGTAACTTATAGAGGGGTTGTAATATGTGATGCACATGTGGGGGAAGGAGGACTCTATTTTGATCCTAATCCTGCAAATCCTCTCCCAACTCATCAAAGACAACTATTATTTGATTTTCATTCATTAGGTACATATTATACAGAGGCGGGAAATTGTTCAAGTACTCAAATGGAAGTTAAGTTGGAAAAACTTTCAAATGATGGAATTATTGGAAGAAGTAAGGGAGGCTTACATCCTTTAGGGTGGATTTGTGTAAATAATCCTTATTTACTCGAATTTGATCATGGAGGTATAGCAACAAATGCAGGATGTAGTTACCCAAATATATCTGAAATATCAAATTTTTATGGATTTGATAATATATCATGGTTTGCAAGACAAAATTTCAATTATAGAAACACTATTTACAGATACACTTATTATAAACTAAAATGTCTTGATAAAAATGGGCATTTTCAATTTACTGGTCGAAGAATGTATTCACTAAATGGTGGAAATGATGCAATCTATAGAGCGCACTCTAGTAGTTTCAACCAGCAGTCAACGATAAGAGATATTTGGAATGGTGTGTACATGTCTCCTACAAATTGGGTAAGGCATAATTTCACAGACGAAGAAGTAATAAATCCACCTAATCCGGCACATGTTAAAGGTAATTTGATTTTTGTTGGTGATAATAGAATATACTACGTGGCATCAGATAACCGCGTTCATGGTTACATTAAATATAATGGTGCATGGTTAACTGTAAGTCCTTCTTACTCTTCAGGGAATGTGAGTGGACAAGAGCCTGTGGCAGGTGGATTAGTAGCAAAGCCTGATGGAACTGCGTTATTTTATCGTGGAGTAAATGGTCGTATTTATCGCTATGATATAATCAATGATTGGGCATATACATACAATGCGATGCCTGTAGATCCAGGAGTAATTGCTATAGGAGATATTATTTGCCCAACGAATAGCTTAATCTATTATGTAGGTAGAGAACCATCAAATAGTAATGCTCAAAGAGTACATGGTTATAAGTGGAATAGCAGCACGAATCAATGGGTGTTGATTAGCCCTTCCCATGGTTCAACAAATGTAAACGCAAACTCTCAAAAACAAGCAAACGCAAATTTAAGTTTGGCTACAAATCCGAGTGTTACAAATTTATATTATATATCCACAGATGGTTATGTGTGTCGTTTTCAAATTAACTCTAATGGCAGTTACACATATTATGTGATGCCTAAAGATCCAGGAGTTACTGCATTTAACTCAATTATTGCACCAACAGACACTCGCATTTATTATATAGGTAAAGAACCATCAAACAGTAATGCACAGAGGGTTCATGGCTTTAGATTTTATAATAATAATTGGACATTAATAAGTCCTTCTTATGCTGCACATGCTGCTGGTGTAAATATCAACTCTCAAGTACAAGCATCACAATGGCTTGCCTATAATCCTAATAACAATATGCTTCTTTATATTGGGATAGATAAAAAACTCTATGGATTCAATATTATCAATGATATAAATTATACTTATTTTAATTTTGCAAATTCAATTCCTCCCACTCAAAGTCCTTCAAATAGCTTGAAATTTACCAGTGTCAATACGCTATTCTACGTATCTGATTTATTAGGTAATCAAAAAATTCATTTATATCGCTTGGAAGAGAATTTTTGTGCTAATTCAGTGGTTCAAAGTATAGACCCAGGCTGCTGTTCATTAGCTGAAGAAGAAGCTTTTCTTAATGAGAGAAACAACTCAAAAGATTTTAATTTTAGATCAAAAGAAGAACACCCAAGAGATTTGTCAATCTTTCCTAATCCTGGTGATAGCGAAATCTCAGTAAATTTAAATGTGGTAACAAATGAACCCCAAATTGCACGCATATATTCTTTTGACGGAAGAGTAGTTAGTGAGTTCAAAATAAATACTAATGAAATAATTAAGATAAATACAGCTAACTTTGTGAACGGAAGTTATTATATTGTCATACCTTCAAGGAACAAAGCAGTAGTTGAAAAATTTGTGATTCAGCACTGATGAACAACAATAAATTAAATGCAAATTTAAATATTGTGGAAAAGATTGCAAAAGCATCCAAATTAAGTAGGATGCTTTTGCAGCCCGTTCGTTATATATATGCAATTGCTTATCGACGAATTGTTTATCCTATAAATAGAAAAGGTATTCTCCGGAAAATACCTACTTTTTTTGGCATTCCAATGCAAATTGTATTACCGGCGAGCACCGACATTTACTTAACCGGCGGAAAATCACACCCTTCGGAAGTGCGCCTGGCGCGTTTTATGATTCAACATTTAGTGGCTGGTGATACTTTTATGGATATCGGCGCCCATTTTGGTTATTTTACGTTATTGGCTTCCGTTTTGGTGCAAGATCAAGGCAAGGTTTATGCTTTTGAAGCATCAAAAAGTACCTTCCAATTATTACAAAAAAATGTAAACATTTATTCAAATATTAAAGCATATCATCAGGCAGTATCAAATAATACGGAAAAGTTATTATTTTATCAGTTTCCAGTATTATATTCAGAATATAACTCGATGGATATCAGCCAATTTGAGCAGGAAAATTGGTTTCAGAAATTCAAACCGGAGCAGATTGAAGTACCGGCTACTACCATCAATCATTTACTGTTAAAAGAAAATATTACACCAAAAATTATAAAAATTGATGTGGAAGGCGCGGAAGATAAAGTGATGGAAGGCGCACAGGAAGCTTTACAACAGCAAAATCCTTATATTGTATTGGAATATTTGGAACCAAGCCGCCACAATGCAGCTCATCGGAAGGCGGTAAGTATGCTGCAACAAATTGGTTATCAGGTAAATATTATTAATGAAAATGGAGATTTAATTTTGTGTAATGATATTGAACAACATTTAGCAAAAGAAAAACTGGATTCGGATAATATCGTCTTGCAAAAAGACACTTAATTATTCATTCTTCAAAAACATTATATTCCGCTTCAATCCATGATATTTGGTGCGTTTTACCGCCGAATCTTTAAATATTTTTTGAAATACCTCTTCGGTAATTTCTTCCCATTCCCTTTTATTCATTTGTAATAAATCGGGGTGCGGCTCGAATGCAGGCTCCTGGTGCGGCTGGGAAAAGCGATTCCAGGGGCAGACCTCCTGACAAATATCACAGCCAAACATCCAATTATCAAATTTACCTTTATAATCATCGGGAAGGGCTTCTTTTAATTCGATGGTAAAATAAGAAATACATTTACTGCCATCTACTAAATAACCCTGCGGCGAAATGGCTTCGGTCGGGCAGGCATCAATGCAGCGCGTGCAGGTGCCGCAATAATCTTTCATCGGGATATCATATTCGTCCAATTCTAAATCTAAAATCAATTCAGCCAGAAAGAAATACGAACCTTTTTTGGGATGAATGAGCAAGGTGTTTTTACCCGTCCAACCCGTACCGGCGCGCTTCGCCCAATCGCGCTCAAGCACCGGCGCCGAATCGACAAAACAGCGTCCATTTACAGCTCCGATGTTTTCATTTATAAAATGTAATAAGGTTTTTAATTTATCTTTAAGCACAAAATGATAATCCTTGCCGTAGGCATATTTGGAAATTTTAGGCGCAGTGGGGTCGGTTTGCACCTGATCGGTGTAATAATTATACACCAGGGAAATCACGGTTTTAGCGCCTTCCACGAGTTTGGTGGGGTCCACGCGCTTGTCGAAATGATTTTCCATATACTGCATCTTGCCGTGCAACCCTTGATTAAGCCAGGCTTCCAGCCGCCGCGCCTCCTCGTTCATGTACTCGGCTTTCGCAAAGCCAATATGCGCAAAACCCAGCCGCAGTGCCTCTTCAGTAATTAAATATTTATAGTGTTGTGTATTCATTTTTATATGCCTTATCATTCCATCCTCTTATCACCCCATCCCCAAATATAACTGACAAAAGTCATTTTTACTGCTGACACCCGTCATATTAAAAATTTGATATTCGGGGCAACTTGTGGTCACAAACGAAAAACATCTCGTTTTTTATTCAAAAAAAAAGCGCCATGACAAGCAATCTTTCATTCTCAGCAACAGAAGTTATCGGGGTTTTAGGGGTGGTGCTGCTCATTATTGCGACGCTCATTACTTTTGGTAAAAGGTATTTCCGCAATTTATCGGAAAGTGACCTCACCGAAAAGTACAAAGACAAAAAATGGTCTTCGCCGCTGGAAGCCCGTAACAAGTACCCGGATGTGGACGTGTTTTCGTACCGCGACATGGTATTCCGACTCAGTTTGGTGATGGTAATGGCTCTGACCATCGGTTTTTTCAACCTTACAACCGAACCAGAAAAGTCCTTAGTTCCTGACGGAGCTGCTTTAATGTTAAATACCGATATTGAAGTGGAACTGCCGCGTACCCAGGATGTACCACCGCCACCGCCACCGCCGCCACCACCTCCGGTGATTCAGGAAATACCGGAAGGGGTGATGACCGATGTAGAAGATGTGGACTTTGTGGATCAATCGGTGGATGCGAATAGTGAAGTATCGGCTGCTCCGATAATGGAGCATAGAGAAGAACGCAAAGTGGTAGCGCCTCCGCCTCCGCCGCCTCCGGTAGCGGAAGAGGAAGAAATCTTCAAAGTGGTGGAAGAAGCCCCACGCTTCCCGGGTTGTGATGATTTGGCAACCATTCAGGACAAACAAGCCTGCGCCAATAAAAAGTTATTGGAATTCATTTATAAAAACATTGAATATCCGGCAATTGCCAGAGAAAATAACATCGAAGGAACAGTCGTAGTGCGCTTTGTAGTAGATAAAGATGGTACGGTGAAAGATGCGCAAGTTGTACGCGAAATCGGTGGTGGTTGTGGTGAAGAGGCGGTACGGGTAGTCAAACTGATGAACGAAATGCCCGAACGCTGGTCGCCGGGTAAACAACGCGGACGCCCTGTGAAGGTGTATTTTACCCTGCCGGTGAAGTTTATACTCAAGGTAGATCCATAGTAGGCAACGTTTAGACAAGATTCTGAATAGCATTTGATATACTAATCCAATTTTGTAGTTATTCAATCGAGCCCTCGTAAGTTTTATTTACGAGGGCTGATTTATTTCAACCACTAAGTGCACTAAGCACACCGAGATTTTTATATGCTTTTATGATTATTCTTTTTTAAGCAATGTAAACTGTTCGGTAACAAGGGGAATCAAGCCCTTCTGAACGATATTATTGCAATGAAAATTGATTAGCAAGCCTTTGGGCTTATTACATAGTTTCAAATAACTAAGCAATTGAGCTTCATGTACAGGAAGTATATTTTCTACGGCTTTTATTTCTACAATAACTATTTGCTCCACTAGCAAATCAATCCGTAAAGGATGAGGGATACTTTTACCTTTGTATAAAATAGGAACCTGCACTTGAGCATGTACCTCAAATCCTTGTCGTTCCAATTCCTCTAATAAGCACCATTCATAGACATTTTCCAGTAAACCTGGTCCAAGTTCTCGATGTACTTCAATGGCACAACCTACTATCTCGTAAGCAATTGAATTCACTTGTTTTTGTGTAAACATATTTCCTTTTTCCTTGTGAGACGATCTAATTTATAAATGGTCACAAGAAAAACTCAGTGCTCTTATCTTTATTTTAACCACTGAGAACACTGAGAACACAAAGCTTTGTTAATTTACAGGATACTTCTGTGATGCAATTTAATATTATCAAAGCGCACGAATCAGTCAAATGGGTAGCGCCACTTTATTTGGCTTAAGCCCTCATCTCAGTGTGCTTAGTGTGCTCAGTGGTGAAAATTCACATAAATTTTAGTGTCCTCAGTAATTTAACCTCCTCCCACGCCAATACTGATACCAACTTCCGCCGTCAACGGATACCCCACACAGGTAAACACCACATTGTTACTCAGCGCTGTAGAAACCCGCCCCGCTTGCGTAAACATCTCCACCTCGCCCCGCGTACATCGCCCTGCGCACGTGGTACAAATGCCGCTCCGGCAGCTATAAGGCAGCTCCAAACCCACTGCTTCCGCGGCTTCCAGAATGGTTTGCCCGCCTTTCACCAGTATATCGTAATCGCGATCCCGATAATGAATTTGCACCTGACTGTCGCCGTACAATGCACTGGGTGGACGGTAGGGTTCGACGATGGTAAACGTCTCCTGGTGTATCTGATTTTCCGCGAACTGTAGATAATGCAACATTTGCGATGCTTTAAGCATCAAGTGCTTAGGACCACACAGAAAAAATTGAGCTTTACTTGTTTCATAATGCAGTTGCTGTTGAACCAACTGACCAATTAAGGCATTGCTCAGGCGTTCTACCCGAATGGTAACCGGTGCTTCGGCTTGCCGCAAATAAAAAATGGAATCAATCGTATTGCTTAGAAAATATACTACCTGTAAACGCTCGACAAATTGGCTGGCGAGTTGTAATAATGCCTTTCGGAAAATGACACTTTGCTCATTGGAATTGGCAAAAATCAAAGTCACCCGGCTTTGCGGCTCCTGATGCAACACTTGTTTTAAAATAGAAAACAAGGGCGTAATGCCACTGCCGCCACCGATCAGTACCACGTCGCGAGGCGCACCATCGCTGGGTGGTAACGTAAATTGCCCGGCTGGATGAATGGCTTCGAGCACATCACCCACCTGCGTTTGATCCACCAAATAACGCGTCGCCGCACCGTTGGGAATTTTTTTAACCGTAATGGCAGGAAAGGCATCTACGCCCGGTGTTGAACTAAACGAATACGAACGTCGAAATTCCTTCGGACTCAGTTGCTTGAAAATCAAGGTAATAAACTGTCCTGCTTGATAATGCAAGGTTTGTTCGAGGGGTTCAAGCACCAGCGTAGTCGCCGCAGCGGTTTCCTTTATCTTTTCGCGAATGCGTAAGTAAATGCGATTTTCCATAGTCAAAAATAACAAACTTAGGTTTTGATCAAGATGTTTGCTGGTCGCACTTATTTTTTGCAACTTTGACAGCGTTTAAAACAGTCAGACAAGTGCTGCGTAACGTGCCGCGGTAGGAACAATTCACACGGACGCACGAAGAATTAGCGCGGAGGCACAAAGGATTAGCGCGAATGGACTGTGAACTTGCGCGGAGGCATGATAAACTTACGAGGACGTACAATGAATTTGCGCGGATCGATAATAAATCTACGCGGACGCATGATGAATTTGCGCGGAGACACGAAGAACTTACGCGGAGACACGAAGAATTAGCGCGGAAGCACAAAGAACTTGCGCAGACGTACGAAAAATTAGCGCGGATGGACAAAAAACTTGTACGGAAGCACGGAGAAACTGCACGGACGCACAAAGAACTTACACACAGGCACGAAAGATTGCCCCTGTTGTCTAAAAATTTGCCCCAAAGCGTCAAACGATAAACCTCAAACTTCCGAACCTCGAAACTTTCAAACTTATGAATATCATCATTACCGGCGCAAGCAAAGGCATTGGATTTGATACCGTTTTAAACCTGGCAGAAGACCCGGAGCATCATATCATCGCCTTGTCGCGCGACGAAGCGGGCTTGCAGCAATTGCAAAAACGCGCCACACTGGGCAATGTAAGTTATGTCGTATTTGATATAACTGCCCCCCATTGGGATGTTTTATTACAAAAACTAAATGAATTAGATTGTATTGATGTATTAATTAATAATGCCGGCTTATTAATTAATAAACCTTTTCAGGAATTGACCTCGAAAGATTGGGAACAGACCTTTGCCACGAATGTATTTGGCACGGTGGAATTGATTCGCATGCTCTTGCCCTATTTGGAAAAGAGCAAAAAAGCACATATTGTCAACATTGGTAGTATGGGTGGCTTTCAGGGCAGTAGCAAATTTCCGGGGCTGGCGGCGTATAGCGCGAGTAAGGCAGCAGTAGCCAACTTAACAGAATGTTTGGCAGAAGAATTTAAAAATCAAAACATTGCAGTAAATTGCCTGGCATTTGGTGCGGTGCAAACGGAGATGCTGGAAGCAGCGTTTCCGGGCTATGTGGCGCCTTTGGGCAGCATGGAAATGGCAGAATGGGTGGCGTGGTTTGGTGTGAATGGGCATCGCTTTTTTAATGGCAAAATTTTACCCGTCTCCATTTCAACACCTTGAAAATTTGTAATTCGTTATTTGCTATTTGGCACATTATACTCGCCCCAAATAACAATTAACAAATAACAGTAAAAAATACCAAGACATGAAACAACCTAAAACCCGTAGGGACTTTATTAAAGAGACCACCATTGCTGGCGCAGGCTTGACCATTTTACCTTCTGCCGCCGTTTTTGCAAACAATGCCGATGAAAAAGTGCGCCTTGGCTTTATTGGCGTGGGTTTTCGTGGTCAAAGTCATTTGGATCTGGCGCTCCGTCGTAATGATGTGGAAGTCGTTGCCTTATGCGATATTCAGCAATCCATGATGGATATGGCATTGAATTTAGTGACCAAAGCTAAAAAACCGAAGCCGCAAATTATAATGGATGGTCCGTATGGCTATCGGAAATTATTAGAAAATAAAAATATTGATGCCGTTATTATATCCACCCCCTGGGAATGGCATACGCAGATGTGTCTGGACGCTATGAATGCAAAAAAATACGTGGGTTGTGAAGTAATAACGGGAATGACGGTGGAAGAATGCTGGGAACTCGTGCACACTTCCGAACGGACGGGTATGCCTTTAATGATGCTGGAAAACGTATGCTACCGGCGCGATGTAATGGCGGTGATGAACATGGTGAGGCAGGGTATTTTTGGCGAACTCGTTCATTTACAGGGCGGTTATCAACATGATTTGCGGAATATTAAATTTAACGATGGCAAAACCAATCCCGGCAAAGGCGCAGAATTCAACGAAAAAGGCTTTTCGGAAGCACAGTGGCGCACGCAGCATTCGGTGTATCGCAATGGCGATTTGTACCCCACGCACGGCATCGGTCCGCTGGCAATGATGGCAGATATTAATCGCGGCAATCGTTTCACGCAATTGGTTTCTTACTCGTCCAAAGCAAAAGGATTACAGGATTATGTAATAAAAACCGGTGGAAAGGATCATCCCAATGCAAAAATTAATTTCAAACTCGGCGATGTGGTGACAACCATGATACGAACGGTAAATGATGAAACAATTTTATTACAACATGATACCAATCTGCCACGCCCGTATTCATTGGGTTTCCGCGTGCAAGGCACCGAAGGCATCTGGATGGATGTAAATAGTTCGATTTATATTGAAGGCAAAAGTAAAAATGAACATCGCTGGGAAAGCGCGAAAGAATGGCTCGATCAATACGACCATCCGCTCTGGAAAAAATATGGCAACGACGCAGCCGGCGCCGGGCACGGCGGTATGGATTGGTTTGTGCTGAATGCTTTCCTCGAAGCGGTGAAAAGAAAAACCAATACACCGCAGGATGTATATGATGCAGTGACCTGGAGCGCCATTACACCATTATCTGAATCTTCCATAGCGCTGGGTGGCGAAAGCGTTGATTTCCCGGATTTTACCAATGGTAAATGGATGTATCGGAAGAATGATTTTGCGGTAAATGATGATTATTAATCCCGATAGGCAGCGGGACAAGTTGTGCTAATTTGCTGATGTGGTTATTTACTAATACAGTATTATTAAGATAAAGTATGTCTCTGATTCCAGAACCAACATTCATTCCATATCATGCTTTGCAATTTTCGGAAGCGGAAATGCTGCAACGAAGTAAAGATTTTTATGATTTACTAAATAAACGCCGCACCGTGCGCGAATTTTCTGATAAGCCCGTGCCGCGGGAATTGATTGAAAACGTCGTGATGGCGGCATCTACGGCACCTTCCGGCGCGCATAAGCAACCGTGGACGTTCTGCATTGTTTCTAATCCAACGATCAAAAGTGAAATCCGCAAAGCAGCGGAGGAAGAGGAATACACCAATTATCACGGGCGCATGGGCGAGGAATGGCTGGAAGATTTAATCCCGTTTGGTACAGACTGGCACAAACCGTTTTTGGAAATTGCGCCGTATTTAATCGTGGTATTTAAAAAGTCGTATGATATCATAAACGGTGAAAAACGCAAATGTTATTATGTGCAGGAATCCGTGGGCTTGGCGTGTGGCATGTTGCTGGCAGCCATTCACAACGCGGGTTTGGTGGCATTGACGCATACGCCGAGTCCGATGAATTTTTTACAAACAATATTACAGCGCCCGGAAAATGAAAAACCGTTTTTATTAATTCCGGTCGGCTATCCGGCGGAGGCTGTGCAAGTGCCTGATTTACAACGGAAAGAGAAAGAAGAAGTCATAATTTATTATTGATACTATTGATGCTATGGCTTCTCGCTGCGCGAGGCTATTGTCGCTCTAGTAACTACAGCATCAAAAGTATCAACAGCATCGTAGAAAAAAATGTGTACGGTAACTTATATTCCAAAAGGAAAAGATCAATTTATATTAACGTCCAACCGCGATGAGCAGGCGGCGCGCTCGCCGGAAAACATTACATTGTGGGACGAAGGCAGTAAAAACCTGTTGTTCCCGCGCGATACGGGCGCTGGCGGCACCTGGATTGCGGTATCAAATGATAATCGTTTAGTATGTGTACTCAATGGCGCGTTTGAAAAACATTTGCGTAAACCCGCGTACCGCCTGAGTCGGGGCATCATGGCATTGCAATTTTTTGATTATCAAAATGCACCGGATTTTTATCATAATTTTGATTTTTATGATATTGAACCATTCACCATGGTGATGTATGATCGGGGCAATTTATATGAATTGCGCTGGGATGAAGTGCAGCCGCATGTAAAGCAATTGGAGGTAAATGATTTTCATATCTGGTCGTCGGCGACATTATATGATGCGACCCTGCAACAAAAACGCCGGAATTGGTTTGCGGAATGGATTGATAATCAAAATTATACGCAAGAAAGTATTTTCAACTGGCATCATACTGCCGGTGAGGGTGATCCTTGGAATGATGTGGTAATGAATCGCAATAACATGGTGCAAACGGTAAGCATTACGAGTATTGAAAAAAGTAATAAAAATGCCGGTATGATATATCATGATTTATTGCATGATGAATTAAAACAGGCAAATATTATCATGGAAAAGGGTTTTGTTGGAGTGATGGAATAATGGAATGTTGGAATAATCCTGAAAATTCTTTAATCCTGCGAATTCTGATTCTGACAATTAGAAAGGGGAATGATGGAAAATCTGCAAAAAAAAGCCAATACAATCCGCTGGCGCAATTGGGAATATTGGTCATCGAATAAATTTTACTGGTTCATGTGGGTATGGGGACCCTTGCTGGCGTTGCGTGCACGTCATCCGGCGTTTTTTACGGCGGCGAATCCAGGGATTTACACAGGCGGTTTTGGTTTTGAGTCGAAATATGATACGACGATGAAAATTCCGGCGCAATATCGCCCGAAAACGATATTAATAAAAAAGGAGTATGATTGTAATCTTACATTTCAAAAAATAGAAGAAGCCGGTATTACATTCCCCTTGATTGCCAAGCCAGACCTGGGTTTTCGGGGTTTTCTAGTCAAGAAAATAGATACGCCAGAAGAACTGAAATTATATCTGACTAAATATCCGATTGATTTTATTATACAGGAATTTATCTGGAAAGACGGCGAATTTGGCATATTATATCATCGTTTTCCGAATCAAAAAAGTGGGAATATTACATCCGTTACATTGAAAGAATTTTTGAGTGTGACGGGCGATGGCAAATCATCCGTATTAGAGTTGGTGCAGCAGAGCCCTCGTGCTTTATTACAACTTGATCGTCTTAAAGAAACGCATTCGGAATTATTAAAAACTATTCCGGCAGCGGGTGAGCGGGTACCGCTGGGCGTCATTGGTAATCATTCCAAAGGAACGCGGTTTATCAGTGGTATGCATTTGATTGACAGGCAGTTAATAGAAACATTTGATAAAATTGCGGATCAGATTCCCGGTTTTCATTATGGACGTTTTGATATTAAGTGCAGTAGTTGGGATAATTTGAAGCAAGGAAAAGATATTACGATTATAGAACTGAATGGAACTTGTTCCGAACCGACACATATCTATGATCCACAGCATTCTACGTATTTTAATGCTTTGTATGAAATATTCAAACATTGGTTATTAATTCAAAAAATTGCGAGTGCGAATCACCGTTTGGGTGCGCCGTTTCTGCCAACGCGGGAAATGCTGGGCGTTTTGAAAAAAGGACGGGATTATTTTCGGTATATCCGAACTTTAGAAATGAAAAATTAAGCCGCCTTATCAATAGGCTGCACCGTGAGTTGAAAGGACTTCAGTAAATCATCTAATTCTTCGACAAATTGCTGGCGCATGTGTTCGTATTGGCGACGCATACTGTCTTCGCCTGATTGGTTTAGATGAAAATCAATCATTTTATTTAGTTTCTCAATTTGTTCAAGAATGTCTGACACTCGAATTATTTTTTTATCAATTTCTAAAGTATTCATTTTGAATGATTTAATTACTAAATTTCAATTCAATAAAACCTTTAGGATATATTTTATTGGCTCTGTTTTTTCGAGTTTCGCTAAACCAGTTTTGCCAATATACGGAATCATATTCGGTAACCCAATAGCGTTCATGATTTTTGGGATAGAGCTTTACTACATAAGCATCTACTCTTGGATATAATTTACTTGCGCCATGTAAACGAAAATTCTGCTCAATTTTATCTTGCTTTTCTTCATAGATTGCAAAATCTATAAAATTTACAACATCAATATCCATCGGATTAGTTCGATTTGTG